>DASXTI010000109.1:0-24732 GCA_036505535.1 Thermoanaerobaculia bacterium
CTCGTGCTCGCTCGCGCCCTGACAGCGAGTTGACCACGGCGTCTTTCCTTTCTTGATCTCCACGAGCCAGCCGTTATCACCCTCACCGGCGCAGACGATCAGAGCGAACTGCCGCCCGGTTGTCTGCTGCGTGATCCGAAACCCCGTGTCGATTGCGTACCCCTGCGTCTTGCGCTCCGGCTTGCTCGCCAGGGGCGCCGCATTGCCTACGAGACCCGTTGGACCTGACATCATGTCCTCCTGCTCCGGTGACTCCCCGGAGCGTTTCTGTTCGACCCGCAGCCGAATGCCGGCGCCGGTTCGCGAATGTGCCCCCTTTGTGCCCCTCTGCCGTGCCGGGGCGTGCAGAGCGCTGCCGACGAAACCCGCGGAAACACTGCATTTCTCGGCAGACTCCTGCAGGGGAATACCTGCACGATCCCTAACTATGAGGGTTCGACTCCCTCCTCCGGCACCAGCCACCACCGTTTGGACTCCACCGCGCTGTCAAGTGCGGGAGGAGGAGAGGAGAACCCTCATGGGGTGCGCGAGGGGGCGCAGCCCCCTCGACAGTTTCGCGTCGGCCGCGCCGCAGGCGCGTCCGGCTTTAGCCGGCGGCCGACACGACTCCCTCCTCCGGCACCTGCTGGACGGCTTACGCCGGCAGTCTTCCTTTGAGATCCTCGGGGCGAAACGGGCCGGGCTGTCCGATGAGGTCACGAGCCGCATCGACCTGATTCCAAACGTTCCAAAGCAGTACCCCCCGGACGCGACCGTCCCGGAGGTAGTAGACACAGCCCTCCCGGTTCGGCTCCTTCCAATCCTCGACCGTCTGCAGCCGAGCGTCGACGTCCCCGACGGCCTCGTAGCCGAGCTCGAAGAGATCCGAGTAGAAGAATGGCAGATGGCGGTAAGGCTCCTTTTCCCCGGCCATGTTTCGCCCGGCGATGCGACCCATGGTAAGGGCATTGTCCTCGTGCTCCACGCGGAGGCGCGATCCGAGCGCCGGGTTGAAAAAGTTGGCGACGTCCCCCGCCGCGTAGACGTCGGGGTGGTCCGTTTGAAGAAGCTCGTTGACGACTACGCCGTTCTCGACGGCGAGACCGGCCTTCGCCGCGAGATCCCCATTGGGTTGAATTCCGATCCCCACGATGACGCCGTCGAACCGCGATTCCGCGCCGCTCTTGATTTGCAGTGCGGTTCTCCCGTCCTTTTTTTCCGCGCCCACGACGGATTCCCCGGCCAGGAGCTTGACCCCCTTGTCTCGGTAATAGCCGTTGACGAACCGGCCGAGACTCTTCGGGAACACGCGGGGCCCGATGGTCTCGTCCGGAAAAAACATCGTGACCTCTCTTTGATTCATGGCCAGCGCCGCGGCGATCTCCGAGCCGATAAATCCTCCGCCGACGACCGCGAAGCTTTGGGCGCGCTCCGTCAAGGCGCGCAGCCTCTCGTAGTCGGTGAACCACCGGTAGTAGATGAATCCGTCGCCGAAGGCGAGACGGCGGGGGGTCCCGCCCGTGGCCAGCAGAAGCTTGTCGAAGGTGGAGAATGTTTCGCCTCCGACCACGACGGCCTTCCCCCGCAGGTCGAGGGCCTCCACGCGCCGCCCGAGATGGACCTCCACTCCGAGCTTCTCGGACCCGAGCCAGATCGACTCGACCGGGTCGCCCTTCCAGAGCGCCTTGGTCAGCGGCGGCCGTTTGTACGGAGGCGCCGTCTCCTCACCGATCAAGCCGATCGAGCCTCCGGAGTCGACTTCGCGGATGCCGCGAACCGCGGCATCCGCCGCCATTCCGCCGCCGACGATCAGATATTGATGGTGTGGCATGAGACGGCTCGATTCCGTCGGAGAGACCTCCTCTGAGAACCGGAATGCAATTTCGGGACCGATGTATTTGCAACGCCCGGTCAGACCCGGAGGCGCCGCCGTCAGTGCTCGAGCCCGTATTCCTTGATCTTGTTGTAGATCGTCTTGAGCGACAGCTTCAGGAGCTCCGCGGTCTTGCGCTTGTTGCCCCGAGCGAACTCGAGAGTCTTGGAAATGAGCCGGCGCTCGACGTCGGCGAGCGAGTCGCCGACGGCGATCTTGACGACCGGGGCCTTGCGCCGCCGCTCCTTGGTGCGGGGAAGCGGACGGCCGAGGACCGAACGGACGAGGGTCGGACCGATCGTACCCTCGGCAAGCCGCGCGGCCCGGCGCACGGCCTCCCTCAACTCGCGCGTGTTGCCCGGCCAATCGTGCGCCAGCAGCACGTCGAGGGCGTCGGCGTCGAAGGAGAGCGCCGGATCGAGATCGTCGAGCGCGCGGCGAGCCAGCACCGCCACGTCCGCCTCCCGCTCGCGCAGCGGCGGAAGGTGGACAGTATTTTCGGACAGCACGTCGTAGAGAGAGCGCAGCAGCCGCCCGGCCGAGAGGGAATCGGCCGGATCTTCGTCGGTCGCGACGATGAAGCGCGGGCGACGGGGTCCCTCGATGTGGGCGAGAAGCATTTCCTGGAAGCCCGCGGACGTGGCCTCGACGTTCGGCAGAAAGAGCGTACCCGATCCGGCCTGGCGGGTGGCGAGATCCAGCGATTCCCCCTCCGAGATGTAGGCGAAGGGCTCGGACCCGCGGCGGGAAAGGCGGTGGAGCGCCAGCGCGGCGGCGTCCTTCTCGGTGCCGGACTCCCCCGTCATCAGCACGGATTCGTTCGAATCGGCAGAATGTTCGATCGCGGTGAGAGTGGAGATCCACCTCGGCGACCGCCCGGGCAATGCGTCGCGAAGCTCGACCCGAGCCAGGCGCAAGCGCGTTTCCTCTGCCGCGGCATCCTTCCGACGGCGCGCCGCGGCGGCGGAAAGGAGCTGCGCCACGCGAACCTCCGAGACCGGACGCCAGATGAAGTCGTGGGCGCCTTCCGCGACGAATTGGACAGCTAGGTCGAGCTGCGAGAGATCGACGAGCGCGTAGGCGATGCGGCGGGAATCCGAGGACCGCGCCCGGGCCAGCAATGCGGCGGCGTCTCCGTCGCGGGCATCGAGACCGGCGACGACGATGTCGGGATCGAACTCCGCGAGGACCTTCTCCCCTTCCCGGAGGCTCTCGAATCCACGCACCGGGCACCCGAGGGAGGAGAACGCGCGCCGAAGCGCGTCGCGGGAATCGGGGTTCGGATCGACGATGAGGACCTTCATTTCCGGAGAGTAAATTCTAGCACCGGGAGGGAGGGCGCGGACGCGAGGAGTCCGGGTGCTACGGCTTCGAGGGGAGCCGAATCCCAAGCTCCGGCCAGAGGAGGTCCACCTTCTTCCTCACCTCATCCGACATTACGATCTGGTCCGGCCAGGGGCGGAGGAATCCTTCCTCCTTCCACTTGCGGGTGGCATCGATTCCCATCTTGCTCCCGTAGCAGGGCAGGCGCGACGCGAAATCCAACTCGTCGACCGGGCCGTGGACGAACTCGACATCGCGCTCGGGGTCGATCGCCGTCAGAACCCTCCAGAGAAGTTGCGGACCACCGCGGACGTCGACGCCCTTATCCACGACGATGATCGTCTTGGTGAACATCATCTGCCCCATTCCCCAGATGGCGTGCATCGTCTTGCGGGCATGGCCGGGATACCGTTTGTCGATCGCGACAATCATCAGGTTGTGAAAGATGCCTTCGACCGGAAGATGCATGTCCGCGATCTCCGGGATCGTCTTCTTCACCAGGGGCAGGAAGAGGCGCTCGACGGCGCCCCCCATGAAGCCGTCTTCCATCGGCGGCCGACCCACGATCGTCGTCAAGTAAACCGGCCGCTCGCGCCGCGTGATCGCCGTAACGTGGAAGACGGGAAAGTCGTCGTCCAAGGAGTAGAAGCCGGTGTGATCGCCGAAGGGTCCTTCGCGCCGGCGCTCGTGGGGATCGACATAGCCCTCGAGAACGATCTCCGCCTCGGCCGGCACCAGCAGATCGACGGTCTTCGCGGCGACGAGCGGCACCGCCTCGCCGCGCAGAAATCCCGCGAAAAGGAATTCCGAGATTCCCGGGGGAAGCGGCGCGATTGCAGAGAACACGGTCGCCGGATCGCACCCGATGGCGGCGGCCACTTCCATGCGCCGGCCCTCTCGTTCGTATCCGCGTGCCTGACCCGCGCCGTCCTTGTGCTTCTGCCAGTGCATTCCGGTCGTGTTCCGGTCATAGACCTGCATGCGATACATGCCGACGTTGGTCTTGCCGGTCGCGGGATCCTTCGTGACGACCATTGGCATGGTGATAAACGGACCCGCGTCCTGGGGCCAGCAGGTGAGGACGGGGAGCCTGCCGAGATCGACGGCCTCGCCGGTCTCTACGACTTGCTGAGACGGCGCGCTTCGCACCGTCTTCGGGAAGATCGCCGCGAGCTCCGTCACCTTCGGGATCGCCTTGAGCTTTTGAAGGATCCCCACCGGAGGTCTCGGGTCGAGGAAGAATTCCAGCCGCGCATCCCACTCCTCCCAGGATTCGATCTCGAGAGCCTTCCGCATCCGCCGGGCCGAGGCGAACGTGTTGATCGCGATCGGAAGGTCCGAGCCTTCGACGTTCTCGAAGAGGAGCGCCGGACCGCCCCCCTTGACCGCACGGTCCGCGATCTCGGCGATCTCGAGGCGCGGGGAAACGCGCGTGCGGACTCGAGCGAGATCGCCCTCCTCCTCGAGCGTCTCGAGGAACGCCGAGAGATCCCGGTACGCCACGGCGCTACCTTACCCCGGCGGCGCGCACTCCGCGGGCTCTCGGGCGGGATGCGCGATCGATCGGTGCCTCCGCCTCGATGCGTCCGACCTCGAAGCCGCGCGCGTTGTGGAGGACCGGCTCGGCATACGGGGCAAGCTCGCGACGGACCGGCAGAGGCAGCTCTCCGAGGCGATCCAGGATCGCCAGCGTCACGGCGTCCCGTGGACGGGCCGAGCCGTCCTCGATCTTGAAAGCGATACCTGTGGCGGGCCGTCCCTTCCCCGGCGGACGGAACCCGACGGCATAGACGCCCTCGGCCCCCTCCTTTCCAATCCACCGGCCGCGGCCGGTCTCGATGAACTCGGTGGTGAAGCGGCCCGCGCCGGCGACCATCTCGGGACTTCTCGCCATGGCGCGGACGATTCGGACGCGTGCCGCCGAGGAGGCACGATCTTCGCCGGGGAGCCGCCCGGCCATCAGGCGCGCGTACGCGACCGCCAGAGAGGAGAGGGGCAGACGAAAAACCGGTAGATTGCAGCCGTCGACGGCCACGGTGATCCGCTCCTCGGGAATGCCGGCGTAACGCGCCAGGAGCGCTCGGATGCGGCGCTGGAGCGGATGGCCGGGCTCGGTGTAGTGGGCATGGGGCAGACCCAGAAGCCGGCAGGCGAGCAGCATCCCCGCGTGCTTTCCCGAGCAGTTGTTATGGAGCGCTGTCGTCGGCTCGCCGCGCCGGGTGAGCTCCCGCGCCGAACCATCGTGCATCGGCGACTGCGCTCCGCATAATAGATCGCGAATCGAAAAGCCGCCGCGCCGAAGCAGTTGCGCGGCGAGCCGGACATGTCGCGGCTCGCCGCCGTGCGAAGCGCACATCAGCGCGATCTCGCGGTCTCCCAGGTCAAATCTCTTCTCTCCGCCGGCCAGTAGCAGCGGCATCGCCTGGAACGGCTTGGCGGCCGAACGTGTGTAGATGAGGATCGATGCATCGCCGCATCCCGCCAGTATCGTCCCCTTCTCGTCGGCGACGGCGACCGAGCCGCGATGCGCCGACTCGACGCGGGTGCCGCGGTAGACCCGTGCCAGGACGGGGGGCGCTTTCGCCATGGCGCCCATTATGGGGTCAGGTCTCCATTTTCCACTTTGACCGCCGCGAAGGCACCGGCACGTCAATGCTCCAAACCCGCAAGGCGGAAAATGGAGACCTGACCCCACAATAATTTCGGTTATCCTGAAAGGTCGATGCGACGGAATAATCGCCGCGACACGGCCGTTCGATGAGCAGGATGCGGACACTTCTCGCTCTGGCGATGGCGGCGGCGTCCGCGCCCGCCGTTCTCGCCCAGCAACAGTCTCAGGCACCCCCGGTCTTTCCAGACCTCGAATTTGTCGGGTCCGAGGGGGGCAGCGTCCGCCTTTCCGAACTGAAGGGCAACGTCATCCTGATGAACGTATGGGCGACGTGGTGCGGGCCCTGCAAGAAGGAGCTTCCGGTCGTTCAGAAGATGTATGACACGTACAGCGACCGGAATTTCGTCGTGCTCGCCGTCAACGTCGACGCCGATCGCAAGCGCGTCAGCCCCTTCATGAAGCAGTTCAACATTTCGGTGCCGGTGTACTACGCCTCGCCTGAAGACGCCGGCCCGCTCACCGCAATGGGAATCCCGTCGACCTTCATTCTCGCGCCCGATCGGACCCTGATCGATCGTGCGGTGGGGTACTCGCCCGAGTGGGAGGATCGCTGGAAAAAGGTCGTCGAAAAACACCTCAAGACGCGTAAGTAACCCCCGGCCTCCATCCACGCGTCGACAATCTCAGGAGGACTCGCCATGAAGATCCGTGTGTCCGCTCTCCTCTTTTGCGCCATCCTGGCCTCGGCCGGCGTGGCAACCGCGCAGGTCCGGCAGGGAACCGTCGAGATCAGTCCCTTCGCGGGATACCTCTTCGGTGGCACCTTTGCGCGGGGCTCGAATGCGCTCTTCACGTCCGCCGTCGACGTGGACGACCACGCCACCTACGGCGGAAGGCTGGGAGTGAACTTGTCGAGCCTCTTCGAGCTCGAGTTTCAGTACTCGCGAACCGACACGTCCTTCGTCACCCGCGACACGGGCGGCGTCTTCGACGGGGGACGCCAGGATCTCGGCGACCTGAACATCGACTACTACATGGGCTACCTGACCTTCAATTTCGGGCACCGCCGTGTGGTCCCCTACTTCACGATGGGGGCCGGGGCGGCGCATCTGGACCCCCGTGTCCCGGGAGTTTCCGCCAGCGCGGACACGCGCTTCACGGCGAGTCTGGGCGGGGGTCTGAAGGTATTCGTGACGCCGCACTTCGGCCTCCGATTCGACGGCCGGGGGTATACGACCTCGCTCGGCAAGGGCAGGCACATCAGCTGCAACGATTTCTTCGACACCTGCTCGGATCGCCACTGGCTGACGAACGGGGAGGCGACGGGCGGACTGATCTTCGCCTTCTAAGGCGGCAGCCGGCGCACGCGGATCAAGCGGCGTTCGTCGGGTAACACCTCGAGGTCGATCTCGACGGTCGGGGGGAGGAGGCGCCGGATCGCCCCCCGCGGCCACTCGACGCATACGGGCGCACCCCGGACCGCATCGGGGAGACCCAGGATCTCGAGCTCCCGCACGTCGTCGGCGAGACGATAGAGATCGAGGTGGCGCAGAACGATCGCGCCCTCCTCTCCCGCGTACTCGTGGAGGAGAGCGAAGGTCGGCGAGGCAACCTCGCGCGCCGCGGCGCCGAGCCCTCGCGCCATGCCTCGCGCGAGCGTCGTTTTCCCGGCTCCGAGGTCTCCGATGAGGTAGGCGACGCCCTCCCCTCCGAGTGATGGGGCGAGGCTTGCGCCGAGGCCTTCCGTCTCCGCCTCCGACTGAGTCACGGTTTCCTCTCCGTTCAAGGCCGCGATCCCGATATATAAGTAAATGCTTATGGATCTCGAGGCCGCCCGAGACGCCGTCGAACGGCCGGGAGCGCGTCGGCGACCTCGTGCGCGAGCGCACCGGCATCGCCCAACCTCGACCTGAGCGCTTCGGCCGCGGATCCGTGGAGCCAGGTTGCCGCGACGGCCGCATCCTTCGGCGGAAGACCGCCGGAAACCAGCGCGCCGATCAAGCCCGCGAGCACATCGCCGGAGCCGGCCGTCGCGAGCAGCGGCGTTCCCGTGGGGTTGACGATCACCTCGCCGGAGGGATCGGCGATCAAGCTGTGCGCCCCCTTGAGAATGACGACGGCACGGCTGCGCCGCGCCAGCATTCGCGCGGCGCCGAGCCGGTCTTCCTGGATCTGGCGGGAAGAGCGTCGCAACAGGCGCGCCGCCTCGCCCGGATGCGGCGTCAGAATCGTGGGGGCGCGCCGTCTCGCGAAGACTTCGGGCCTCCCTGCGAACGCGTTCAAGCAGTCGGCATCCGCGACGATCGGAAGCCGGGCGCCCTTCAGTGCCGCAGCGAGAAACCGAACGGTCGCCGCCGACGTGCCCAGGCCCGGCCCGAGGACCGCCGCATCGAAGTCTCGAAGCGCTCGGATGAGCGCCTTCGCCGCGGACTCGCTGATCGATCCATCCGCTTCGGGTAGGCCCGAGGTCATCGCTTCGGGCAAGGCCGTCACGATGGTCGCCTCGAGCGAGGCGGCGCAGAAGACCGTCACCAGCCCCGCTCCCCCGCGCAACGCCCCCCGAGCGACGAGAACGGCGGCGCCGACCTTGCCTCGCGCGCCCGCGACGATGGCGAGACGACCGAAGTCCGCCTTGTGTGAATTCAGAGGTCGAGGGGGAAGAAGCGCGCGAACGTCCTGCTCTTCCGCCAGCCAGAGCCGGCGGGCGCGTTTCGCGAGCGTTTTTCTCGGAATCCCGATGTCGGCGACGGCAACGCAGCCGCAGACTTCGCTCGCGGGAGGGAAGACGTGGCAAGCCTTGGGCGCGCCGAAGGAAACCGTCAGCGAAGCTCTCACGGCGGCGCCCAGCAGGGCGCCCCGGTCCGCCGAGACGCCGGAGGGGACGTCCGCCGCCACGACCGGCTTGCCGGTCGCGTTGATCGCCTCGACCGCCCGTCGTGCGCCCCCCTCGAGCGGGCGCGTCAACCCCGTGCCGAACAGCGCGTCCACGACCCCGTCGCAATCCGAGAGCGCCTGCCGAAGGCGCGCGAAGCCTCCTGCCGAGGTCAGCGGCTCGAGAGATACGCCGGCGGCCCTGACGCGCGACACGTTGGCCGCGGGATCTCCCGTGTAGGCCGACGGATCCTGGAGCGTGAAGAGAAGGATGGAGAGTCCCCGTTGAGCGAGCATGCGCGCGGCGGCGAGGCCATCACCGCCGTTGTTGCCCGGCCCGCACACGACGACGACGCGCTTCCAGCGCGGAAATCTCCGGCGCAGCTCCTCACAGAGCGCCGACGCCGCATTCTCCATCAGGACGTCCGAGGCCACGCCCGCCCGGATCGTCTCGGCGTCCGCCGCCCGCATCCCGCGGGCGTCGAGCACGGGGATCATTCCGGGTTCCCGGAAATTGCCTCGAGGACCCGCGCCGTCGCCGTCGGGTAGTCTTCCGAGGCTGCATCGCGCTGCGCGAGATCGCGACGAAGTCGGTCGAGATCCTCCGGACGGTCGACGTCGTAGGCCGACTCGAGAACCTTGACCCGAAGGCCGGCGTTCTCCATTCGCGCGATGGTGATCCGGCAGACGGCGTCGCTCGACCACGGGATTCCTTCGAACACGTTGGCCAGCGGCGCACAGGAAGCGAGTCCGATGGCGCAGTAGCCTCCATCCTCCGCTGGAATCAGGACGGCATCCAGACCCCGGGCGAGCTCGCCGAAGATCTCCTTCAGACGCTTCCGCGTCAGGGCGGGATGATCGGAACCGACCGCCACGGCCGCCGGCGCCCCCCTCGCGAATTCTCGCTCGAATGCCTTGCGCAACCGCTCGCCCAGGTCTCCTGACGCCTGCGCCTCGCGCCGCCACGCTCCGAAGAAGATTGCCGCCAGGAGCGGATCCGAAGGGTGCGGATCGGCGCAGAGGACGCTCTGCCAGCCGGTTCGATCGACGTAGACATGAGCCGCGTCCTCCAGGAAAGCGCGATAGAGCGCCGCCGCGCCCCGCTCGGTCAGCCGGACAGCCAGGCGAGTCTTGACTCGTCCCGGCTCAGGCGCGCGCGCGAAGAGAATCAGGGAGGGGAGATGCGGCACGTCCTGATTATCCTGTCTATTTTGGATTTTTGGATTTTGGATTTTGGATTGACGAGGCTTGCCCGCCTCTGCAACCAGAATCCACAATCTAAAATCTAAAATAGATCTACGGCTTTGTGGGGTTGAGCGTCTCTTCCTTCTTCCCCTTCTCCTGGGGCAGCACCGAGACGAAGAAGTTCTTCTGAAGAAAGGAGGTCAAGTTGGAAATCGAGTCACGGACGGCGACTGCGAGCTTCTGTCCCCCGGGCACGACGATCAGCTTGGCGTCGTAATAGAAGTCCTTGCGCTGCGCCACGGCGAAATCCTTGCCCGGGATCTTGATCTGCTGTCTCTGGATCTGCAGGTCCGACTGTTTCCCCGCGGCGTCCCGGACGACGAAGTAGATGAAGAATTGCCCTTCGTACTGGTCGCCGGACGGCACGAGACCCAGCTTGCCGATGGGGATCCCGATTCGGACGGGAAGGGTGTAATTCTCCCGGTCGTACGGCGTCGGCTCGCCGATCGAGAGGCTCGCCGAGAGCGGATTCTCGTTGCGCGAATAGGAGAGGCTCGCGAGGACCGCCTCCGCCGTGCGCGTCTCCACCGACTTCTCGACGAAGCTCGATCGCGTCCGGACGCGCATCCCCTTGCGCTTGACGGCAACCTCGATGGAATGCGGCCGGTCGATCGCACCCTTGGCGCTCCGGTAGCCGAGGGAATAGAAGTTGGAAAAGTCGGCCGCCACCTGATCGAGGCTCGACTTCCAGTCGTTCGTGTTGATGGCCGCGATCCCGCCGGTTTGCTCCGCCATCGTGCGGATCGGCCCCTGCATGTTCTGACGCACCAGGAAGTCGTTGGGGCGCACGTCCGTCGTTCGGTTCTCGGCCGTCATCAGATCGCCGGTCGTCAGCCCCGAGGCGTCCAGAGCGTAGATCGTGACGCCGTTGGCGTTGGCGGCCTGGACGATCTTGACGTACTTGGCGTTCATGTCGAAGTCGAACTGTTGCATCGTCGCCGAGGTGTCCTGAAACTTGGTGCGGATCGCCTCGAAGAGCTCGAACCCCGCCGAAGCCGGTAACCCTTCGGACACGTAGAGGAAGTTCTTGCGCCCCTGCATTCCAGCGAGGCTGTCGATCGTCTCCTTGATCCCGTCGATGGTGAACTCGAGATCATTGCGCAGCGACTGCGAATAGGTCCTGGCGACATTCATGGCCTCCCCGGAGCTCCGCGCGTCGTTGATCTTCTGGATGGCATCGCGCCGCTCCCCCTGCAGCGTCGTTCCGCCTCCGCTCTCGAGCTCGATCTGCTCGATTGCCCCGACGAGGTCATTCGCGTCGGCAGTGAACGGACGGCGGACCTTGACGCTCCGGTTGAAGGTGACGACCATTCCCTCGGCGTTGGGTCCGACCGCTTGAGGGATGAATTCCTTCAAGCGCTTGAACATCCGGTTGCGGTTGATCGGCTGGATGTTGAGGTTGTCGATGTAGAAGACGTAGTGGGCCTTCAGCTCACGCGGTACCTCGGGCGCGGCGGCGGGCGCGTCGAGCGGGATCGTCTTCCCATCCTCCAGCAGCACCTTGCCGCCGGTCACGGCGTAGAAGTTCGTGATCTTCTGCGGGACCCCGTCCTGCTTGATCTCGAAGTCGTCGGGGGTCAAGCCCGACACGCGGTTGCCCTTGGAGTCCGTCACCACGACGTCGACGTTGGTCACCGAAACGTCGACGGACTCGGCGACCGGCGGAAAGGCCCTCTCCTGCGTCGGCGCCTGGGGCTTCGGGGCGGGTGTCGGCGCCTGTGTGCCGGCGGTCTGCGCACGAAGCATGACGGCGGCGGCGAGCAGCATGAGAATCGCGGCGAGTCTTTTCAAGAGATCCTCCTCGATGCAACGCAAAGCGCTGCTGCCGCCGTCATTATTCCCCGGCCAAAGTCGAGATCGTCCGCGGAGAAGGCCGAAGGCGCGGTTTTCCGGGGCCCGAATCGCGCTCGGCGGGATGAATCGGGAGGGCTTCGCCGATCCAAAAAACTCTGTTGCTTTGTTGGAGGGAATTCAACAGAATTCGGCCCTCCAGGGCACGCCGACTCGAGCCCGGAGCGGAAAAGCGAAAGAGCAAGGAGCGAAGCGAAGCATGCCACGCCATCGGCAACGTGCGGCTTGGGCCGCCTTCTGCCTCCTCGCTGTCACGATCCTCTCCGGCTGCAACAAGATCAAGTCCAAGCAGGAAATCAAGAGGGGCAACGAGTTCCTGAAGGCCTCGCAGTACGGAAGCGCCCTGGCGGCCTATGAGGAGGCGATGCGCCTGGACCCGGGGGAGAAAAAACTCAACAAGCACGTCGGTCTGGCCTACATGGGCCTCTACCAGCCCGGCTCCAAGCATCCCAAGGACCTCGAATTCGCGCAGAAGGCGATCGATCACTTGAAGGCTTACGCCGAGGCCTACCCGGAGGACACGAAGGCGCGGGAGTACCTGGTTTCGATGTACTTGAACGCCGAGCGCTACGATGACGCCATCGACTTCTACAAGAACGATCTGCTGAAGCGAAACCCCAAGGACAGCAAGGCGATGCAGTCTCTCGCCATGCTGTATTTCAAGAAGGGGGACTTCGACAACGGCGTGGCCTGGGTGAAGAAGCGGCTCGAGTTCGAAGGCAACAATCCCGAGGTCTACTACTTGATCGGCGTGCAGGCCTGGGACCGCTCCTATAACGTCCCGGATCTGGACCCGGCCTTGCGCGCCAAGATCGTCGACGAGGGTTTGCAGTCGTTGAACAAGGCCTTAGAGCTCAAGCCCGATTACTTCGAGGCCGTCTCCTACATCAACCTTCTCTACCGCGAGAAGGCGAAGATGGAATCTGACCCCGCCAAGAGGCAGGAATACACGGACACCGCCAACAAATATCTCCAGCAGGCCTTGGAGATGCGGAAGCAGGCCCAGGAGAAGGCCAAGGCCCAGGCAACTCCGGAACCGGGCAAGTGAGACCGGTGTCTTACTGGGTCGGGGGGATCGTTCATGTTTGAAAGCTCCTTGATCGAATCGAGCCACCGGAAGGTCGAGTCCAAGAAGGCCTTATCCTTCCCGGTCTCGATCGCCATCCACGGTCTCGTGATCGGCGTCGCGCTGGGCGCCTCGATCTGGTTCGTCGGCGATGTGCCCGAGCCGTCGATACCGGTCACCTTCTACGCGGCCGCGCCCCCGCCGCCTCCTCCTCCTCCCGCCGCTCCCAAACCGGCGGCGCCCAAGCCGGAAGCGCCCAAGCCGGTCCCCGTCAGACCGGTCGAGATGACCCAGCCTGTCGTGATTCCCGAAACCGTGCCCCAGCCTCTGGCGGTTCCCGAGCCGGAGGCCCCCTCCGGCGTCGAGGGCGGTGTCGAGGGAGGCGTCGAAGGGGGCGTGCCGGGAGGGGTCATGGGAGGCGTCCCGGGGGGGACGGGCGCCGGAATGGGAGGCGAGCCCCTGCGTGTCGGCGGCGACGTCAAGGCGCCGGTTCTGATTTCCCGCATCGAGCCGGGCTACCCGGAGGCCGCCCGGAAGGCGCGCATGGAGGGGGTCGTCATCCTGGAGGCGATCATCACGGCCGACGGAAACGTCGAGGACGTCCGTGTCTTGAAGTCGGTCAATCCTCTGCTCGACGCCTCAGCCGTCCGGGCCGTCCAGCAGTGGAAATACAAGCCCGCGACCTTGGGCGGCCGGGCGGTCCGGGTGTACCTGACCGTGACGGTGACCTTCCGGTTGAACTAGGATTGGAATGAATCGGGAGCTTGAGGGCTGAGAGTTTGAGAAGGAGCGTTGCATGAGTTTCGACCCAATTGAGCTGTGGCACAAGATGACGATCATCGCGCAGTGCGTCGTGGTTCTGCTTCTGATCATGTCCGTGTACTCTCTGACCGTCGCCTTCGAGCGCTTCCTCTACTACCGGAAGGCGCGTAACCAGTCCGTGGCCTACGCGAAGATGGTGACCGGATTCCTGAAGCAGGACAAGCTGCAGGAGGCGATCGACGCTTCGAAGAAGTTCAAGAACAGCCATGTGGCGCGGGTCCTTTCGGCCGGGTTGTATGAGTTCTCGCACGACGTCAAGAGCGGCGGGGCAAACCTCACGGGGCACGACATGATCGAGGCCGCCGAGCGTGCCATCGAGCGCGAGGCGCTGGTCACGACGGCCGACATGAAGAAGGGCCTCTCGGGTCTGGCGACCATCGGCACGACGGCCCCCTTCATCGGCCTCTTCGGTACGGTCATCGGCATCATCAATGCCTTCCGGGGCATGGCCATGACCGGCTCGGGAGGTATCGCGGCCGTTTCGTCGGGCATCGCCGAGGCGCTCGTCACGACGGCGCTCGGCCTCTTCGTCGCCATCCCGGCGGTTTGGATGTTCAACATCTTCATGAACAACATCGAGCGGTTCCAGGTCGAGATGTCCAACTCCGCCAACGAGCTGGTCGACTACTTCATCAAGCGGCGAGGCGCGGGCGTCTCGCTCTCCACATAGAGGAGCACTCTCATGGCGATGGGCGGCGGCTCAAAGCGCGACAAGCTCCAGAGCGACATCAACGTCACTCCGCTCGTCGACGTGTGTCTGGTTCTCCTGATCATCTTCATGGTCGTCACCCCCCTGCTCCAGAAAGGGGTGGACGTCCAGATCCCGCAGGGAGACAATCCCGACAAGAAGCCGGAGAACAGCAAGCAAAAGCTCATATCCGTCAAGTACTCCTCGCCGCCCGCGTACTACATCGACACCAAGCAGTATTCGAAGCCCGAGTTCCAGAATGCGCTGGACGAGCTCTACCAGCGCGCTCCCTCGACCGAGCTCGTCATCAAGGCCGACCAGCGCCTGAAGTACGGCGACGTCAAAGAGGTCATGAAGATGACCAAGGATGCCGGCTTCCAGGACGTCGGCTTGATTGCCGAAAAGAAGCAGAAGGTCAGCTAGCGTCCGGCCAACGAGCCCGAGGAGATACCCGAATGGCAATGGGAGTCGGCGGCCCCCCCGGCGAGTACAAGAGCGACATCAACATCACGCCTTTGGTGGACGTGGTGCTCGTGCTCCTGATCATCTTCATGGTCATCACGCCGCTCCTGCAGATGGGCTACGACGTGAAGGTTCCGCCGAAGAACCCGCCGCAAGGAGGTCCGCCCCCCACGGACCTGATCATCGTGTCCCTGGCGCCGCAGAACAAGATCTACCTCAACAAGGACGAGGTCAACGTACAGACCCTCGCGTTGCGGCTGACGGATATTCTGAAGAACCGCGCGAACAAGACCGTCTTCTTCTCGGGCGATGACGCGGCCAACTACGGCGAGGTCATCCGGGTCATGGACATCTGCCGCAACGCGGGCGCCAAGAGCATGGGTATTGTGCTCGAGGCCGTTCCCGTGGGGCAGTAGACGAGTCTCCGGTCTCGGGTCTCAGGTCTCAAGTCTCAGATCAGCTGGGCTTCGCCCGTCCGTCGTTTTGATATTCTCCCGGCTCCCCGACCGGTCCTCGCGGCCGGCGCGGAGCCGAATCACGCCCAACAGGAGTACGACGAATGTCTTACGCGCTGGCTCTGCCCTTGATCCTCCTCTTCTCGATCGGGTCGCTCTTCGTGGCGTGGTACCTCGCCTCCTGGGTCCTGAAACGCGACACGGGAACCTCGGCCATGCAGGCGATTTCCAACGCGATCAAGGAAGGGGCCGAGGCGTTCCTGAGGCGGCAGAACCGCACGATCGGCCTGCTCGCCGTTCTGCTGGCGGCGGTCATCTTCCTTCTGTATGGCTTCGTCCGCGGCCACCACGATTTCGATCCGGTCCCGACGGCCCTGCGCCTGGCCTTCTGGACCACCCTCTCTTTCGCGCTGGGGGCCGCCTGCTCGGTCATCGCCGGCTATATCGGGATGTGGGTCTCGATACGCACGAACATCCGAACCGCCTCCGCCGCTCGCACCTCCTTGAACGATGCCCTGCGGATCGCGCTGCGCGGCGGCGCCGTCTCGGGCCTCTTCGTGGTCGCGATGTCTCTCTTCGGGGTGGGCGGACTCTACTGGCTCGTCAGTCACTTCACCGATGTGCCGGCGGTCCAGATTCCGCTCCTCATCGTGGGCTACGGCTTCGGAGCCTCCTTCGTGGCCCTGTTCGCGCAGCTCGGCGGCGGCATCTATACCAAGGCGGCCGACGTCGGCGCGGATCTCGTCGGTAAGGTCGAGGCCGGGATCCCGGAGGATGATCCGCGCAACCCCGCCGTGATCGCGGACCTGGTGGGGGACAATGTGGGCGACTGCGCGGGCCGCGGCGCCGACCTGTTCGAGTCGACGGCGGCCGAGAACATCGGAGCCATGATCCTGGGCGCCACGCTCGCCGCAGCGCTCGGCCGACAGAACATGGCGTTCTCGGCCGGCGTGGTCGGCGTGATGCTCTTTCCCCTCGTCGCGCGCGCCTTCGGCCTTCTCGCCTCGATCGTCGGCATCTTCGCGGTAAAGACGCGGGAGGACGCGGACCCGATGGCGGCCCTGAACAGGGGCTACTACATCACGTCGATCCTGGCCATCGCCGGATTCTTCGTGGCGACCCGATGGCTTCTCGCGAATCCGGCGAGGCCCGACGCCTGGTGGATGTATTTCCTCTGCGGAATGATCGGCGTGCTCACTTCGATTGCCTTCGTGTTCATCACGCAGTACTACACCGAGTACAAATACCGCCCCGTGAAAGAGATTGCTGCTGCCTCGCAGACGGGCCCGGCCACCAACGTCATCGCCGGCATCGCCGTGGGCTTCGAATGCACGCTGGCACCCGTGGTCGCGATCTCGATCGCGATCCTCGCGTCTTACAAGATCGGCTCGGCGGCGCTGCCGGGCGGCGGCCTCTTCGGAACCGCCGTCGCGACGATGGGCATGCTCGGCACGGCGGCCTACATCCTGGCGATGGACACCTTCGGGCCGATCACGGACAACGCCGGCGGCATCGTCGAAATGTCCAAGCAGCCCGAGGCGATCCGCAAGAAGACCGACCGGCTCGACGCCGTCGGCAACACGACCAAGGCGCTGACCAAGGGCTACGCGATCGGGTCGGCCGCCCTGGCGGCCTTTCTCCTCTTTTCGGCCTATCTCGACGAGTTGAAGAACTACGGGGCGGCGTTGACCTCCGTCAACCTCGCCAAGCCCGAGGTCTTCATCGGCGGCTTGATCGGCGCGATGCTGGTTGTCTTCTTCTCCGGCCTCGCGATCAAGGCGGTGGGGAAGGCCGCCTCCGTCGTGATCCAGGATGTCCGGGCCCAGTTCCAGGAGCATCCCGGGATCATGCAGGGGACCGAGCAGCCGGACTACGGCCGCACGGTCGACATCGTGACGCGCGGAGCGCTGCGACAGATGATCGCCCCGGGTCTCGTGGCCGTGGGAACGCCGATTGCGGTCGGTGTGATCTTCCGGCAGTTCGGGGTGGGAGCCGAGACCGTCGCGGCGCTGCTGATGGTCGGAACGATCGCCGGCATCGTCATGGCGACCTTCTTGAACAACGGCGGCGGGGCCTGGGACAACGCCAAGAAGTTCATCGAGGCGGGGGCGTACGGCGGGAAGGGTTCAGCGGCCCACAGGGCGGCGGTCGTGGGCGATACGGTCGGTGATCCCTTCAAAGACACCGCCGGCCCGTCGCTGCACGTGCTCATCAAGCTGCTCGCGACGATCACACTCGTGTTGGCGCCGCTGTTCATCTAGAGAATGGGCGGGGACAAGCCCCGCCCCCACGTCCCGAGGTTGTAGGGGCGGCCCTTGCGGCCGCCCGCTCAGGGCCGAGGAATCTACACGAACCGGCTCAACACCTCATTGGAGATGAGGTAGCCGCGCTCGGTGAAACGGACGCGACCGGCGCGGCGCTCGAGGACTCCTTCGGCGACCCAGCCTTCATAGTCGTTCCAGAGGCGGACGTCTCCGGAGCGGGTCACGAATTCCTCGATCCACACGGCAGGCACGCCTTCGGACAGCCTCAGGCCCAGGAAGATCTCCTCGCGCGCCGCCTCGGGCGCTTCGATCGGTAAGTCGAACGCGAGAGGGCGTCGGCCGGCTCGCAACAGCCCGAGATAGTTCTCCAGGTTCGAGACGTTGGCCCGGCGGCGACCGTTCCAGAGCTCGTGCGCGGAGACTCCGAGGCCGAGCGTGGAGGTCCGCCTCCAGTACTTCAGATTGTGCCGGGCCTCCCGCCCGGGCCGCGCCCAGTTGGAGATCTCGTAATGGGAGTAACCGCGTGCCGCGAGAGTCTCCCCCATCTCGAGCCACAGCTCGGCCTGGCAGTCGTCGGAGAGGTAGCGATCGGGATGCAATCGCCGGTCCTCCTCGATCGTCTTCGTCTTCTCGGTCTCGAGAAGATAGACCGAGACATGCTCCGCGCCGGCATCGCAGAGCCCCGTAAGGCTTGCCCGGAAGCTCTCCGGGGTCTGGCCGGGCAGGCCCAGGATCAGATCTCCGGAGACCGAGAGCTCCGATCCCACGAGTCGAGCCAACGCGGCGCGTGCCCGCGCGGCATCGTGCCGGCGTCCCACGGCCGACAGCTCCCGGTCCTCGAGCGACTGCACGCCGACCGAGACGCGGTTGATGCCGGTGTTGATCCATGCCCGCACGACATTCGCCGTCACGTCCTCTGGGTTTGCCTCGAGCGTGACCTCGGAGTCGGAGTCGATTGCGAAGCGCGCCCTGAGCACATCCAGCAGTCCGGCCACCGCTTTTGGCGCGAGAAGCGACGGCGTGCCTCCGCCAAGGTAGACCGAATCGAACACGGTACCGTCCGCCTCTGCCGAGAGCAACGCGGCTTCCCGCTCCAAGGCCTCGAGGTACGCCTCGCGGCTCGAGCCGTCCGTCGTCACGACAAAGGCGCAGTAGCCGCACCGCGAAGCGCAGTACGGCAGGTGCACGTAGCATCCGGCGGCGGTCAACACGCCTCCCGGAAAGCGGCCTCCGCTTCGGCGGCGATCTCCCCGCCGAAAGGGAAAATCTTGCGGAAATTGCCGTCCCGCGCCACGGCCGATAGATCCCGGCGAGACTCGTCGATCCAGCGCACGGCCGCGTGGAGGAGCGCCGCGCGATGCTCATCGGCCTCGGGAAGCTCCGCCCGCTCTTCCAGTCGCGCGGCCGCGGCCGCGTTGCCCGCGGGTTGTCGCCGCCCGACCGGGCGTGGAGGCAGCGTCGCGAGTCCGTGCCGCGCGCAGGCCTCGCGGACCTCACGGAATTGGCCGGGAAGCTGCGCCGTCCAATCCTCGTGGTGGACGAGCTCGAAGAACCGGTCGGTGTCCTCGGAATCCACCGTCGCGCGTGCCTCGACGATCGCGCGCCGTGCGTCGCCGTCGCTTTCGGGCGAGAGGGCCGTAGCAGATGCCGCGCCGCCGGCCGCCGCTTCGGCCAGGAGTGCCTCGTAGACCGGCGGCTCCGCCGTCCAGCCCGCGATGAGGGGAAAGAAGACTCCGCAACGAAAGCCGGCCTCGGAGGCCCGGGCAAGATCCGGAAATGCGGGCCTTCCGCCGGGCCGCCATGAGCAGAGGACGACGGCGCTTCCGCCCTCTTCGGGAAGACCGGCCGGATCCGGATCGAGGAGATAGACGGGCCTTCCCGCGGCGAGTGCCGCGTCGGCGGCGGCCCGCAAGGCGCCCCGAACCTCCTCCGCCTCGCAGCCCGGACCAATCAAGACCGGTCCGGGAGGGATCCGCGACGCCGCCTCTCCCCAGGGCCGGGGGTCCGCCGGACCGACGGAGACCGTGGCCGCGAGCTTGCGGAAGACGAAGCGTCTGTCCACCGGGTCGAAACGAAGAGTCAGGAATTCGCCGATATACGGGCAAAGCCGGCCGGCGACCCGCCGGCCACCGATCTCCGCCTCGCCGGTCTTCACCGACGGCGCCGCCGCCGATTCGAAGACGATCATCGCGCCTTCCGAGGCGCCCGCGCTCTCCGCGCCGTTCCGGCACGGCCGTAGCGCGCAAAGACGTCCACCTCGAAGTTGACGGAATCTCCCGTCCTGGCGGAGCCCAGGGTCGTGCGCCGCAACGTATCCGGGATCAGCGCGATCTCGAAAGTTCCTCTCCTTTTCGCCGCGACGGTCAGGCTGATACCGTCGAGCGCGACCGAGCCCTTCGGTACGACGTAGCGCGAGAGCCCGCGCGGGATCGAGAAGCGGAGCGTCCGGCAGTTTCCGGTCCGCGCAATCCGGAGCACACGGGAGATCCCATCCACGTGACCCATCACGAAGTGGCCGGACAATCGGTCGCCCCAGCGCAGGGCGCGCTCCAGGTTCACCGCATCTCCCGGTCGAAGATGCCGCAGGCTCGAGCGGCGCAGCGTCTCCGGCGATAAGTCGGCCGCCAGCTCCGCGGCGGTCTCGACCGCCGTCAGACAGACACCCGAGACGCACACGCTCTCGCCCGCGGAGAACCCTCCATATCCTGCCGGCGGCCGGACACGCAGCCTGACGCCGCCACGCCGCCGCTCGATTGATTTCACCGTGCCGAGGCCGGACACGATCCCGGTGAACATGAGACGCCAGTCTACGTGACGTGACCGGTCAGCAGCACGTCACCGCCGACCTTCTCCGCTTCGAGGTTGGTTAGCCGGGGTGTATCCCGCAGCGCGAAACCTGGGCCGCCGATGCCACCCGGCCCTCGAGAGCCTCCGAGCACGCGCGGCGCGATGAAGACGGCGACTCGATCGACCAGTTTCGCGCGAAAGAAGCCCCAGAGCGTCTCCGCCCCCCCTTCGACCATCAGGCTGCTGACTTCATGCCGGGCGAGCTCGGCAAGAAACCGCGAGAGATCCACCCGCCCGGGCGATCGGGCGGGCAAACTCCAGACGCGGACGCCGCGGGCCTCGAGCCGCCGCGCCTTGGGGTGCGACGGGGAGACCGAGGTCACCAGCAGCTTCTGGCCCGGGCCGCGAAAGACACGAGCATCCTCGCTCAAACGCAGCCGCCCATCGAGCACGATCCGCCAGTGGCGATTCGCCGGGCGGCGAGCCAGACGACGCGTCAAGCGCGGATCGTCGGCGAGGACCGTTCCCGCGCCCACCAGTACCGCGTCGTACTCCTCCCGCAAGAGCAGGCCGCGTTGGCGCGCCGCCGGACCGGTGATCCACCGGCTCTCCCCCGCCGCGGACGCGGTCCGGCCGTCTAAGGTCATCGCCCATTTGGCGAGGACGAACGGTCGGCCTTCCGTCATCCAGGTCCGAAACTTCTCGTTCTGAGCGGTCGCCTTTTCGCGCCATGCGGAAGGGGCCGAAACGACCTCGATGCCTTGCTTTCGGAGGAGGGCCAGGCCACGGCCGGCGACGCGGGGGTTAGCGTCGCGGACCGCCACGATCACCCGCCGCACGCCGGAGGCGACCACGGCGGGGGCGCAGGCGGGCGTCCGCCCTTCGTGGGCGCACGGCTCGAGCGTGAGGTAGAGGTCGGCACCCCGCGCCCGCGTTCCCGCGCGCCGCAGCGCCAAGATCTCGGCGTGCGGCTCCCCAGCGCGGCGGTGGTATCCCTCCCCCACGATGCATCCGCCACGCACGACGAGGGCCCCGACCATGGGATTGGGCGATACCGAGTAGCGACCGCGCTCCGCCAGGGCGAGGGCGCGATCGAGGAAACGGAAGTCGAGAGCCGACAGAGAGTCGAGAGGGGAATGGCGTTTCTTCTTCAACTCTGAGCTCTGGACTCTGAGGACTCGACTTCCAGCAGCGCCTTGGCGTATTCCGAGGGATCGAACGGCACGAGATCGTCGAGCGCTTCCCCGACCCCGACGTAGACCACGGGAAGCTGCAGCTCGCGGTAGATTGCGAGAACGATGCCGCCTCGGGCGCTTCCATCCAGCTTGGTCAACACGACGCCCGTCGCTCCGGCGGCCTCGACGAACCGTCGCGCCTGGACGAGGCCGTTCACACCCGTCGTCGCATCCAGGATCAGCAGGGTCTCGTGCGGCGCTCCCGCCACCTCCCGAGCCGCGATGCGCCGCATCTTCGACAGCTCTTCCATCAGATTCTTCTTGGTGTGAAGACGGCCGGCCGTGTCCACGAGGAGCGTCCGGATGCCGCGTGCCTTGGCCGCCGACAACGCATCGTAGAGAACGGCCGACGGGTCCGCGCCCTCCTTGTGCCGCACGACGGGGGCTCCGAGGCGGTCCGCCCAGATCTGGAGCTGATCGATTGCGCCGGCGCGGAAGGTGTCGGCGGCCGCCAGCAGCGTCGAACGGCCGGCCGCCATCTCGCGCGCCGCGAGCTTTGCCGCCGTCGTGGTCTTTCCCGATCCGTTGACCCCGACCAAGAAAATCACGAACAGCGGCACGTCCGCTCTCCGCGTCGGCCGCGGCGCCGACGCCAGGAGCGTCTCGATCTCCTCGAGAAGCATGATCCGCAGCGCCCCCGGGTCTTTCTGTTCGGAACCGCTCGCCCTCCGGCGCAAGGCGTCGACGAGCGCCGCCGCGGTGTCCGCGCCGACGTCGGCCGACAGCAGCGCCTCTTCGAGCGACTCGAGGACGGACTCGTCGATGCCCAGCCCCTTCTTGACGGCCGTCCCCAGCTTTTCCAGGATCTCCGTGTGCGTCATGAAGAGGCCGCGGCGCACCTTCGCGAGAAAGCCTTTGCGCTCCGGCGTGTCGGGAAGCGCGTTGCGGGGGTCGTCGGTCATAGGAAGGGCGAAGATATCCCCTCGAGGACATCGACGGGGAGGGCGGCTCCGGGCTCCCGCCTACGAGCCGCGGCGCTGAGCCTCGAGGAGAATCCGCGCCTTTGCCCCGGTGTCGCCGTTGGGATCCAGGTCGACGGCTCGCTGCAGGTAGCGGCGGCCGAGCTCCGATTTCTTCAGCGATACCAGACAGAGGCCCAGACGCAGGTTCGCCTCGGCACTCGTCGACTCGAGCTTCACGGCGGCGAGATAGTCCTCGGCGGCGGCCTCGAGGTCCCCTTTCGCCTCGCGGGCGACCCCCCGGCCGAGCGTGGCGGCGTAGGACTTCGGGTCCCGAGCCAGCGCGTTGGTGAACTCCGCCTCGGCGCCGGAGAAATCCCCTTGCCGCTGCAGCAGGCGTCCCCGGTTGATCGTCGCGGAGAGACGGTCGTCCGGATTCTGCGATAGCTCCGCCGCCGCGAAATCCTCCCTGGCATCTTTGTATTCGCCGAGCTCCATTTGGGCGACTCCTCGGTTGTTCCGGTACGACCCGTTTTCCGGCGCGAGCAATACCGCCTTGTCCAGCGTAGCGAGCGCCTCGCGGTATCGTCCCTGCATCAGCATCGACACGCCGAGCCCATCGAGAACCTCGGGGTTCTTCGGATCGTCCTTCAGGACCTCGCGGAACGCCTTCTCCGCTTCGGCCGGGCGTCCGTCTCGCAGAAGGACCTGCGCCATGCGCTCGGTCAAGAGGACTTCCGCGGAGGTCTTGGTCTTGTGGCGCGGGCAGGCGGCAGTGACGAGGAGGAGCGCCGCGAGGCCGCCGGCCTTCCAGGATCTGATCATCGCGCCAGAGATCCCGCGCCCGCGCGGAGGACCGTAGGGGCCTCGGCCGACGGGACGACGGTTCCGACCAGATCGCCTTTCTCATGAGAGCGGACCAGGGCTTCGATGACCGCCGGGTCGAACCTCTTGTTGGCCATTTCGCGAAGCCGTTCCAGAACGTAGGCGACCTCCATGGCCTTCTGGTAGGGACGGGTCGTGGTCATCGCGTCGAAGGCGTCCGCCACGGCGACGATTCGGGCCTGCATCGGAATCTGCTCTCCGCGGAGGCCGTCGGGATAGCCTCCCCCCTCCCACTTCTCGTGATGATGTCTCATGCCCGGGATGATATCGGCCAGTTGGGGAATTGTCTCCATGATCGCTGCGCCCTTGACTGGGTGCGCCTTCATCAGCTCGAACTCTTCGTCGGTCAGCGCCGTGGGCTTGCGAATGATCCGGTCGTCGATGCCGATCTTACCGACGTCGTGGAGGATCGCCGAGAGCCTGGCCTTGCGCACGTCCTCCGCCGGAAGGCCGAGCTCCCTCGCGATCGCCGACGCGTAGCGGGCCACCCGCTCGGAATGGCCCCGCGTGTACGGGTCCTTGGCGTCGATGGCGGCGGCGAGCGCGCGGATCGAGGAGATGAAGAGCTCCTGATTCTCGCGGGCGGCCTTCTGCACCCTTTCGAAGGCGTCCTTGATCGATTCGCTCATCCGGTTGAAGTTCTCGGAGAGGTCGGCGATCTCGGCCGTGCCCATGACCTCGACGCTGGTGCCGTACTGCCCCTGCGTAACGGCCCGGGTCGATTGGGCCAGCCGGGCGATCGGACGGGAGAGGCGACGCGCGAAGATCAGACCGAGCGTCAGGGCGCCGGTTAAGCAAACGGCGCTCCAGATCAGCGTGTCGCGCACCATCCGGTCGACCGAGGCATACACGATGTCGCGGTCGCGTTCGACCAGGACTCCCCAGGGCGGGTCTCCCACCGGCGCGATCGACGCCAGAACCATCCCCGACGGGGTCATTTCGGAGCGCGTGACCCGCGCGGGGAAGCGGACGAAGTCGGCGACGAGGGAGGATGGATGACGCGAGCCGCGGCCCCGCGTGGCGGGCGGGAAGAGGATGCGCCCGCCGCGATCGACGAGCACCGCGCGGACCTCTCGCCGCGCCTCCTCCTGGAACTCGCGCACGATCGGCCCCCAGGACACCAGCGTCTCGACCACACCGATGCGCGCACCCTTGTCGTCGGCAACGGGCTCCGCTAAGACCGCGACGGCGCCGAGCCCGGCGACGGCGAAGGGATCACCCTCGTAGCGGACACCGTCCCGAGCCGACTCGAAGCCCTTTCGGAACTCGAAGTCCATCTCCGGCGCGTGAAGGTCCGGCCCGACGAAGCTCCCGCGGCCGGCCAGA
This sequence comes from Thermoanaerobaculia bacterium, assembly GCA_036505535.1. GTDB lineage: Bacteria > Acidobacteriota > Thermoanaerobaculia > UBA5066 > Gp7-AA6 > DAHUXD01. The sequence continues at coordinate 24,643 of DASXTI010000109.1, forward strand.
TTGACCCCTCGAAGCGCGACGAGCGGACTCTGCCCGCGCAGGACCGTCCCGAGGATCTCGGGGCCGTCCGCCGATCCGAAGGGATTCTTT
>DASXTI010000110.1:0-36134 GCA_036505535.1 Thermoanaerobaculia bacterium
CCGCGAGCCTTCCATCCGCGTCATCATGATGCCGAAGGACACCAACGCCCACGGAACGATCTTCGGCGGCGTGATCCTCTCCTACATCGACCAGGCCGGAGCGGTCGAAGCCAAGCGCAACGGGGCCGGTTTCATCGTGACCGTGGCGATGCGCGAGGCCGTCTTTCACGAGCCGGTATACGTCGGTGATCTCGTCTCCTTCTACACGCGCCTCGTGAAGATCGGCCGTACCTCGATTACGATCTCCGTCGAGGTCTTCTCACAACCGGGTGAAGGGATCGGCGAGCGCGTGAAGGTGACTCAGGCCGAAGTGACGTACGTCAACCTGGACAAGAACCGAAGGCCGGTGCCGATTAAGAAATGAGTTTGTAGTTCGTAGTCTGTCGTGGTTTCCCTTGACCACAGACCACAAACGACGAACTCCCCGAAAATACGAAGGTCCCGAATTCTCGGGACCTTCTTCCGCGCCAGCCGAGCAAAAGCCCGGCAATAGCTGCCTGCTAGCGCTATCCTACTACCATTCCGAGTCGTCTTCGACCACGCCTTTCACTTTGGGCCGATCCGGGTCCGCGTCGACCTCCTCGATCTCCGGAGATTCCCGGTCGAGCTCGCCGGCCGAAAGCTCTTCTTCCCGCCAGCTCTCCTCGCCGTAGACTTCCCCGGCCGGAGACGCGGCGGAAGGGGTCGTCACGGCGGCAATTCGCGCCGGAGCGGCCTTTTTCGCCGTCGTCTTCCGAGCCGAAGCGACCTTCCTCGGGGTCTTTCGCCTCGAAGCCGCCGCCCGACTCGCTGTCTTCCGCGCTCCGGCGGCCCTGCGCTTCGCCGCCGTCTTTTTCGGACCCCGTCCCGTTCTCTTCGTCCTCTTGCTGGCGGCCTGCTTTCTTTTTGCCGCGCTCTTTTTCGCGGTTTTTCTTTTCGTAGCCACTCTGCACCCCCTGTAGGCCCGGCGTTGCCGGAAGCCGGATCATACAATTGCCCTCTTGTCGAGGCGAGGCGAGCCCCGCGTCACGTTCACGCCGTTTCCAGGGGGCGTAATCGTGCGAATCCAACCTCTCGTCCGCCTGCGGACCTGGCGGTTCCGGATGGCGGCCGTCGGCGCCGTGGTTGTGGGAGCGACCCTTCTCGGCTCGGCACGCCTCGCCCAGGCGTGGGAGGTGGGTCTGCGGAGAGGGGACTTCGGAGACCTGCCTATTCCCGTCATGATTCTCCTTTCTCTCGCAGTCTTAGTCTCCGCACCGCTGGCGCTGCTGGGACTGGCGGCGCTCGCGTTCGCCGAAGAGCGGATCGAGGTCGGCCCCGATGAGATCGTGATCCAGACGACGGCATTCGAGAGGACCCGGACCGAGAGAATCCCGAGAAGCGAGCTCGAGTGCTGGCGGGAGACCTACCTTCCGCTGCCGCCCTGGTGGACGTGGGCGGTCAAGCGGCTCGCCGCGCGATCAGGAGGCCGTCTGCATCCGGTGGCGGGCGCCGCGAGCCCGAAAGAGAAGAGGAGGATCGGCGAAGCCCTGGCGGAGGCCACCGGAAGGCCGCTGGTCGGAGACTGGAACAGGAGACGGAAGTAATTAGGTTAGTATGGAAGGTGGTTTTGATGACTTCGGCGACCTCGGAACATCACCTCACCCGGACACTCCTCTCGGATTATCCCCTGCCAGACGAGGTTCGCTGGGGCCTCGCCGATGCGGGGTTCGTCTTCGCAACGCCGATCCAGGAGAAGGCCCTGCCGATCGCGCTCGCTGGCTTGGACCTCGCTGGCCAGGCTCAGACCGGCACCGGCAAGACGGCCGCCTTTCTGATGGCGATCTTCACGCATCTGCTCAAGAAGCGGCCTGCCTCGGCGCCGCGCGGCCCGCGCGCTCTGGTCGTGGCGCCGACCCGAGAGCTCGTCGCGCAGATCCGCAGCGACGCCGAGTTGCTGGGGCGCCATACCGGGTTGACCACCCTCGCCGTCTTCGGAGGCATGGACTATCGGCTCCAGCGCGAGGCCGTGAAAGCCGTGCCCGATCTGCTGGTCGGGACGCCGGGTCGGTTGCTCGACTACGAGCAGCAGGGGGCCGTCAGTTTTCGCAGCGTGGAGATCCTCGTGATCGACGAAGCGGACCGGATGTTCGACATGGGCTTCATCCGCGATCTGCGCCGGATCCTGCGCCGGTGCCCGCCCTATCACCGCCGCCAGACGATGCTCTTCTCGGCGACGCTGTCGATGCGAGTGATGGAGCTGGCTTACGAGCACACCAACAATGCCGAGAAAGTGGAGATCGAGCCGGAGCGGGTGGGCGCCCGCGGGATCACAGAGGTGCTTTACCACGTGGCATCGAAAGAAAAGTTCCGGCTCTTGCTCGGGCTCCTCGAGGCGGAGGGAGGCAGCCGCGTCTTGATCTTCGTCAACCGCCGGACGACTGCCGCCGAGCTTGTGCGGGGCCTTTCCGCCAACGGGTATCCGACGCGCGCGCTGGCGGGCAACGTTCCCCAGGACCGGCGGCTCAAGATGCTTCAGGACTTCAAGGACGGGAGGCTTGCCGTTCTCGTCGCCACCGACGTCGCCTCCCGCGGCCTACACATCGAGGGCGTCTCTCACGTCATCAACTACGATCTTCCGCAGGACTCGGAAGACTATGTCCACCGGATCGGGCGCACCGGTCGCGCCGGCGCGGAAGGAACGGCGGTCTCCTTCGCCTGTGACGACTACGTCTTCTCCCTCGACGCGATCGAGAAACGGATCGGCCGCAAGATCCCGGTGGAGTGGCCGCCGGAGACTCTCTTTCGTTCCGGGCGCGTCACGAACGCGCCGCGCCACCACGCCGGTTTTCGAGAGAAGCCCCAGGCGCGCCGTCCGCCGCCGGCGCCGCCGCCGCTGTCCGACAGCGAAGCCTACGGCCGCACGAAACGGAAGAGCCGGCGTCGGTAGACGCGCGTCACTCCCCCGGGTCTCTCTTCGAGCCCCAGAGCCGTCGGAGCCAGGACTTCTTCTTGACGTCTCCGGCCAGGGCTTCCGAGCCTTTGCTCGTGCCGGCTGGGGAAGCCGGTTCCGGAGCGGACCGCGCGCTAGAAACGGGGCCGGGCTTCTTGACGCCCATTGCGGGCATCAGAGCGCCCGGTCCTCCGAACAGACCGATTCTGCGAGTCAGCCGGCGCATGATTCCTCCTCCCTTTGACGAACGGTCGGGTAAAGAAAATGTCTTGGCGACAACGCCTGGGTTCGCATAGCTTCTCCGGGGTCCCAAGACGCGCGGCGACTCCAAGAAACGGATTCGGCGCTCCGTCTGGTGATCCCGGCCTGCCCGCATGCTACTCCTCTCCGGCCACCCGGGAGTAAAGAAGAGTGCGGGCCTGCGGAAAAGGAGGAAGAGCCGGAGGCGGTGAATTGCCGATTGTCGATTGCCGAGTGCCGATTGAGTGGGAAAGCCCTAATCGTCAATCTTCAATCGCCAATCGCCAACTTCCTCAGAACGACTTCAGGAAATCCGAGTTCGTCCGGAACTTCGACAGCCTTCCCAGCACCAGCTCCATCGCCTGGATCTTGTCGACGGCGGCGAGCGCCCGGCGGAGCTTGACGATCTTCGGCAGCTCCTCGGGTCCGTAGAGCTTTTCTTCCTTGCGCGTCCCCGACTGGGGAATGTTGATGCACGGGAAGATGCGGCGGTTGAAGAGATCCCGGTCGAGCAGGATCTCGGTGTTACCGGTTCCCTTGAACTCCTGAAAGATGATCTCGTCCATGCGGGATCCGGTGTCTATCAGAGCCGTCGCGATGATCGTGAGCGAACCGCCCCCTTCGGCGTTGCGCGCCGCGCCGAAGAATCGCCGCGGTTTCTCCATCGTCCGCGCGTCGATGCCGCCCGAGAGGATCTTGCCTCCCCCCTTCTGCATCTGGTTGTAGGCGCGGGCCATGCGCGTGATCGAGTCGAGGAAGATGATCACGTGCTTTCCGCACTCGATCAAGCGGCGGGCCCTCTCCGCCACGATCTCCGCCACGGCGATGTGGTTCTCGGCCGAAAGGTCGGCGGAAGAGGCGATGACCTCGCCGCGCGTGACGCTGCGGCGAAAGTCCGTGATCTCTTCCGGACGCTCGTCGATGAGCAATACGATGACGTGAACGTCCAGATCGTTGACCTCGACGGCGTGCGCCATGCGCTTCAAGAGCGTCGTCTTGCCGGCTTTCGGAGGAGCGACGATCAGGCAGCGCTGGCCCCGGCCGATCGGCGCGAGCAAGTCCACCACACGACCGCACATCTCGTCGGGCTCGGTTTCGAGCTTCAAGCGCGAGTTCGGGTCGATGGACACGAGCTCGGTAAAGGCGGGCCGCTGACGGAAGACGCCGGGCTCCAGGCCCTCGACCGTCTCCACCCGGCGTAGGACGGGTCGGCTGCCGTCGGCCGCGAAACCCGCGATCAGGGCGCCGGCCTCGAGACCCTCTCTGTGGATGAGGTCCCTCGGCACCAGTGGATCCTTCGGCGACGGAAGATAGTTTGCGCGAGCCGAAACGAGCACTCCCGGGGCGGTCTCCTTGGGCGGGATGTAAAGAACTCCTTCGGCCGGCCGCTCCGGACCCGCGGCCGAAAGATCGTCTGTTCTCTCGAACGAGCCGCCGCCTCCCGGTGGCCCCCCGCGCCCGCCGCGGCGGCGGCGGCGCCGACGCCGACGATGCGGTCGCGGCTGCCCATTGACGGGCGCCGCGCCTTCACCGGCGGAGGAGGGGGCCTCCGTTTGAATGGAGACCGACGCAAGACTTTCCGGGCTCAAGGGGTCTTCAGACATGAACTTCCAAACCCCGCCGCGCTGACTCTCGGTCCGGGCGGGAACGGCTCATTCTACGACGAATGCGGCCGAAAAGCGATCATGTCAGGAATCGGCCGGGGGGGGCCCAGGACTCGCGGACAAAACGCGTCACGAGGCGGCCCCGAGCGGCCTTCCGTCCTTCATCCGGGGGATGGCACCTCACGCCTCGGCAAATAAAGCCAGGACACGCTCCGGTGCCGCCGGCGGTACCTTAGCGAGGGCGAAGTCCTCCGAGGCGTGTTCGGGGCGCGAGACCCCGACCAAGGCGGCGGTCATTCCGGGAGCCGAGCGGGCGAACTGCAGGGCGCTCTGTGCGCAAGTACCCGCCTCTGGAAATGCTCCCAGAACCTCCTCGGGCAGGTCGCCGGCGAGCCGCCCCTGCAGAATGGAGGCGGAACCGAAGGCCGCCAGGCCGAGAGCCCTGGCCGCCTGGAGGGCGGAGAGCCTCTCCTCCGTCGCTTCCTGCGAAGGATAGGCAATGGCCTCGGCCATGACCAGGTTGACGGGGAGCTGCACGGCCCGGAAATGATGCGAGTCACCGGCAATCTCGCGGGCGACACCAAGGACCTCGGAAAGCGCAAGATGCTCGGGATGCTCGGGCGGGACGCGCAGCCCGTCCCAGGTGGCCAGCCCCCAGGCGCCGATCCGCCCATCCGTCGCGGCCGTCTCGAGAAGCTCGGCGCCGGCAAGGAGCCTCCGGCGAAACTCCGCCGCCTCGAGGCTCGCTCGTTGCGCTTCGATGTTGTGGAGGTAATACAGATCGATCGTCTCCAAGCCGAGGTTATCCTGGCTGCGCGCGATCTGGTCCGCCAGATAAACCGGGGTCATGCAGTGGCCGCCACGGACGATTTCCTCGCGCGGCGCCAGACCCGTGTCGACGAAGGTCGAAAGGATGTACGCACGGGCGTCGCGCGCATCGTCCGCGTCGTGCGGAAGGTAGCCCCCCTTGGTCGAGACGAAGACTTCCTCTCGGGAGGCCCGACCTTCCGAAAACGCCTTCGCGAGCGCGCGCCCGATGGCCCGCTCGCTCTTCTGCCCGCGATAGTTGATGGCGGTGTCGAAGACATTGATTCCCGCGTCGAGAGCCGCCGCGACGGCCTCCTCGTACCCGGCATCGGCCGCCGCATCCTCCTTACCGAGATAGGTGCCGAGGCCAATCGAGGAGAGGGATAGGCCGGCGGCGGTGCGAAAGTGCCCTGCGGCCGCCGCGGATCGAGCCGCGAATCGCCGCGTGCCTTCGGGGGTCGCCCGTCCGGCAATCACGCGGGAAGGGTATCAGAGGAGGGTCGGGAGCCAGGAGTCAACAGTCGACAGTCAACAGTTAACAGTCAGGGGTCTCACGATCGAAACATATAAGTAAACTCTAATATATTGTCGACTATCAACTGTCGACTGTCAACTGTCGACTGTCGACTGTTCTACACATCCGTCTTGTTCAAGAACCCTAGGTTCGGCCAGCCCTCGCCGAGGATGGCGGCGGAATCCGCGCCGAGCCAGTCGGACAGGATCGTCCCATAGTAGGAGCGGAAGTCGTTCTGAATCGGGAGATTCCCGTTCGAGTCGAGGTTCGAGAGATCCGGCGGGTTCCCGTGGATGCCCGGCACGACGGCGCCCCCCACGACGAAGTGGGGAGCGGAGGTGCCGTGGTCGGTCCCGTTCGACGCGTTGTCCTGCGCGCGGCGGCCAAACTCCGACCAGGTCATCAAGAGTACGTCGTGCGATTTGGCGTGGCCGTCGAGATCGTCGATGAACGCCTTGATCGCGTCGGAGACGTCGGTCAAGAGCGGATCATGATCCTGATCCTCCCCCGAGTGGTTGTCGAACCCGCCGTACGTGATGTAGAGGATCCGCGCGCCGAGATCCGCGTTGATGATCTGGGCGATCAGTTGCAGGCCCGAGCCCAGGCTGTTGTCGGGATAGATGCCCATCGCGATGTAGCCGTTCCCAACGGTCTGGAGGATGTCGGAGGAGGAAATCGCATCCTCCCCCACTCCGCTGATGGCAGCCGGCGCGTTCTCGATCTCGTACTCGGTCGAGTTCTGCGCGAGAAACGCCGCCACCTGGTTGCCCCGGTCTCCCGGGAAGGCACCATCGGTCTGATACTGGTAGCTCGCGAGCGAGAGAAACGTGGGCACCCCGACGTGATCGGCGAGAAGCGTCTTCGGGAGCGACTGCGATATCGCCGCGCAGGACAGAGGGTTTCCGCTGCCGGCGAGCACGTCGTCGGCCCAACGGCCGAGCCATCCGCGCCGCTGCGCCAGCAGCGGATCCGCGGTGTGCCAGATGTCGCGGGATTGAAAGTGGGAGAGGCTCGAGTTCGGATAGCCGACATTGGTGACGATCGCGACGCGATGGCCGTCCCAGAGCGCCTTCAGCCCGGTCATGACCGGGTTGAAGCCCTGGCGGTCGTCCAGCGGCAGCACCGAGGTCACCGGAACCCCGATCCGCGACCGCAGCTGCGGGTAGAGAGAGTCGGCGTAGGGGACGACCGTGTTCAGACCGTCATTGCCCCCCATCAGCTCGAGCACGACGAGTGTGCGCTGATTGTTGGTGGCACCGACCGATTCCTCGAACTTCCGAGCCGAGGCGACCGCCCAGCGCGGGACCATGGCGGAAACCGTCACGAATCCGGTCGAGCGCATCAGAAAGTCGCGTCGCGAGAAAGGCATGGTTTCCTCCGGCGGCCTAGGCGAGATGGAAGGCGGGGCTTGTCAGCATGACGTGTACCAGACCGCGAACCTTCTCGTCGACGTTCTGCACCGTATTGGTCCACGTACCGAGTGTCCCGTCGTCGTTGCGGTTCATGTAATCGATCCAGGCGGCGCGCGTCTCGGAGGTCACATCGTCGACATTGAGACGGTCCGCGACGATGTCGACGACCTTCTCGGCCGTCGAAGCATCCGAGCCCGCGAGGATCGCCGCCGGATCGAATCGAGTCCCCGTCGCGCCCCGATTCGTCGAGAGTGTGTTCGAGAGGGACGCACGCGCAAAGAGTGAGCCCGTGTTTAGCCAGGCGGTCCCCCAGTCCCATCCCTTCGCGTCGGAAGGGTTGAAGAGAATCTGTCCCATACCCGCCAGAGAATTGGCGGGCGAGGAAAAATCCGTCGAGCCCTCGAGCATGCGGATCGCGGCCACGGCGTATTCGACGGGGCTGCGGACCCAGGTCTTGACGCTATGGGTCTCGTAGAACTCCGGCATCAAGAGCATCGAGCGGACGACTTCTCGGATCGAATGTCCGGCTTCGACGTAGACGGATTGCAGCTGGTCGACGATGTAATCGGGCGCGATCGTTCCGGCGAAGAAGAGCCAGAGCTTTCCGCCGATGAAGCGGCCCGACACCGAGCCGCGGGAATCCGTGTGATTGAGGATGATTTCGATCGCGTCATAGCCGTTCCAGTTTCCCGTCTTGCCGAGGATCGTCTTGCTGCCGCCGTCGTGAAGGTCCGGCCGGTCGACGAACGTCGCGCTGTTGTAGTTGGTGGCCCGGTTGTAGTTGGCCACGGTCCATCCCGTCAGGGCCCGAGCGACCTCGGTCACGTCGGTCTGCGTGTAGTTGTCGATCCCCAGGGTGAAGAGCTCCATCAGCTCCCGGGCATAGTTCTCGTTGGGCCTCCCGGCGCGGCTGGTCCGGTTGTCGAGCCAGACCAGCATGGCGGGGTCCTGCGAGATCTTGACAACCATGTCGTCGAACCTTCCCATCGCGTACTGCCGCTCGGTCTGGTTCTGGTTGAGAATGAGCGTCTCCCCTTTGACCTTCGCGATCCCGGAGGTCCAGTGCAGGTTCCAGAAGTAGGTCATCTTCTCCTCGAGAGGCCGGGGAGAAAACGCCATCCGGTCCATGAACCATTGCTGGAGGCCGACGGTCCTCTGGAGGTTGTAGTTCCTGGCGGCGAGCGACGCCTCGTAGGCCGCCGTACTGATCGAGTCGTAGTCGACGAGGAACGAGACGGCGCCGTCCAAGCCGCGCGCGTAGAGGCTGTCGATCTCCGACGGCGTTGCGCCGAAACCCGCCCGCCGGAGCAGATGCGCCGCCGCGTCCCGGGTCCAGGTTACGCCCATGCAACTCCTCCCGGTCTACTCTCGGAGGAATGACGAGGGAGAGAGGGGGAGGTTTACGGAGAATTGAAGATTGACGATTGAAGATTGACGATTACGTGGCCAATCGGCAATCGGCAATCGGCAATCGGCAATTCTTAAATCACCGGCAGCGGTATCCCATGCGTCCGGGTCGTTCCCTCGACGCTCGGATCCCACCGTCCGGGGATCGGCGTGGCGCACTGCGGGCAGGTCCCGTTCTTCAGACGGTTCTTCCGGACGCGGAAGCCGTATCGCTCGATCACCGTCGTGCCGCACTCGGGGCAGCGAGTGTTCTCCCACGGACCGACGCGGCCGGGGATGTTGCCGGCGTAGACGTAGCGCAATCCTTCCGCGGTCCCGATCTCACACGCCTTCCACAGAGTTTCGACCGGTGTCGCGCCCCGGTCGGTCATCTTGTAGTCCGGATGGAAGGCCGTCACGTGCCACGGGATGTCGCGCGAGATGGAGGAGACGAACCCTGCCGCGCGCCGCAGCTCCTCCTCCGAGTCGTTGAAGCCGGGTATGACCAAGGTGAGAACCTCGAGCCAGATCCCGCGCTCGTGGATGCCGGCGATCGAGTCGAGAACGTTCTGAAGCACTCCTCCGAGCTGGCGATAGTGCTTGTCGTCCATCGACTTCAGATCCACCTTGTAGAAGTCGACCCAGGGACGGATGTAATCGAGGACCTGCGGCGTGCCGTTGCCGTTGGACACGTAGCCGGTCCGCAGACCCCTGCCCCGGGCTTCCTGAAAGACGGCGACGGCCCACTCGGATGTGATCAGCGGCTCGTTGTAGGTCGAGACGACGGTCGGAGCCCCGCTCTGGACGGCCAGGTCCACCAGCCGGCGGGGCGAAACGTCAAGCGGCGATCCGACCGCTTCTGGATCCCGGATCGACTGAGAGGTAAACCAGTTCTGGCAGTAGGCGCAATGGAGGTCGCAGCCGAGCATGCCGAAGGAGAGCGCGTCCGAGCCGGGCAGGGCATGAAAGAAAGGTTTCTTCTCGATCGGGTCGCATTGAAGAGCGCCGACGTAGCCCCAGGGCACCTGAAGAGTCCCCCCCTGATTGAAGCGCACGCGGCAAACGCCTTCGCGACCTTCCGGAATCGGACAACGGTGGCCGCAGGCGTAGCACCGAAGGCGCCCGTCCGCGAGGCGCTCGATCAGCTCGGGAGCCGCCGCCACGGTGCGGCGGGCGAGGACTTCAGCGACCGGGGAGCGCGCGGCCATCGGTGTCATGGATAACGCCGAGGCGCTCGCCGAAATGCCGCGACGCTCGCGTGCGTTATCATCCGCCGACGTTTATGAGGCGCTCCATCCCCTTGCTCGCGGCCCTCTTCTGGGTCGGAAGGGCCATCGCGAGTGCCCAGACGCCGACCCCGACTCCCACGCCCGGGCCGGCGACGACCGTCCCCTCGGGCTCCACATATACCACGCAGGACTCCGCCCGCGCCAACGGAGTGAAGATCCAGATGCAGGAAGACGGCTCCGTCTGGTTTCTGGAGGCGGGGGCGGACCGGGTCGGCGTTCTCCGCGGGACCACGATTACCTACTGGCAACTGCGCCCGACCGGACACCTGGGCGCCAACCCGGTCGACTTCGAGATCGACGGCGACACGATCTGGCTCATCGAGAGCGGCGAGAGCGAGATCCCGGCGGGCACGTCCGCTTTCGCCTCGCTCAACACGGCCACCGGGGCCCTGACCGAATGGGTCGTGCCCGGGTCTATCCCGGCGGCGTTCTACCGCGCTCCCGACGGGAAGGTGTGGATCCCGCAGACCAACGGCCGCATGCAGTCGGTGGATTTGAATTCGCTTCAGGCCGTCGACTACCGTTCCACGGGGACCTTCGCCTACGCGGACATGGTCCTCGGCCCGGACGGCGCGCTGTGGCTGACCGATTTCGGAGACAACCGGATCGTGCGATACGTTCCCGGCGCGACGACCGAGACATCGTGGACGTTTTTCAATCCGGCGGCGGCCCGGCTGAATCCGGCCGAGATGAAGTTCGACGACCAGGGTCACCTCTGGATCTCCCAGTTCTCCGCTGGCCGGATGGACCGGTTCGATCCCGCCAGCGGAGAGCTCCGCTCCTACTACACCATCAACCACCCGATCCATTTTGACATCTTCCGGGGCCTCATCTACGTCACCTCGGGCCAGAGCCAGTCAGCCGTTTCGGTGCTCGATCCGGGCTTTGCGATCGGCCTCGCCCAGGTGCTCACCCCGCAAACCCTGGACGTGGCCTCCTCGTCCAACGCGAGGGCGGTCACGATCCGGACGTCCACGATCGCGCCGACGACCTTCGAGTCGACGAATTCCGCCATCGCCGCGAGCGATCTCACAGTTGCTTCCGGCTCCTTCGGAATCATGACGACCGCCTTCCCCTCCACCAACACCTACGGCATCGCGGTCGCCGGCGGGTTTCTGTGGATCGGTACCGACGGCAAGCTCGCGAATCTCGTCCTCCAGTCGATCGGAGGGGCGACGGATCAGTCCGTCCCCACCGCGTTGAGCCTGGCCGGACCGTCGAACTCGAGGATCCGAGTCGACATGACTCTTTCGAACCGGGGCAGCGCCGCGATCTCGGGGGATGCGCTCTACCTCTACTCCCCTGCCGCCTTCGCGGCTCGAGTTCCTTTCACGCTGGCCGCGGGAGCCACGCAACTGCTTTCGGACGCGTTCGGTAGCTTCGGCGGCTCGACGCAGCTCGCCAACGGGCCCGTTCGGATCCGCATCGACTCGGGTCCGGCGGCGGATCTCCTCGCCTCGGTGCGCTCGACGCGCGTGCTCCCGGGCGGCGGCACCCTCGGGTACGCGATTCCGGCGGCCACCGCCGCCGAAAGCCTCGGACCGGGGTCGTCGACGACGCTGTTCACGGGTGCGCGCGACTCGGAGGTCTCGATCCTGGGCATCTACACGCAGGGGGGCGCGGCTGGTGTCCTCACGCTCTCCGCGCCGGACGGAACCGTCCGCGGCACGCGATCTTTCGATCTCGCGGCGAACACCTCCGAGGAATTCAATCCCGCCGCGTCGGCCTTCGGCGTCGCCGCCGAGCCCGGAGACGTCGTGCGCGGGGCCGTGACGACGGGGTCCCTTCAGGCTTACGTCAGCGTGCTCGATCTCGGGAGCCGCGATGTCGCGATCTCGTTGCCAGTGGCCGCGGCGTCGGACGCGGTCATCCCCATCGCCGGGCAGGTAGTAGGAGGAGGCGGCAGAAGCTTCGTTTCCGACCTCTTTGTCTCGAACCCCGATCCCGATTCCGCCGCGTCCGTCTCGATCTCCTTCTATCCGCTCGGAGGCGGCACCCCTTCGGTCGCGACCCTCGACCTGCTTCCGCAGGAAAGCCGCGCCGTTTCGGATTTCCTCACGACGCTCTTTGGGATCGCGGCCGGCCAGGGTGCGCTGATCGTGGAGTCTCCGCTCCCGATCGCCTCCGCCGTACGCATCGCCTCGCGCACCTCTTTCGGAGACTACGGCACGTTCGCGGCGTCGATCCACGCCTCGGCGAGCGTGCCAGAAGGGGGATCCGCGGTCGCCATCGGCGTACCCCAGACGGCCAGCCGCGGGACGAATCTTCTCCTCTACAACCGGGGAGCGCCGGGTACGGTCACGGTCACAGGATTCAAGCCGGACGGAACGACGGCGGGCTCGGTTCCCCTTCTTCTGGGGGACCACGAGCCGGGACGGCTGAATTACGTCTTCGCGGCGATGGGCGTCACGGATCAGCCGGCCGGCCGGATTCGCGTCGACGCCCCGGCGGGCATGCGCGTCTACGCATGGACCGCGGAGGTCGACGGCGTCACGGGCGATGTGGAGATCGCACCGCTACGGTAAGAGTGGTTCCCGGGTGTGCCCGGCGTAGAATCTTTTGGTGCCTTCCCTGACAACGGTCGTCTCTGGCTCCGGCATGTTCGTGCCGGAGGGGGTCGTCACCAACGAGCGTCTATCGCTCCTGATGGACACGAGCGACGAGTGGATCCGCCAGCGCACCGGGATTGAACAGAGGCGCTTCGCGCGCCGCGGTCAATCCAGCGCCACGCTGGCCGCCGAGGCGTCGCGGCGAGCTCTCTCCGATGCCGGCCTCGAGCCGGAAGACATGGACTTGATCGTCTTCGCGACGATGACGCCGGACTACTACTTTCCGGGAAGCGGCGGACTGCTCGCGAGGGCTCTCGGGCTGACGACGACGCCCGCCCTCGATATCCGCATGCAGTGCGCCGGGTTTCTCTCCGGTCTCCAGGTTGCCGACGCCTTCATCCGGTCGGGTGGCGCCCGGCGCGTTCTCCTCGTCGGGGCGGAGTGCCACGCCGCGTTCTTTCCGTGGACCGACGAAGACTGGGCCGTGCTCTTCGGCGAATCGGACGGCCCCGTCTCCCCCGAGGCCCGCGCATGGGGCACGGCCCACCGGGACCGCGCGGTTCTCTTCGGCGACGGGGCGGGTGCCTTCGTCCTCGAGGCGAACGCTTCCGGCGATGGGAGGGGTTTTCTCGGCTTTCGAATGCACACCGACGGCAGTCATTGGGACAAGTTGTATGTGCCGGGAGGGGGATCGGCGAGCTTCCCCTACTTCACGCCCGAGATGTATACCGACAACCGGACTATCCCGATCGTCGAAGGCCGGCAGGTCTTTCGCCTCGCCGCCACGGCGATGCCCGAAGTCGTCCGCGCGACGCTCGCCGGATACGGTCTTTCCCTCGATGCGCTGTCGTTGCTTCTGATGCATCAGGCCAACCTGCGCATCAACGAGGCCGTGCAGAAGAGCCTGGAGCTTCCCGACGAACGCGTGTTCCACAACATCCAGAAATATGGCAACACGACGGCCGCGACGCTGCCGCTCGTCTTCCACGAGGCGAAGGCGCAAGGCCGCATTCGGCCCGGGGATCTCGTCGGCTTCACGGCCCTCGGCGCCGGACTTCATTGGGGCGCCGGCCTCTTGCGGATCTGAGCCGTGACCCGCACGCCGCGAGCGCCGTCTCGCGTCCGCCCGCTTCTCCTTCGGCTGCTTCTGCTGTCGGCGGTGGTCGCTCTCGCGCAAACGGCGTCGGCCGCGGCGGCGCATTCGCGCGCCTCCCACGAATGCCGCTTCGCGGCCGAGCCCCCGTCGCGGGTCTCTGACCTCGTCCGGTTGATCGACGCGGGGCTCGACCCCAGCCCGACCCCCGACGCACGCCACGAGCAGGTCTTTCGGATTCTTTTGGTGGCGCTGGGCTTCTTCCTCGCGGCCGCGGCCCTCGCGATCCTCTGGCGGCGCACCATCGGTCTTCAGCACGACCAGCAGTTGGCGCAGCGCGACGCCACGTACCGGGCTCTGCTGGAACAGACCCAGGAGGCCGTTTCCGTATCGGTGGACGGCAGCGTGGCCTACGCCAATCCGGCCTGCCTCCAGATGTTTGGCTACGATAAGCCGCCGGTCGGAGCGTCCATCTCGACCTTCTTCTCCCCCGACTCCGGGGAGCAGGTCTTGGAGATCGCCCGTCGGCGGATGGAAGGCGGTCCGGCGCCCGAGCTTTACGAGGCCATCGGACAGCGGGCCGACGGCTCGACCTTCGACGTCGAGCTACGCGTGACCCCCGTCGAATTCGAGGGAAAGAGGGGGACCCAGGCGATCCTGCGCGACATCACGGGGCGCAAGGGAATGGAGGCGGAGTTGCGGGAGTCCGAGGAGCGCTACCGCCTCCTCTTCGAGCGCAACCTCGCGGGGGTGTACCGGTCGACCGCGGGAGGACGGCTGCTCGAATGCAACCGCGCGTACGCGCAGATGATGGGCTATGCATCGCCCGCGGAGGCGATGGCGCAGCCGGCCCTGGCGTACTACGCGAGTCCTCTGGACCGCGAAGACTTTCTGGCGCGCCTGCGTCGCGAGGGGAGCCTCGTCAACTACGAGAGTCGAGCGCGTCGAAAGGACGGCAGCCTCGTCTGGGTCATCGAAAACGTGTCCCTCATCCGCTCCGAGGAGGACGGCGAGGAGATCCTGCTCGGCACGGCATTCGACATGACCGAGCGCAAGCGGCTCGAAGAACAGCTTCTGCAGTCGCAGAAGATGGAGGCCATCGGGAGACTGGCCGGGGGCATCGCTCACGACTTCAACAACCTGCTCACGGCCGTTTCCGGGTATACGGAGCTCTTGCTCGGCCAGCTTCCGGACGAAGATCCACGGCGCGAGAGCGCCGAGGAGATCCGTCAAGCCGGAAGGCGCGCCGCCGCGCTGACGCAGCAGCTACTCGCGTTCAGCCGCCGCCAGGTTCTCGAGCCGCGCGTGCTGGATTTGAACGCGGTCATCTCCAACATGGAGAAGATGCTCCGACGCGTCATCGGAGAAGACGTCGAGCTGACGACGTCGCTCTCCGACGGGCTCTGGCGCGCGAAGGCGGATCCCGGCCAGATCGAGCAGGTCATTCTCAATCTCGTCGTGAACGCCCGCGATGCGATGCCCCGCGGAGGGCAGCTGACGCTCGAGACCGCCAACGTCGAGCTCGACGAGAAGTTCGCAAACCGCTATGCGACGGTCCAGCCCGGACCGCACGTCATGCTCGCCGTCTCGGACACCGGCGTCGGCATGGATGCCGAGCTCCAGGCTCGGCTCTTCGAGCCTTTCTTCACGACGAAGGAGCGCGGCAAGGGGACGGGGCTCGGCCTGTCGACCACGTACGGCGTCGTCAAGCAGAGCGGAGGATCCATTTGGGTCTACAGCGAGCCGGGACACGGGACGACTTTCAAGATCTACCTCCCGCAATGTGAAGAGCCGCTCGCCGCTCCCGCGGCCGCGCCGCCGCTGGACCTTCCCCGGCATGGAAGCGAGACGGTGCTTCTCGTGGAAGACGAGCCCGAGGTGCGTCGGCTCGTCGCGAAGATCCTCGGTATGCAGGGTTACGCGGTGATGACGGCGGCGAGCCCGGCCGAGGCGATCGCGATCTCGAAGCGCCACGCGGCGGAAATTCACGTTCTCCTCACCGACGTGATCATGCCCGGCATGAATGGGCGGGAGCTGGCTTCCGCTCTGGCGAACGGCCGGCCGCGAATGAAGGTTCTGTACATGTCCGGCTACACCGACGCCGCGATCACGCGCCAGGGAATCCTCGACCCGGAAACGGCGTTTCTCTCCAAGCCGTTTACGCCGGACGCTCTGGCGCGCAAGGTGCGAGAGGTTCTCGATAGCCCCGGCGTTAATCTGAAGAGTTCGTAAGTTCCTCGATGCTCGCGAGTCGGAGCGTCTAGGCTCGCCAACGTCAGTCGAGAGGAGGGCAGACGATGAGGAGTAGAGGGGCGGCCCTGGCTTTCCTGCTCGTGGCCGGATGCGCGGCGATCCCGGCTTTCGCCGCGCAGGAGCCTCCGGCGGCGACGCCCACTCCGACGCCGGAGAGCCCGAAGGCCGAGCCGGTGATCTTTCGCCCGATCGAAGGCCACGTCATCATCAATCTGCCGTCGGCGGAGGTACCAAGGGAAGGGACGCTCACGATCCTCTTCACTCACCGGTTTCAGCAGCCCGTTCAGGATAGCGACATCCACGACCTCTTCTCCTTCGACAACGGCGCCAACATCGGAATCGGCCTCGGCTACGTGCCGGTAAAAAACCTGGACATCTCCTTCTATCGATCCTCGGAGCTGGACGTCTACGAGGCGGCCGCGAAATACCAGTTCCTCGCGCTCGGTCCCTTCGCCGCGGGAGTCCGACTGGGCGAAGACTGGCGCACCGAGCGGGGACTCTCGGAGCGGTCGAGCTTTTTCGCCCAGGCGATGCTGGCCTATTCGCTCGGCTCCTATCTGCGAATCACGGCCGTTCCCACCTATCTCTCACGGACCAACGGCCAGAGCTTCATCTACCAGACGGCGACTCCGGAAGACCGTTCCTGCCAGCTCACCCCGTTCGGGTCCTTTCTGTGCTCGGGCCTCTATGACGACATCTTCAACGTGCCATTCGCCGTCTCGGTGGCGGTGACCCACTCGATCACCATCCATGGCGAGGTCACGCCGCGCATCGGCAAGGCGAATTCGAAAGGGGTCGGCTGGGTCGTATCACTCGAGAAGAGCCTGCTGCGCCACCGGTTCTGCTTCACCGCCGGCAATCAGCGCGAGACGACCGTGGACCAGTACGCGGCGTCGGTCCCGTTCAATCACAGGGCGAAAGATATCTATCTCGGTTTCAACATCATCAGGCAGTGGAAACTGAAGTGACCGGACGCCGCGCGAAGGGCCCGCGTCCGGTCATCCCGAGGCGCACGGCGCCGAGGGATCCCGAGTTCGATGCCGAGAAGGCCGTGTCGAGTCTGGGATCCCTCGCTGCGCTCGGGATGACGGGCTAAAGAGACGTGGGACGAACGACGAGTACACAATGTCGGCTCATGTCCGACATTCCTACGCTGTACGTCCCGCGTCTCTCGCCCACAGAACGCCTCGTATCGCTGACTCCGATCTTCCTCCGCGACGTCCGCACCGGTGCGCCGCCGCGTCTGCGAACCGGCCTCCGAATCGGACTCCGAGGGGCTACGCTCTGCGTCCGATTCGACGGACGGGACGATGGCGTCGTGGCCACGTTCGCGGCTCGGGATGATCCGCTGTGGAAGGAGGACGTTTTCGAGGTCTTCCTGGCCCCGCGGGAGCCGCCCCGCCTGTACTTCGAGTTCGAGGTGAATCCTCTCGGAACGCTCTTCGACGCGCGGGTCGAATCGCCCGAGCTCGCGAGGAGCTCGATGCGCGTGGAGACGGCATGGGATTGCCCGGGTTTCGAGGCGCGGGTTACCCGGCGGGCGGGTCGGTGGTCCGCAATGCTGCGGATTCCGCTCGATTCGGTCAGCCTGGGTTCTCTGCCCGCGCGCCTGCGCGCGAACTTTTGCCGGATCGATCGCGGGCTGGTCGACGAATATTCGGCCTGGTCGCCGACTTTCGCGGATCCGGCGGACTTTCACGTCCCACAGCGTTTCGGGATACTGAAACTGGGTTCCTAGTTTCTGGTTTCTGGTTACTGGTCACCGGCTGAGCCCAACGAACCAGAAACCCAGAAACCAGAAACCCGGAACCTTACTTCGCGATGCCCTGGGCCTTCAACCACTCCACCGCTCGCTCGCGCGCCCGGCGCTCCTTGAACTGAAAGAAGTGGGCTTCTTCCTTCGGATGCCGCAGCAGCGCCCGGCGGTATTCCGAGGTCGGCTCTTCGGCGCGCAGAGCCGCGGCCAGATCGCGCCGGCAATCCTCGTCCAGACAGTGCGCGGCGAACTCCTCCAAGTCCCCGCGCGAGCGCTCGCCACTGTCACGGGGCAGCGCCACGTAGCGAGGGTCCGCGGCGAGCGATGCGTGTCGCGCGGCGTCTTTCTCCAGGACCTGGATCACGTCGCCAGTCTGCCGGTCGAAGAAGTGCGTGATTTGATGGGACCGGCTTTCAAAGCCGACGACGAGTCCCTCCCAATCGATCTCCAGCGGCATAAACTCGGTATGATACGGGTTTCGAGAGGCGCATGAAGAAGATCGCGACGTTCGACGACTGGATCGACGCCTTCCGCGCGTGGCAGAAGGACATTGGGCTGCAGCTTCCCCGCTACGCCGATTATCGGTTCGAGGCCAAGTACGGCGAGCTTAAGACCGAGGAGATCGAGTACGGAGACTTCCGGGGTGACCGGAAATGGGAACGGGTCACGCAGATCCCGCATCAGCCGATCCGCGACGCCCTGTTGAATCTCATCGTCTACCAGGGGGACACGGAGTTCGCGTCGGTGGAGCAGCAGCGTCACCTCTTAGAGACGTCGCCGTCCGACTACGACACCGACAGCGTATGCCGGATCATGGTCGAGGAGATGCGGCACGGCTGGCAGATGTGCCATCTGCTCGTGAATCACTTCGGCGAGACGGGCAAGATCGAGGCGCGCAAGCTCCTGGAGCGCCGATCGTGGCAGAACAGCCGACTTCTCGGTTCCTTCAACGTGGACGTGGACGACTGGGTCGATTTCTTCACTTACACGGAGTTCGTGGACCGGGACGGCAAGTTCCAACTCAACATGCTTTCGACCTCGGGCTTCGCGCCGCTGGCTCGTTCGATGGGGCCCATGCTCCGCGAGGAAGGGTTCCACCTCGGTACGGGCCACATGGGCTTGCAGCGAATCGCGAAGATGGGCCGGGTTCCGGCGGTGCTTCTCCAGAAGTACGTGAACAAATGGCTTTCGACGGCATACGACCTCTTCGGCAAGGACGCATCCTCTTCGGCCGAGTGGTTCTATGTCTGGGGCCTCAAGGGCCGCTACGACGAGGCGAAGCAACCGGCCGACCCCGACAAGGCGCATTTGAACGAGCTTTCGCGCGAACTCTACCGCCAGGAGGTCGAGAAGCTTCTCGAATCGATCAACCGGCTGCTTCCGCCCGGCGCCCCGCCTCTGAAGGTGCCCGATATGAAGTTCCACCGCGCGATCGGTGAGTTTGCCGGGAAGACTTACTCCGTTTCGGGCGAGCTCCTGACGGCGGCCGATTACGAGAAGCACGTCTCCGAGGTGCTTCCCAACGAACCGGAGAAGACCTTCATCCGAAACCTGATGAAGGAACCCGGCTGGATCGCGCCGCGAGAAGCCGTCACTTCGTAGTCTGTGGTCTGTAGTCTATAGCCTGTAGTCTGTAGTTGAGCTCCGAACTACAGACCACCGATCACAGACTACAGACTCGGCTTCTCGCCTGGTTTCGTCGCGAGAAACGAACACTCCCCTGGCGCGGCATGCGAGACCCGTACCGGATCTGGGTCTCCGAGGTGATGCTCCAGCAGACGACGGTCCGTGCGGTCCTCGGGCGGTACGATGCCTTCCTGGCTCGGTTCCCCGACGTCGGCGCCCTCGCGCGAGCCCGCCAAGAAAGCGTTCTCGCGGCGTGGTCGGGCCTCGGCTACTATTCCCGCGCGCGCCATTTGCATTGCGCGGCCCGTGAGATCGTTCGCCGCCACGGCGGCCGTCTCCCGCGAGAACTACAAGCGCTGCGCCGACTGCCCGGCTTCGGCGAATACATCTCCGCCGCCGTCGCCTCGCTCGCTTTCGAGACTCGCGTCGCGGCGACGGACGCCAACGTCACCCGGGTCCTCTCGCGCCTCTTCGCGATTCCCGGCATGGTGGGAACTCGTCGGCACGCCGAGATCGTTCGGCGACACGCCGAGGCGCTTCTATGCCGACGGCGTCCGGGTGACGTCACCGCGGCGTTGATGGATCTCGGACAGATGTTTTGCACCTTGCGACGTCCGCTCTGCCTTTCGTGTCCTCTGACTTCGATATGCAAGGCGCGTCGGATGGGAGAATCGGAGCGCTATCCCGAAAGGCGCGCGCAACCCGCGACCATCCGCGTCTTCGTCGCCGGGGCCTTCGCGATCCACAAGAATCGCGCCCTTCTCGTAAAGACGCGAGGGACGCTTCTGAAGGACCTCTGGCAGTTTCCATCGGCCGATGGAGGAACTCCGTCCGCGGCCCTCGCCAACCTCCGCCGCAATCTCCCGGGTCTCGGGCTGCGGCTCGATCGACGGATGCCGGTCGCTGTGACGCAGCACACAATCGTCCATCGGCGTCTCGAGGTCTCTGTCTACCGTGCAGCGCCCCGGAATCCGAAATCGAAGTTCGAGAACACGGAATCGGTGCGCTGGTTCACCGCCTCACGGCTTCGTTCGGCAGCCATTCCGACTCTGACCCGAAAGATCGCGATCGCGAGCGGCTTCCTGTCGGCCCCGATGGAGCGTATCCTTGATGACAATGCGAGTCCCGGTGCTTCTTCTTCTGCTCGGTGCGCTCGCTGACCCTCCGGCGACCGTTCCCGCGCAAATGCGGCTGAAGGATGGAACCGTCTATCAACTCCGGCAGGCCCCCCATCTGACGAACGGGCGGTTCGTTTTCACGACATCCGACGGAGGGGTCTACTCCCTCGCCGAGAAGGAAGTCGACGAGATCCGGCTGATGGGACCCACCCCGGTGCCGCGCATCGCGCCGAATCCCCATGACTCCCACGAGCTCGGGGCCATCGCGCGGCAGGAGCGCCGCCGAAAGGGGAAGCACACCCTCCTCGCGCCGGCGATGGCGCCGACGCCGAGAACAAGGAAGCAGATTCCGTAGCATTCGCCGGGTGACTTCCGTCTCCCGGACCGTCGTGGCATCCTTGCCACCAATGAACACCGATGACGCTCCGCGTCCATCGAGCGGCATTCTGTTCGCGTTGTCGCTGGCGGCGGTCGGTGCTGCCTACGCCGCCTATTCCAATCACTTCCACAATTCGTTTCACTTCGACGACGCCACGGTCATCGAGAACAACGCCTATGTGCGGAGTCTCCGCAACATTCCCCTCTTCTTTGCGGATGCGACGATTTCTCGAGCCATCCGCTTCGCACCGATCTTCGCGGCGTACCTAAACCCGTTCTCGTTTTTTCCTCGACTGGTTATCTTGGATGCTAGGCGCGACATCGGCTGTCAAGCCGCGTCCCTCCGCCGGTAGACGCGCTGATGGCGTTTGTTTCGTTCAGGCTTTGTGCATCGGATAGATTCGTCGTCCGTGTGACCGGTCGCCGGGCGCCATCGGCTATAATCGGGCCCATTCGTGCACACCGGAGATACGCCTTCTGTCCGCATCTTCGTCATCGATGATGACGAGCAGGTGCGCCGGCTTCTCCGTCAGCTCCTGACCCCCGCAGGATACACGGTCGAGGAGTTCGCCACCGCGGAAGAGGCGCTGCATCAGATCCGGAACGATTCGCCGGATCTCGTTCTCCTCGATCTACAGCTTCCCGACCGAAGCGGACACGAAGTGCTCGAGGCGATTCGCTCCGACCCGGCAACGCGGCTCCTGCCGGTCGTGATTCTGACGGGGCTGGCAACGACGGCGGAGAAGATGCGGGCTCAGGCGGAGGCCGTAACGGATTTCATCGCGAAACCGTTCTCGCCCGAGGAGCTCCTGCCGCGGGTGCGAGCCCTCGTGATGCTGAAGCAGTTTGCCGACGAGCACGAGCACGCGGAGCACGTGATTCTCACGCTTGCCAAGACGATCGACGCCCGGGACCCCTACACCGCCGGCCACAGCGGGCGGGTGGCCGAATTTGCCGACCGCATCGCGGCGCAGATGGGTCTGGACGCCTCGGCGCGAAGCGAAATGCGGCGGGGCGCCCTTTTCCACGACCTCGGCAAGATCGTCATTCCCGACGCCGTGCTGCGCAAGCCCGGGATACTGACGCCGGAAGAGCGGGCGATCATCGAAGAGCATCCCGTCGTCGGTCACGACCTGCTCTCACCCATGAAGACGATGCGCAAGACTTTGCCGGTCGTTTACCACCATCACGAGCGTCTCGACGGATCCGGGTATCCCCAGGGGATTTCGGGAAGCGACATTCCGATGACCGTGCGCATCGTGACCATTGCCGACATCTTCGATGCTCTGATAACGGACCGGGCCTATCGCGAGGCCCTCCGGATCGAAACGGCTTTCGAGATCCTGCGCGGGGGCGTCCAGAAGGGGTGGTGGGACCGGCATGCCCTCGATGCCCTGCAGGGGGTTGTCGATCAGGGAGGGCTATCCGGACCGGCGGGCTCCCCCGCTCTGGGAACGGCTTGAAGCGGTGGATTCCGGCCGAAGATTTCCGTCCCCCGAGGCTCTCGTTTCTTCGCTCGGTGCGAGGACGGCCCACGATCTCAACAACCTGATCGCCGTCTTGAGCGGGCATCTCTATTTGATCCGTCAGTCGTCCGCTCCCGACGCCGAGGGTCTGGACGCGATGCAGACGGCGATCGCGCAGCTCGAGCGTCTGTCGCGCAATCTCGCCGCTCTCGGCACGACCGGTTCTTCCGGGCGGCGCCCGCTCTCCGCCAACGAGGTAGCGCGGCGAGTAGCCGCGCGTCATTCCTCGGGGGCGCTGCGGCTGGACCTCGACGAATCGCTCCCAACCGTCGAAGGGAACGAGGCGGACCTCGTCGAGGCACTCCACGCGCTCGTTCTCAACGCCGTCGAAGCCAGCTCGCCGGATGCGCCGATACGGCTGTCGACGCGGCACGAGCCGCCCGCCGTCGTGCTGGAGGTCGAGGATGCCGGCAGGGGAATTGCTCCGGCGATTGCCGAACGTATCTTTGATCCGTTTTTCTCGACTAAGGGGGGGCGCGGAAGGGGCATGGGCCTGTTTCTCGCAGCAACCGTCGCGGCGGCGCATGGGACCTCATGCCGCGTCGAGCCCCGGGAGGAGGGCGGAATCAGGGCCTCGCTTCCCCTTCCCGTTTCGGGTGAGAGATGATGATCGACGCCCCATGGACCTGGAGATTGCCTGGAAGGGCCAGACGGCGCGGATTCGGCAGATGGGAAGCGGGCCGGCGGTCATCCTGCTCCACGGCTATCCGCTCGACGGCGCCATGTGGTCCGGGGTCGCGCGCGCTCTCTCCCCCCGATTTCGGGTCCTGAAACCGGATCTTCCGGGCCGGGGCGACACTCCGGCCTCTTCCGCCGGCTCGATCGACGACTACGCCGATTTTCTCGAGGCCATTCTCCGCGGAGTGGAAGCTCCCGCGGGGCTCGCCGGATTCTCGATGGGAGGCTATGCCGCGCTCGCGCTCGTTTCGCGACGCCCCGAATCCTTACGCGCGCTCGCGCTCATCGACACCCGCGCCTCGGCCGATGACGACACGGGCAAGGCCAAGCGCAACGAGGCGATAACGACCGTGCGCTCTTCCGGCGTCGCCTCGATCGCCGAAGCCATGGTGCCCCGCCTGCTCGCGCCGGCCTCCTTGAACAACGGCGATCTCGTCGACCGTGTCCGACGAATCATCCTTCGGCAGAGACCCGAGACAATCGAAGCGGACTTATCCGCCATGCGCGACCGCCCGGACCGGACGGCTGTACTGCCCGGAATTGCCATTCCCACTTTGGTCGTCGTCGGCGCGGAGGACACGATCACCCCTCCGTCGGATTCCCAGGCCATGGCGCGAGCGATTCCGGGAGCCCGCCTCGTGACCGTGCCCGCCGCCGCTCATCTGACCCCCATGGAGCGACCGGGAATCGTCGCCGCCGCACTCGGCGACTTCTTCGGGGAGGCGCTGGGGACGTCTTCGTAGGGGCGGGGCTCGCCCCCGCCCGCGGGCGGCCGCAGCCGGCCACCGAAGGCAGGCCTTCGGTAGTAGGCAACGCCGGCTTCAGCCGGCGGTCACGGCCGCCCCTACCGAACCGAGACGCCTCTAGAAGCTGACCCGCAGCCCGAACCGCACCTCCCGCGGCGCCGTGCGCGAGAGAGGCGTCTTGTAGCCGCCCTTCGTCACATTGGGGACCGAGTTGCAGCGAGCCTCGTCAGCGCTTCCGGGCTGCGAGCCGCAGATGTAGTTCGCGTTGTCGAACTGGGCGGTGTTGTAGGCCTCGTCGAGGAACGTCGCTCTCTGGACGTTCAGGAGCTGGAAGATGTCGACGATCGCATTGATGGTCACCGGCCCGACCTGGAGCGGATACCCCAGGTGGAGGTCGACCTCGTAGTCCGATGGGACCCGGCCGTCGGCGCCACGTTGGGTCAGGAAAAACTCCCACCGGTCGTAGGCGAACGAGTTTCCGAGCCGCGTGACCGGCGTCCCAGTCCGAAAGTACGCCGCCATCCCGACGTTCAGGTTGAAGGGGGCGACGTAGGTGCCGTAGACCTTGATCTGGTGCCGGCGGTCGTTGGAGAGCGGACCGCGGTTGGTGATACGGGTCAAGTCCTGGCCGTTGGTGAAGAAGTCGAAGTAGTCGTAGGTCGCGGAGATGTTCGGATCGGCGGTCCCGCGCGGCTGCGTGTACGGCGCGAACCCGCCGTCGTAGTTGCCGTCGAGCTTCGACCAGAGGTAGGAGGCCACCATGGACCAGTTGTTCGAGAACCGCTTCGTCACGTCGAGCTGCACGCCGCGGAAGATTCGTTGGGCCTTCGGCGCCGGGAAGCCCGGTTCGTAGTTGAGGTTGAAAAGCGTGCTCATGATGCCTTCGGCCGGATTCCCGATGCAGTAGTCGGCCTGATCGCTGCAGACGAAGTCCTCGATGACCCGCCCATAGTTGCGGTAGATGTACTTCGCGCCGACCGCCAGGTTGGGCATGATCTCCCGCTCTCCGCCAAAGAGAAACTCCCGAACGTACTGCCCCTTGATGTTCGGATCCGCCGGCTCCGTGAAGCCGCCGAGGATCTTGTTGTGATCATCGGCGATGAGTGCAGCCGTGTCGTCCGGAACGATGGAGGTCGAGTCGAAGTTGTAGATCACGGGCTGCCGCTCATAGCTGTAGGAGCGGATGACGAGGTCCATCGGCAGCTGCTCGTAGAAGTAGCCGAAGGAGCCGTAGACCTTGGTTCGGTGGTCGGACGTCGGGTCCCAGATGACGCCCACACGCGGGGCGAACTCGTCGTTGAGATCGATCTGCTTGACGCCGATCGAGTCGTAGATCTTCTGCTCGTCCCACCGTACGCCGACGTTCACCGACAGATTCGGAAGCACCGCCCAGGAGTCCTGGAGATAGGCCGAGAGCATCTTGTGGGCGGGGGTCGCGTTCAACTGCGACGTGGGCACGTCGTCCGGGAGCGAGGCGGTCGGCGTCGTCCAGTAGAAGTGCCGGAAGACGGGACTCGCGGGATCACCGGGGTTCTCGATGATGCGCACCTGCTGGCCGCCCGACATGCGCTTGGTCACAGTCGCATCCTGGTCCTCGTACTCGAAGCCCCCCTTGAGCTCGTGACCCCCGAGGTATTTCGTCAGCGAGCCTCCGTAGAAGTACCGCTTGAACTCCTTCCGCTGGATCACGCCGAAACCGCCCGACTGCACGTTGCCCGCGCGGGAGTCGATGTACTCGATCCCCTGCCCGGCTTCCGTCGCCGGGCTGACGGAGTTGCGCTCCCGATGGAGGGAGAATTGCCCGGTGGCGACCCAGGAGCTGGCGAAGAGGCCATTGTAGCGGGCGGCCCAATCCTGACCCCCGAAATCCTGTCGTCCGAGGAAGGTCGAGGGGGGGCCATTCAGTGTGTGGAGGCCGTCGTTGATCGCGCCCGTGTCCACCCGCGGATCCTGGAAGAAGCTCCCGACCACGGTATTCGACAGGCCGAGCATGAAGGTCAGCTTCGCCGAACCGAGGTTGCGCAGGCTCGGGCTGTCCACGAGCTGGCCCGCGTTGGGGCCGCCCGTCAGCTCGTTGGTGACCGTGTTCTTGACGCGATCGTACGCGCCGAAGAACCAGATCCGGTCCTTGAGGGCGTAGCCGCCGAGATCGACGCCGTAGTCGTACTTGGTGAATCCCTGATTCGTCCCGAAGAGATTCTCGTTCGGATGCTTGTTGTCGGCCTGAAGGGAGTCGGCGTCGTAGTAACCGAAGACGTCGCCATGGAATTCGTTGCCGCCCGACTTGGTGATGACGTTGATGATTCCGCCCGTCGCGCGTCCGAACTCGGCCTGATAGCCGCCGGTCTTGACGTCGACCTCCTGGATGAACTCGAAGTTGAGCTCCTTGCCCTGCGAGCCGTACTCCACCCCGCTCGTGTCCGCGCCGTCGAGTATGAAACTGTTCTCCAGCCCCGAGGAACCATAGATCGATATCGTGTTGGAAAAGCTCTCCGTGTTGGAGGTCTGGGTCGTGACGCCGGGGGAAACCAGAACCACCGACGAGTAGTTGCGCCCGGTCGGGAGCGTCCGGATCTGACGGCTGTCGAAGTTGGTTCCGATGGAGGTCGCTGTCGTGTCGACGACCGGCGCCTCTCCGGAGACGATGACCTGCTCGGCGACCGCGGGACGCAGTCGGAGGTCAGCGGTCGACGTCTTCGCGAGCGCCACGGTCACCGTTTCCTCCGCGCGGGCAAACCCCTGCAGCGTCGCCGTGACCCTGTAGGTCCCGGGTGGAAGCAACGAGAGTCGGTATCCGCCGCCCGCGTCGGTGACGGCGGTTCGAACGCCCTGAAGCGCCGGACTTCGTGCTTCGATGGTGACGCCGGGAAGCACTCCCCCCTGCTCGTCGGTCACGCGGCCGACCACGTCGCCCGTGGTCTGCGCGAAAGAGAGGGAAGCGAAAAGAGCGAGGATGGCGGGGATGATCGCGGGAAGGAGCCGTCGCATGAAACCTCCTCCAAATTTCCGAGGGATCCTAACACGGGTCTCGCGCGACTCAGCTCGCTCGAGCGCCCGGGACTGTGGTAAACACGCCGGACTCGATGCGTCTCTTCCGAAGGACTCGCGACGATCCCGGGGGCAAGGAGCGGCCGACGCGTCTGCACATCGGCTGCGGCCAGCAGTCGATCCCAGGCTGGGTCAACATCGACAGTCGGGGTCTTCCAGGTGTCGATCAGGTGCTGGACGTGCGGCGAGGGCTTCCCTTCGATGGTGTCGCCGCGATCTATGCGGAGCACTTCCTCGAGCACCTCTCTCTCGACGACGGCCTCGCATTCCTGCGAGAGTGTCGGCGCGCACTGCAGCCCGACGGGATCCTGCGCCTCTCGACGCCCAACCTCGACTGGGTGCTCATCACGCACTATCGCGGTTGCGGGATTGCCGAGGAGGAAGCGCGGCTGGACTGCGTCCGTTTGAACCGCGCCTTCCACGGCTGGGGTCATCAGTTTCTCTACAACCGTCCCATGCTCGTGTCCGCGGCGCGGTCCGCCGGCTTTGCCCGCGTGGCATTGCAACGCTATGGGGAAAGCCTCGTGCCGGAGCTCGAAGGCCTCGAGCGGCACGAAACCTGGGAGGACACGCCCGAATTCCCGCATGTCCTGATCGTCGAGGCCTCGGGCATTGCCGAGCCGGAGGAGATTCCGGTGGAGCTCCTCAAGGAACTCAGAGAAGCGCTGGGGAGCCGTTAGTAGTCGGTAGTTTGTCGTCTGTAGTTTGTAGTCGGAAGTTTGTCGTAACAGCGGACTACCGACTACCAACCACCGACTGCTAACCCTTCTTCACCGCCGTCGCCCTCAAATACTGCGTCCCCGCTCCCTTGATTTCCGTCACCCGAAATCCGGCTCGCTCCAGGCGTCGGGCGAGCTCGCGCGCCGAGAATACGACGCCTGACCAGGAATCGGCGATCCAGCGCCGGAAGAACTGCCGCGATCGGCCGTCGACCTGAACGCGGAAGATTCCGCCGGGTTTCAGGACACGCCAGGCCTCTCGGAAATACCGTTCGGCATACGTCTTTCGCGGGAGATGCTGGAAGACGATGTGGGAGAAGACGAAGTCGAAGTGATGCTCCGGCAGAAAGCCGAGGGTCCCGTCGGTCCGATATAGCTCGACATGGGGCTGACCGGCGCAGTATTCCCGCCCCCGCCGGACCATCTCTTCGGAGAGGTCCACGCCGACGGCCACCCCCACGCGGCTGGCCAGAGGCTTGAGCAGACGGCCGATGCCGCAGCCGATCTCCAGCACGCGCCATTCGGACGACACGGCGAGTCCGTCGATCACTTTTTCGGCCAGATCGCGCTCCCCCGAAGCCACGAAGGCCTCGGGAGTCTCCCCCGCCGTCGTGCAGATGTAAAAGGCCGCGTTGTCTCGCGCGCGAATATCCCAATCGGCGCGCATCGCCTCCCGGCGACGCCATAGACGACCGGGGAGCGACCGGGTGAAGGGTACGTCTCTCACACCCGCCGGCGCATCATCCGGAGAGGCGCGCCTTGAGGCGCCGCCCGAGGGCCTTACGGACCTGATCGGCGAGGGGCCCCGCCAGGCGCGGCAGGCTCTTCAAGGTTCCATACGCGACGAGGTAATGCGTCGAGGCTGGGTTCCGGGAGAGCTCGTAATCCTCGATCTCCAACATGGCCGCCACGTAAGGCAATCCCTCCGGCGACGCGACCCACTCGGCTGCGAGGTTCGGCATCACGAGATCCACGATCTGTCCCCCGTAGGGTCTCCAGGCGACGATGTCGAAGAAATTGCGCAGGAATCGCGGGATCTCGGAGGACCGAATCGCCTCGGAGGGATCGTTCATCTCGATCGGCAGATCGATCTCCGAGCGCAGTTTGCCTTCCGCCGGAAGCATGTCGAGAACCGCCTGCGCGAGCCCGAGATGCTCACGCGTCCAGTCGCCGCGAGACGGCCCCACGTACTCGTCGACGTATACGCCCCCTCCCCGCTTCAACGCGAAGGTCAGCCGGCGAAACAGTCTCTCGAGGCCCGAGACGTGATGCAGCGAGGCGTGGAAGAATGCGATGTCGTACCGGCGGCGCTCCAGGTGCGGATCGTCAAAATTCCCGAAGCGGTAATGGATGCCTTCGATCCCATCCTTCTCGGCCTCGCGTCGCGCGTCCCCGAGCGAGGCCTCGGAGACGTCGAAGGCTTCGATCTCGGAGACGACTTCGAGCCTCCGCGCCGATCGCTCGAAGGCGCCGAGGCCGCATCCCCAGGAGACGCCGAGCCCGAAGGCCCGCGGAGCATGGACGCGTTTGAACCAGTCGAGGGGCCATTCATGCGGCGAGCCCGAGACCCGGCGGTTGATGGCTTGGCGGCACAGCGGCTGCGCCATCCAGTAGGCCGGATCCCGGGCCTTCTCACGATTCGCGTCCCAGTAGGCTGCGGCCTTCTCTGCGGTGGTGTCGCT
Source organism: Thermoanaerobaculia bacterium (assembly GCA_036505535.1). Classification (GTDB taxonomy): domain Bacteria; phylum Acidobacteriota; class Thermoanaerobaculia; order UBA5066; family Gp7-AA6; genus DAHUXD01. The sequence continues at coordinate 29,336 of DASXTI010000110.1, forward strand.
CATCGCCCGCTTCGACTCTAGCAGCTTATCGCCGTCGGCCGGACGCGTCGTCCGGCCGGATTTTCGATCCGAGCGAGAATTCGATCATGAGGGGCGAGATCCTCCGAGCGCCGGCCGTGCGAGAGGAGCGCGCCGACCGGCTCTCCAAAATGGCGCCGTCTTGAGACATCTCGGCTCGCCGATCTGGCTGCTGTCTCCGGTCTTCCAGCGCCACGTCAATCGCACCGCGACGGGCAACGCGGAGCACGACTGGCTCTCGTACGTCCGGGCGATCCATCTGCCGCCGTCTCTCGGGAGCACACTCGTCATCGGCTGCAGCACGGGAGCGCTCGAGCGAGCGCTCGTTCGCAAGGAGTCCGTCGGCAGGATCACGGCCGTGGATGCCGACGAGGCGGCGGTGGAGCGGGCGCGCCGTCAGGCGGAACGCGCCGGAATGGATTCGATTTCCTACGCGGTTCTCGATCCGGTCCGCGATCCACTGCCGCCAAGCGCCTGGGACGCCATCATTGCCAGCGACGTCGTCCACCACATCCCGAACCTCGAAGGCTTCTACCTCGAAGTCCACCGGGCGCTGGCGCCGCGAGGGTGCTTCGTTTTTCACGAATACGTCGGTCCGAATCGGTTCCAGTACACCGACGAACGAATGGACCTGATCCACCGGTATTTTCGCTTGCTACCGGACCGCTGGCGGCTCGATCCTTCGACCGGGCGCTGCCTGTGGAGGCGCGAGCGGATCGACGCGGCGAGGCTCGCGCAGGAGGACCCTGCCGAAGCGGCGCGAAGCGAAGAGCTGCTGCCGCTCGCGCGCGCCGCTTTCTTGGCCGAAGCGGAATATCCGCACGGCGGCGGCCTGATCCATCCCGTCCTTTCCGGGCTCGTCGGCAATTTCCGCGAGGGCCTCTCGGAAGACGAGCGGCTTCTCCAGGTCCTCTGCGACGCCGAGGAAGACCTGATGAAGAGGGGGCTGCTCCCCTCCGACTTCGTCATCTTCGTGGGACGTCGCCGCGACACCGAGAGGTCTCTCCCAATGACATAATCGCAGCGTGCCGAGGCCTCTCAACGTCATCTTGGACTTAACCGCGCGCTGCAACTTGAAGTGCGTGATGTGTTACTTCTCGAACACCGATCGGATCTTCTTTCCGCCGTTCGATAGGGAGCTCTCCGACGACGGAAACATGCCGGTCGAGGTCTTCGAGCGGATCGCGGCGGATCTCTTTCCGCGCGCCTGGCGGGTGGCTCTGGCCTGCGCCGCCGAGCCCATGATCCATCCGCGCTTCCGCGAGATCGTCGCGATCGCCGGACGCTATGGCGTGCCCGATCTCTGGTTCCCGACCAACCTGCTGGCGCTCACGGATGCGACGGCGGAGGCGCTCGTCGGGGCGCGCGTTCGGACGGTCGCCGCCTCGATCGACGGGATGACGAAGGAGACCTACGAGAAGATCCGCGTGCCCGCGAGGTGGGAACGGCTGATCTCCTGCCTGGATACCCTAAACCGTGTCCGGCGTGCGGCGAAGTCGAGGACGCCGCGTCTCCGGGTCATCTTCACGTGGATGAAATCCAATCGGAAGGACTTGGCCGACCTTCCGGCCTTCGCTCAGGCTCATGGCGCGGAAGAGCTCGACGTCCGCTTCGTATCTCCCACGCCGGGCGTGGACGTCACACCCGAGCTCCTTTCGGAAGAAGATCCGGATGAGCTCAACGCGGAGCTCGCGGCGGCGGCACATGACGCCGTGCGGCGCGGACTCCGGCTCTCTTCCTATCCCGACTTCGAAAAGAAGGAAAGGGAAACCCGCGGGCTTCTGACCCGCGTTCGGCGGCGGCTCTGGCGCCTGCGCGCGGGAATGGACCGGCCGGAGTATTGGCGCTACTCCTTTTACCAGGGTCTCTTCGGCTGCGCCTACCCCGACCGCAACTACGTGATCCGACCCAACGGCGCCGTCAACCCGTGCATCTACTGGGATCAGGAGCCGATTGGCTTCTACCCGGCCGACGGCCTCGAGAGGATCGCCGGCGGAATTCCCCTTAAGCGCATTCGCGACGGGTTGCGCTCCGGGGATCCCGTTGGGACCTGCGCGACCTGCGGAGAGCGGCGCACCGCGCTCTATCGCCTGCGCGGCACCCCTCCTCCCGAGCCCGCATCGACAGCTCGCCTGCCGACGCATCCGCGTTAGGGGTCGGGCTCGAGCTCCCAAAGGCTCGCCCCGCGGACTCTTCCTATGAGCGTCCAGCGACCCGGCAGCTGCGGCCTCTCCGCCTCGAGCTCGAGGGGAGTGAGCAAGGCGAGAATCTGATAGTTCGCCTCCGCTGCCCTGGCCCGGACGACCGCGAAGTCTTCGCGAGAGATTGCGTTCCACATCAGGGGCGTCAGCTCCGTGTAGAAGCGAATGGCACCCGAGAACTCCATCGAGGCGACGAGGGCGCGCCCGGGAACCTTCGCGCTCAGCGCCCGGCAGGCCTCCGGGAACACCGCCTGTTGCTCGCCGACGGAGAGCGGCTTTAAGCGCCGAGCGGCTCGCCACTCCGCGAGGCCGACGATCGCGGCGAGAAGGACTGCGGCGGCCGCCCGTACGGCCAACCGCCGCGCTTTCGGTCCGGACTCCTGGCGCTCGACAAGCGGTCGGATGAGATCGCGGGCGACCAGAAGAGACCCGAGAATCAGGGCCGGAAGCGCGGGGAGCAAGAATCGCGTGTACCACCAGGTCTCGTAGGGACCCCAGAGGCAGTAAGACAGGAAGAACGCGAGGAACCAGGTGAGGATCATCGCGCGGTCCCGCCCGGGAACACGCCGGTCGAAGGCGGCCGCGAGGCCCCCGAGGGGAATCAGAGGCGAAAGCTGAACGATCAACCAGTGACCGTAGTGTCGGAACCTCGGAGCGAAGTGGGCGAGCGCCATCTGACCCCCGAGCAGTCCGGAGTAGCCGGTCCGGAAGTAGTGCCCGTACGCCGCGTGGTTCCAGACTAAGAGAAAGGCCGCAAACGGCGCGCCGCCGAGGAGAAAGAGCGCGATCGTCTTCGGCCGCCAGCGGAGTGCGAAGATGAGCGGTATCGCGAGGAGCGTGCTGCTGGGCCGCACGAGGACGGCGATACCGAATGCGGCGCCAGCCGCTACGGCCCAGCCATCGCCGCGCCGCGACCGCATGGCGAAGAGAATCGCCCCCAGAGACCAGGCGGTCGCCGCCACGTCGCTCATCGGTTGGAGCGTCTGAAAGAGATAGACGGCGCAGCCGCCGAGAATGGCGGCTCCGGCCAGCGCGAACGGGCGTGAGAGACCGAGCTCGCGCGCGAGCAAGAACATTGCCATCACGCCGAGGATCCCGGCGATCGGACTGACGATAAAGGGCCCGGCGTTCCAGCCGGCGACCAGAGCCGCGGCGGCGATGTGGAGTGGGAATCCAGGCGGATAGATAGAAGACATCGTCCGCGGCCGCGGACCGGGCTCGAAGGCGAGCGGAATGAAGGCGTAGTCGAACCGCTCCGGAAGCCCCAGCCGGCCGGGGCCCTCGACGGGCGCGGAGGCGCGGCCGGAAAGGATCAGACGCGCCGTGTTGGCGTAGCCCGACGAGTCCGACCCTCCGACGCCGGAGCTCATGTTCTCGATGAGTAAGGCGCCGTAAGCGATCACCCCCAGGACCGAAAGATAGAAGAGGACCCGCCGCGGGCTCTCAGTCGCCATGGCCGAGGCCTCTTCTATCCCGAATCGACAGCCGAAGGTAGCAGGCGCAGGAGCGTGACTCCGGGCCTGCGCGACTTACTGCCTCTGGGCTATGCCCATGCTCGAGTCATTGGTCCGGTCGTCCACGGTGGCCCCATAGACGATGGCCTCACCGGCGGTCACGTGGAGGCTCAGGCTCTCGTTGCCGACGACGGTGGCGCCTCCAAGAAACGCATCGAGAGTCGTCTGCTGGAAGAAGTTGGCCGGATACGATTTCGTAACCGTCTTGAGGACCGCGCCGCTGCTGCTGCGCAGCGTGGCGACCATCGCGGCGCCGTCGCCGAGAGTGCGGACGCCGACGTTGAAGCGGAACTTCGTCGGATCCGGAGAACAGATCAGCAGGAGCTTGTCGCCCGTCCTGAAGAACGTATTGACGGAGGCGAGGTCTTCGTTGAACCCGCTCGTCCCCGTCGCCCCGGCGTCGTTGTAGACCCGAAACGTCGTGGCCACCTTTCGCGTCTCACCCGTGGGGATGAAGATGTCGAGGCTTCCGAGGCCGGTCGGAATCCCGATCGCTGGAAGCAGATCGCGATCGTAGACCACCCCCCCGGCCGGGACCGTCACGATCGCAGACGGGTCGCCCGCTCCGCCTGAGACTCCGCTCGTGTGGAACACGACGCGAAACGTGTAATCCGTGGAACTCGGGTTGTAGACCTGCATGGCCGTCTTGAAATACGAGCCGCCGCTCCCGGCCACCGATCCCACGACAGGTACGACGCCGGCGAGGTAGTCCGCGTTCGCCGTCACCACGGACTCCCAGACATAGCTGTTGACGGCGAAGTACTGACCCAGATTGCTCGCGGTGACCAGCTGCCCGTTGATTCTCACGTTGTCCGCCACGACGTTGTGAAATCCGTTATTCGCATCCCAGCCTTTTACTTCGCTCAAGTACTTTTGCGTCCCTTCCAAACTGATGTTCCGGAAGACTAGGTTGTAGCTATTCCCCAGCGGCGGGTTCGGCGAGTTCGATGGGGCAAAGGGATAAAGGAGGTTCTTCAGCTGCAGCAACGGCCCGGGGATGTTTCCCTCGATGCGAATGTTCTGATAGGTCTGATTCGAATACCCCTTCGTGCTGTCGCTGTTGTCCACCCACGTCTGAAAGGCCGATGCCAGCAGCGGTGCACCACCGCTCACCCAGTCATCATTGTTGTAGGTCTTGATGTCGATGTCGTCCGCGAATGCCATATAGGGGCTCGGAGAGTTCCCCCAATAACCGCCAGCGAAGACCGAATTGTTCGTGGTCCCCACGAAGCAGGCCGTGTAGGTGATGTCGTCGTTCTGCACCCCGGCCCACATGGGCATGAAGACGTTGTCGCCATTGAAGCAGAAGCTGTGGTCGACGTGGCTCACTCCCTGGAAGCCGTCCGTCGAGAAGAACCACGGCGACAGGATCTTCACCCCGTAGGCGCCGGCTGCGCCGCCGAAGAAGTTGTATCCAGGCGAGTCGACGATGGTGATCCCGCGGACACTGGCCCCATTGCCGCCGAACCAATCGCCCCTCACCATCACGTAGTTCAGGAAGTCATCGAAAGGGAGCGCCGAAGCTCCCACGCTCTCCCCCCTCCACAGGTCACCCGAGAGCACGCCCGGCCCCAGAATTTGCACGTTTCGGGTGCCCCGAATGTCGATGTTGCCTCTCACCCAAGCCCCGCCGTCCAGATAGATCACCTCGTTGCTCGAGGCCTTGTAGTGATTGCTGGCGGCCGGAGCGATGTCCGTGATGCCGGGCCCGAAATACGTCGCGCCCGGAGGGATCGACGGTTTGGGCGCGTCCGCAAAAAGGAACAGCGGATTGGCATCGTCCCCGTTGATGGTGAGCCAGAGCTTGTCGTTCGGGTTCAGGGTGCCGATCGCCTGACCGCCACTCAGATGGACGGGAACGAGCTTGCTGTGCGGGCTCACCTCCGCGCCGGTGATCGGGCCGTTCAACTTGGTGACCCGAACGTCCACCGGCGCGAGCGTTCCGAAGGTCACGAAGTTCACACTCGGATGCGTGCCGTAGTGCCAGTGGCAAACGCTCTTGCGGCTGAACATGTAGACATATGTCGGAATCCAGCTCGTACCGTCGAAGACCTCGACCGCATAGAGGCTGGACTTGTGGGTGTCGACGCCGGGCCCCGGATAGACCTCGATTTTGGTGTCTTGGGCGCGGATCGCGTTGGGGACGAGCGCGACGAGGGATAACGTCAGCGCCATCGAAACGGCGGAGCGCCTGGAGAGGATCATGGGGACCTCCCGGCGCGGAGTCTAACGCAGGAGCGTTTCACCCGGCGAGGCCCGGGAGCCAGGAATCGGGCCGACAAAAAAGCCCAGGAACGGGTCCTGGGCTCGCAAATAATCCCCGGCAACGTCCTACTCTCCCACGCGGTCTCCCGCGAAGTACCATCGGGGCTGAAGGGCTTAACGGCCGTGTTCGAAATGGGAACGGGTGTGGCCCCTTCGCTAAGGTCACCGGGAAACTCTGTTTCCCGATTGGGGGATCGGGGAACCGCAAGGTCCCCCGCCCAAGGAGTTCAAGAGAGTCGGTATTTCTGCGCGATTCGCGCCTTAAATATTTTATGGTCAAGCCGCACGGCCGATTAGTACGGGTCAGCTTCACGCCTTAACGGCGCTTCCACATCCCGCCTATCAACGTGGTCGTCTCCCACGGGCCTTCAGGGGATTGCTCCCGGGAAATCTCATCTTGAGGAAGGCTTCCCGCTTATATGCTTTCAGCGGTTATCCTTTCGAACTTCGCTACCCGGCCGTGCCGCTGGCGCGACAACCGGTGCACAAGAGGTTCGCCCGTCCCGGTCCTCTCGTACTAAGGACGGATCCTCACAAATTTCCTGCGCCCACACGAGATAGGGACCGAACTGTCTCACGACGTTCTAAACCCAGCTCACGTACCGCTTTAACCGGCGAACAGCCGGACCCTTGGGACCTGCTTCAGCCCCAGGATGCGATGAGCCGACATCGAGGTGCCAAACCTTGCCGTCGATGTGAACTCTTGGGCAAGATCAGCCTGTTATCCCCGGCGTACCTTTTATCCGTTGAGCGATGGCCCTTCCATGCAGAACCACCGGATCACTAAGCCCTACTTTCGTA
>DASXTI010000111.1:0-53192 GCA_036505535.1 Thermoanaerobaculia bacterium
GTGGTTGGCGCCGCGGCCCGCTCGCTCGAACGGCGCAGGCACTCGATCGCCCGGTCGTACTCCTGACGCTTGTAATGCACCCATCCGAGCGCCGCCAGCGGATAGGGCTTCAGTTCCTCGGGAGCCGCGGCCAGGGCCCGGCCGGCGTAGTCGAGGGCGAGGTCCAAGTCCTCGCCCGATTCGGCGAGACTCGTCGCCAGCTCGTAGTAGCCGACAGCCTGCGCGGTCTTCGAAGGATGCTTGTCGAGAAACTCCCGCAGAAACTGTGCCGCGTCGCGCGGACGGCCTTCGGCTCGCAGGGCCTCGGCCAGCGTCGAGCACGCGGCGGCGGCCACGACGTCCTCGGGATCGCCCGCGAGCACTTCGCGGCAGGCCGTGATCGCTTCCTTCCAGCGCCCCATCGAAGCGGACAGAAGCGCGAAGGAGATGCGGATCGTCGGATTGCGCGGCTCGGCGCGCATCGCCTTGCGGTAGAGCTCCTGCGCGCGCTGCAGGTATCCGCGTGCCGCGCTTTCCTCGGCGTCCCGGAAGGCGGCGGCGCCGGGCCCGTCCACGCGAGGCAGCTCGTATCCGCGGCGGCGCTCGAGCAGCCGCACGGCCTCCTGGTATTCGAGGCGGCGGGGGTTTTTCTCGAGGGCTTGCTGGAAGCACTCGAGCGCCCGCTTCAACCAGTTTCTTTCGAGATAGCAGAGGCCGAGCTGGAAAACCGCCTCCTCGGACTCCGGCGCCAGCCGGCGCGCCTCTTCGAACTCATGGATCGCGCGGGAGAGCTCCCCCTTCTCGCGGAGGACGTTGCCAAGCAGGATGTGGGCCGAAGGGACCGGGGCCGTCTCGATCGCTCTCACGAGCGCCTTCTCCGCCTCCTCCCAACGCGATAGGTGGGCGTAGAGGGTCCCGAGGGCAAAATGCGGAAGGAAGGCGTCCGGTCGCTTCTCCACGGCCCGGCGCAGGGAGGTTTCGGCCGTCGCGGTATCGCCCGCTTCCGAGGCGCCGATGCCGCTGTAGACGAGGGCCTCGAAGTGGTTCGGATCCACCGCGAGGATCTTCTTGAAATAACCCGACGCTCTCTCCAGATCGCCCGCCGAGAAGAACGTCTCCGCGAGGTAGAAGCCGAGCTCGACGTTGACGCGCTCGCTGCGATAGAGCTCTTCGAGAACCCGGATGCCACGATCGGCGTCCAGGGCCAGGATCGCAAACTCCGCCTCCCGCAGCTTCTTCATGAAGGCCTCGCGATCCAATCCGGAGAAGCGGGCGATGATTCGGTCGCGGCGCTCCAGGAAGCGGTCCTTCTTCTCGACGGCCTGCATCCGCTCGTCCATCTTGCTTTCCCAGAGATCGACGACCTCCTCCGCGCGAACGGCGCCCCGGCGCTCGAGGGTCTCCTGGAGCGCCAGAATCCCGGTATGGGCCACGAAGAGGTTCTTCTCCAGATTGCCCATGGATTCGAAGAGCGACTTGACCGCTTCGGCGGTGCGTTTGACGACATCCTCGAGTGTCGAGATTCGCTCCAGGAGATGCTCATCGAAGGGAATCTCCTCCTGCGTCTCCCCCGTCTCCTCCACGACGCCCACCCCGGAGAGCACGAGAAGCTTGGAGTTGCAGCGGGCGCAGAACTCCTCGTCGTCGGGGTTCTTGAGCCCGCAAACTTGGCAATACATCAGAGAAATCGAGAGTCGGGGGTCGAGAGTCGCGAGTCGGCCCCCGCGACTCGGCCGACGGGCGCGGAGTCAGGACACCGGGTAATCGTAGAAGCCCTTTCCCGTCTTCCTTCCGAGCCAGCCGGCATCCACCATGCGGGCAAGCAGAGGGCTCGGGCGATACTTCGGATCGCCGAACCCTTCATGGAGGACCCGGAGAATGGCGAGGCAGGTGTCCAAGCCGATGAAGTCCGCGAGCGCCAGCGGCCCCATCGGATGATTCATGCCGAGCTTCATGATCCCGTCGATCGCCTCTTTGGTCGCGACCCCTTCGCGCAGCGACTCGATCGCCTCGTTGATCATGGGCATCAGCACCCGATTCGAGATGAAGCCTGGGTAGTCGTTGCAGAAGATCGGCGTCTTCCCCATCTTTCGCGCGATCTCCTCGACCGTCCCCGCGGTGCCGTCCGAAGTGGCGACACCTCGAATCACTTCGACGAGAGCCATGATGGGCACGGGATTCATGAAGTGCATGCCGATGAAACGGTCGGGACGCCCGGTTGCCGCCGCCAGACGTGTGATCGAGATCGAGGAAGTGTTGGACGCGAGGATCGCCTCCGGGCCGACGATCGAATCGAGCTTGCGGAAGAGATCCCTCTTGGCGCCCTCATTCTCGACGATGGCCTCGATCACGAGACCGCAGTCGGCGATCGGGTCGAGTCGAGTCGCCGTCGTGAGCCGGGCCAGCGCAGCCCCCTTCTCGGCTCCGGATCGCTTCCCCTTTGCGACCTCGCGGTCGAGATTCTTCTCGATCGTCGCGCGGGCATTCTCGAGGAATCGCTCCTCGACGTCGACGAGAACCACCCGGAAACCCGAGGCTGCTGCGACGTGCGCGATTCCGTTGCCCATCTGCCCGGCGCCGACCACGCCGAGGGACCGGATCTCCATGCGCGGACTCTATTGCAACGAGCGGAAAACGGGAAACGGAGGACGGAAAACGAAGGGCTGGTGAACTCCCCTCGTTTACCGTTTACCGTTTACCGATCCTGGCATCAGCCGAGCGCGATTCGATACCGGGGAGTTCCGAACCGGGACACGAGCGCAACGCCGACGGCGACGATCGACGCGACGCTCCATATCAGCGCTCCAACGAAAGGAAGAAGAGAAACGCCGCCCAGCGCCGCAAAACCGGCAGCCAGCGCCGCGGGACGCCGCGCTGGCGCCACGCTCTTCAACAACTTCTGGCCAACGAGAAGAAAGAGGGCGGCCATTCCGAAGACCTTCGCGACCACCGCGATCAACGCGGAGACGAGCGCGATCGGAACGGCCAGCGTCGCGGGGAGCAGCGACAGCGCCGCGCCGGCGGCGAGAAAGAGCGTCAGGACGCCGAGCGCTCCGGCCAGCAGGGACCCGGACCAGTCCTCCTCGGCCGACATGGCCGCCCGCGCGAGCGGCGAGGCGAAGAGGTAGAGCAATGCCAGAGCGACGGCGAGCCAGAGCGACAGCGCCAGAAGATGCAGCCCGGAAAGAACCGAGGCGCCGACTCCGCTCCCCTCCCACGGCGCCCGCCGCATCTCCGAAAGGTAGAGGTGCAAGAGCGTGCCGGGTGTGGAGACTCTTCCTTCGACCGGCAGCGCGCGGTCGGCCGGCGCCTGGATCGAGCCGCCAAAAACGAGCAGATCTCCGGCCACTGATCCTCCCGGCGCGAAGGAGACGTCGCCTCCCCAAACGATGACGTCTCCGGAGACGCGCGCGGCGATTCTGACGTCCGAGAGCACAGCGACGACGCGACCGGGTAGCGCCTGCGAGACGACCACGTCCCGCCGGACGGAGGTGATCGACGCCGGCGCCGCCGAAACCGCTCCCGAAAAAAGAGTAAGAAGAAGTGGGGCCGAAAGGAGGCTCGTCCGCCTCATCGGCGCAGGGACGCGCGAGAGAGAACCGTCCGCAGCCCGAAGGCCAGCGGCAGCAGGAGCGTAAGCGCCGCCAGGCCGATTCGGCCGTCCTGGCGAAGCCCCTGAGAAAGCGCCTGCAATCCGGTGGGCGCCAGGGCAACGAGGTCCACCGCCCACCGTGCCGTTGAACGGAGCAGGGCCAGGATTGGAGCGAGGGCGGCGGCTCCCACCGAAACCTGGTCCGATGCAGCGATCGTGGGCTGGACGAGCAGTACGAGACCGGACGCCGCCGCTCCTGCCGTCAGAAGGACAGGGGCCTTCCAAAGGGCGTAAGTTCGGCGCTCCCGGCGGGAGAAGGGCCGTAACCGGGTCACGCGATCGGCCAATCCGGAGATGGCCTCCGGGGCCCCGGAAAGGCCTTCCAGCGCTTCCGAGAGGGTCCGGGCCGCTGACACTAGGGCCTGGCAGGAGTGGCATTCCCTGGCGTGGACCGCCGCGTCGGCCGAGAAGACCGGATCGGCGCCCGCGGCAACGGCCTCGGCGTCAATCGGATCCAAGGGGCGAGGGCACGGTCTCACGTCACTTCTCCCGACAACCTTTCCTTCAATACGGCTCTGGCCCGAAAGAGTTTGTTCTTGACCGTCCCCAGTGGCATGTTCTTCGCCTCGGCGATCTCTTCGTAGGATAACCCCGCGAAGTGCCGCAGGGCGATGAGCTCTCGAAAATCGGCCGGCAGATCCTCGATCGCTCGTGTAATGGCCTTGCCCCGCTCGACGTTGCGCAGCTCGCCGTAGGGATCGAGACTCGTCGAGCGCTGCTCCGGCAGGAACGGACCCACTCCTCCTTCGGTATCGGACGCCTCGAGCGGGACCGTTCGCGGACGGCGCTTGCGCAGATGGTCGATGGCGGCGTTGCCGGCGATGCGAAAGAGCCAGGTGGAGAACTTGTAGGCGGGATTGAAGCGTTCGAGGGCCTGGAAGACCTTCAGAAAGATCTCCTGGGTCAAGTCCAGAGCGTCGTCGCGGTTGCCGATCATGCGCGTGACGTGCGAAACCACCCGAACCTGGTAACGCCGGACTAAGACCTCGAAAAGATCTTCTTCGCCCGCAACCACCCGATGGACGATCTCGCCGTCCTCGAGGCCGTACTGTTCGCGCTCCAATATGCTTTCTTCCGGCCCGGCCCGGCCGCGACGGCGGTCCCGGAGCCGGGTGCTAGAATTCCCCGACATTTTAGTGGAGCGGGCCCGATCGCCCGACGGGAGCAGCCACGTGAGCACAATCGCCGAACCGCAGTTCCCCACCATCGGCTCCCACCCTCAGGGGACCGATTCCGCCAGCCCCTTCGAGGAGATGATGTCGCGATTCGACCTGGCCGCGCAGAAGCTCGGCCTCGATCCGGGACTCTACAAGGTGCTCCGGGAGCCCGTTCGAGAGACCAAGGTTTCGATCCCGATTTCGATGGACGACGGTCGGATCGAGGTCTTCATCGGTTACCGGGTGCTCCACAACATCGCCCGCGGTCCCGGAAAGGGGGGTATCCGGTTCGACAAGAACGTCACGCTCGACGAGGTCCGGGCCCTGGCTGCCTGGATGACCTGGAAGTGCGCCGTCGTGAACATCCCTTTCGGGGGAGCCAAGGGGGGTGTGATCTGCGATCCGCAGACGCTCTCGCGCGGAGAGCTCGAGCGCATCACGCGCCGCTACACGGCGGAGCTGATGGACCAGTTCGGCCCCGAAAAGGACGTCCCCGCCCCGGACATGGGAACCAACCCCCAGACGATGGCGTGGGTCATGGACACCTATTCGATGCACGCCCGACATACCGTCACGGCCGTCGTGACGGGCAAACCCCTGTCGCTCGGCGGATCGCGCGGTCGCGTCGAAGCGACCGGACGGGGACTCATGCTGATTGCGCGAGAGGCGGCGCCGCTGCGCGGCTTGACCCTCAAGGACAGCCGAATCGTGGTCCAGGGCTTCGGCAACGTCGGCTCAATCGCCGCGCGGATGTGCCACGAGGCCGGCGCGAAGATCATCGCGGTCTCCGACATCCAGGGGGGCATCACAGACAGGAAGGGCATCGACATGGCGGCGCTGCTCGCCCACTACGGGAAGAACCGCTCCTTCGCCGGCTTTCCGGGGGTGGAGGCCGTGTCGAATGCGGATCTGCTGCAGCTCGATTGCGACATCCTGATTCCGGCGGCCAACGAAAACCAGATCCGCGGCAAGAACGCACCCAACATCAAAGCCAAGATCATCGTCGAAGGCGCCAACGGGCCGACCACGCAGCGGGCCGACGAGCTCTTGAACGAAAAGGGGATCTTGCTCGTGCCCGACATCCTCGCCAACGCGGGGGGCGTCACGGTCTCCTACTTCGAGTGGGTGCAGGACCGCGCCGGCTTCTTCTGGCGCGAGACGGAAGTCAACGAGCGACTCGAGGACATCATGGTCCAGTCGTTCCGCGACGTGGCCTCCATGGCCGAGAAGTACGACGTGAGCTTCCGGATCGCGGCATACATGCTCGGAATCTCGCGTGTCGCACACGACACCATGGTGAGGGGACTGTATGCTTAATTGTCGAGTGCCGATTGTCGATTGTCGATTTGGGGTCTCGCAATCGGCACTCGGCAATCGACAATCGTCAATCCTTTAGAGTCACTTTCGGTCTGAGCTCCGGCAACTCATCGGCTAGCTTTCGCTCGAGCTCCGGCAGCGCCGCCTCGATCGGTTTCTTCCAGGAAGGATCGAGCAACGATATGGTCAGCCGCCGGCCGATCAGAGACGCGGGCTCGATCTTGCGGGAGAGCGGCTCCCCGACAATACGGCTCCATCGCGCCTGGAGCCAGGCCAGCGCGTTGTCGCCTCGAGCCATGCGGCGCAGAAGGCCATTGGCCGCCGCATCGAGCGAAGAGAACGAGGTTCGCTTCTTCATCTCCGGCCTCCTTCCGGTGGTACCGCCCGTAGTGGTTTCTCTCCCGAGAGCACCCGGCGCACATCCTCCACGACCATCCGGGCCATTTCGCGGCGCGTCTCCACGGTCGCGCTGCCGGCGTGCGGCATCAGGACTACGCGGTCGTCGTCGAGAAGCGCGGGCGTGATCATCGGCTCGTTCTCGTAGACGTCGAGACCCGCGCCGGCGATTGGTCCCTTCTCGAGCGCCCGCACCAGCGCGGTCTCGTCGATGACCGCACCGCGCGAGGTGTTGAGGAGAAAACTTCCTGGCTTCATCTTCGCGAGCGTCTCGGCGCCAAAGAGGTGCCGCGTCTCCTCGTTGAGCGGAACGTGGAGCGACACGACATCGGCGCGCCGAAGAAGGTCCTCGAAGGAGACGCGCGGGGGGTCATCCGGATCCAACTCGTCGCGGGGACTTCGGCCCGACGCTATGACCGTCATGCCGAACGCCTTCGCCCGCCGGGCCACGGCCTTGCCGATGCGGCCGGGGCCAACGATGCCGAAGATCTTGCCCTTCAGCTCCCGCCCGAGCAGGAGGTTGGGGGACCAGCCGGCGAACCTCCCCGTCCTTACCAGCCGGTCCCCTTCGACGACACGCCGCGCCAGGGCAAGCAGCAGGGCCATCGTCAGATCCGCTGTCGCATCCGTGAGGACGTTGGGCGTGTTCGTGACGGCGATCCCCCGCGCCGCGGCCGCCGCGCGGTTGATCTGATCGACCCCCACCGCATAGCTCGCGATGACTTTCAACCGGTCAGCGGCCTCGATGACGGCCGCGGTCACCGGATCGTCCACGAAACAGATGAGCGCATCCACCCCCGGGACCTCGGCCACGAGCTCGCGCTCGCTCGGGTTGTAACCGATGACGCGCACCTCGAAGTCGGACCGGAGCGTGTCGAGGGAGGGTTCCGGAAGCTCCCGGGTCGCGAGCACGACGCCCCGCGTCATCTCGCGCTCCGCCGCAGCGCGTGACCGGCGAGGAAAACACCGGCGCCGATGCCGAGCAGCAGCAGCTCCCGGCGAACGTTGTGACCCAGAACCCCGACGAACAAAGCCGCCCCCGTGATGACAAGGCCGAGGAATTGCACAACCCGCGCCAGCACGTGCATGTCGCTAGGAAGGTCCCATCGAGACCGTGACGCGGAGGATCGAGTCCCCCTGTTCGATTCGCTTGACGACGTCCATGCCCGAGATGACCTGGCCAAAGAGGGTGTAGATGCCGTCGAGGTGAGGCTGCGGCGCGTGGGTGATGAACCACTGACTGCCGCCGGTGTCGGGCCCCGAGAGCGCCATGCCAACGGACCCCTCGACATACGGTATCGGCCCGATCTCGTCGCGGATCTCGTACCCCGGCCCGCCGTTTCCGGTGGCCGTCGGGTCTCCATCCTGGACCACGAAATTCGGAACGACGCGATGAATGACGACGCCGTCGAAGAACCCGCGTCGGGCGAGCTGCAGGAAGTTAGCCGACGTGATCGGGGCCTCCTTGCCGGCGAGACGGATCCGGAAAGCGCCGCGGACCGTTTCGACGGCCGCCGTCCAGGGTAAGCGTGCCTCGGCGAGGAGCGCGGCATAGTCCGAGATGCTCTTGCCCGTGACGTACTCACGCAGAGTCAGCGTCGCCGGATCGGCGTGAAAGCTCTTCACCAGAGAGCGCCGCCCGAGTCGCGAGACCAGCGTGGAGGGGTGTCGATAGGCCCCTTCGACGATCGCGCGGGCCGCCGGCTCGCCCGGCCATTTTTCGGCGGCGCCGATGGCGGCGATCGGGACGTCCGGCTCGCGATCCGCCGCGGATCTCTGGACCGCTTGCAGAATCATCGGGAGCACGGCCGCGTCGGCGGTGAGTGCGAGCGCTTCGACGGCCGCGGCACGCACGCCCGGATCCGGATCCGCGAGCGCCCCCGCGACGAGGGCGCGGTTGCTCCGCGCGGCAATGGGGGTCCGAAGTCCCTCGAGGACTTTCAGGCGCACGACGACCTCCGGATCCGCCGCGAGCCTCGCCCTGCGCGGCTCCGCATCCGCCTCCGGAAGAAACGACAGACTCTCGGCCGCCGCGGCGCGCAAGAAGCGATTCGGCGACTCGATCGCCGCGTCCGTGAGGTTCTCCGATTCTTCGGAAAGACCCGCCATCAGCGACTGAAGAGCCACCTGCTGCCGTCGCCCCGCTCCCGTCGAGGCGACGCTCCAGAGCCTTCGAAACACTTCCCGGTCGCTCGCGAGCCAGCGCAGAAGCGTCAGAGCCGGCACCGCCAGATTCGGGTTGGCATCGCCGGCGAGAGCGAGGAGGCGCGCGCTTCGGTCCGCCGGCGGCGAAATGCCCGGGTTCTTTTCCATGACCGCCTCGAGAGCCGCCATCGCGTTGATCGTGACCGGCGTTCGCGGTCCGTCGATCGCCGCGGCGAGCGGTCCGATCGACTCCTTGCGGCCGAGGATGCCGAGAGCCCGGGCGGCAAGCGCCGCGGTGTCCTCATCGGGGTCGGGAAGCGCGGCCGTCAACGTTGCGAGAGAGGACTCCTGTGGCCGGCGGGCGAGGGCGTAGAGCGCCGCCTCATGGATCCGAACGTCCGGGTCGGCGACGTACGGAAGCGCCGCGGCCGCGGCGGCTGGCGTCGAAAAGCGCCAGAGCCCGCGGAGCACCGCCGCGCGGGGCTCCGGTGTGGCGGCCCCGGGAACCGCCGCGGCGAGCGTCTCCTCTGCTTCTCTCGGATCGAGGAACCCGATGGCCCACGCCGCCCGAACGACGACACGGGGATCGGTGTCGGAGAGCAAGGGCGCGAGATCCTTCGTGAGTCCCGGCTCGCCCAGGATCCCGGCGCCGAACGCGGCCGCGGCCCGGACTTCGGGGTTGGAATCCGCGAGCAATCGGCTCAGCGGACCGCTCGCGCGCTCGTCGCCGATTCTCCCGAGAGCGACCGCTGCTCGACACCGGACCGCCGGATCCGCGGACGCCGTGGCCTGCTCCAGCAGAGTTCGATCCCACGCGCGCCGATCCTCCAGTCCGAGAAGCGAAGGCTCCGCTTCCTCCAGCGAGGAGAAGCCATGGATCGGAGCCGGCGGCGGCGCGACATCGCCTCCGGCGGAGCGGACGGGAGAGCTCGCACAGCGCGTCATCGCGCCGTACGCGACAACGGTTAGGCTCAAGGCGCGAAAAACACGCCGCATCCACTCCACCTTTCAGAAGGAATCGAGCCGGATTATAGACGTGAGACCCGAGGCCTGAGATCGAAGCCCCGACACCGAGACTTTCTTCTCAGGCTCCCACCAAAAGCCGGTCTCCCAGTATGTGCGGCAACCCCGCGCGATAGATCTTGTCCCGGGCTTTCGCCGCGGCGTACGGCACGCGATCAAAATGCACGACCTGCGCCGACGCATCGTAGATCGCGTACGCCGCGTCGGCGTTACGATCGCGCGGCTGTCCGATCGACCCGGGGTTGATGAGATATCGCAGACCCTTCCGGAGCGGATAACGGATCCGGTCTCCCTTGACCAGCTCCACAACGATGCCATGAGGCTCGAGGGTGAACACACAAGGAATGTGGCTGTGGCCGAAGAAGCATACGGCCGCGTCGGTTTCTCGAAAATTCAGGTACGCATCGTAGTCCGTGAAGATGTAGGCATCCTCGTCGCGCGGCGAGCCGTGGCAGATGGAAAAAGCATCGTCGACCATGCAGGGGCCGAGCGGCAACGCTTCGAGGAACCTGCGGTTTCGCGGCGTCAACTTCTCCGTCGTCCACCGCGCCGCCTGGAGCGCGACAGGGTTGAAGAGATCTCCTGTCTCGATGCCGCAGACGACCTTGTCATGGTTGCCGCGGATCATCACCTTTTCCTTGCGAATTTCCCGGATCCGGTCGATGACGTGATTGGGGTTGGCGCCGTATCCGACGAAATCGCCGAGGACCGCCACGCGGTCGAATCGCTTGCGGCGGACACGCGCGAGGACCGCGGCGAGAGCCTCGTCGTTGGAGTGAATGTCCGAGAGAATGAGATAACGCATGAGGTTCGTTCCCGGGCTATTCGTGATTACCCGGCCGAAACCGGGTAGATGGACCGGGTTCCAAGATGGTCGTCCGCAGAGACCGTTGGACGCTGGAATTGTACGGCCCGTCCGTAACAGAGATTTTTCGCCGAGACGAGAAAGGACATGAGGAAAAGATCGGCGCAGCGGCGGGGTCGATCACGAATAGTGCGGGCACAAGTGTCCTTCAGCCGAAGAGCATTTCCCGGTCCTCGAGAGCCACGAGTACCTGATCGGCGGCCTCGTCGACCGTCTCAGTGCCGTGGAGACTCACGTGGACCGCCGCCATTCTATAAAACGGCGCTCGCTCCGCGAAAAGCTGTTCGAGCTGCTCGACGCTCTGGAAAAGAGGACGATCGGTCTTTCCCGCCAGTCGCTCGCGTACCGTCGGGAGAGACACGTCGAGGAAGACCGAGGTTCCCAGGCGCGCGATGCGGTCGCGGTTGCCCTCCCGGACGAAGCATCCTCCGCCCGTCGCGACGACCGCCTGCGTCAGCAATTCGGTCCCGTCGAGAAAGGCGGCCTCCCGCTCGCGAAAGGCCGCCTCACCGGACTCCTCGAAGAGTGCGCGAATCGTCTTCCCCGAGGTTCGCTCGATCTCCGCATCGAGATCGACGAACGGGATGGCGAGCCGCTCGGCCAGCCGCTGGCCCACGGCCGTCTTTCCGCTTCCCATGAACCCGACGAGATAGATCCGGCCCGGCCTCCGGCGGCGGCGCGCGAGATCGAGCGCCCTTCGCGCGTTCTCTTCGATCCGTCCGCCGGAAAGCAGGCCGCCGATCATCGCGGCCGAGTCGGCCCCACTGTCCCAAACGGCGTCCAGAACCTCCGGCGTGATGCCGCCGATGGCGACGAGCGGCTTCGTCTTCGACGCCGCCACGCGGCGAAGCTCGCCGAGGCCTTGCGCGGGACGCCCCGTCTTGGTCGCGCTTTCAAACACCGGGCCGAACGACACATAGTCCGCCGAGGCGTCGCCGAAGGCCCGGCGAGCCGTTGCCTCCTCGTGCGTCGAGACCCCGATCCAGGGCGAGGGCCCCAGGATTGCGCGGGCCTCGGCGGCGGGCAGATTCTCTTCACCGAGATGGACGCCGACGCCCGCGATCCGCGCAACGTCGACACGGTCGTCGACGAGCACCGTCGCGCGCCTCTCGCGACCGAGCGCTCCGACGGTTTCCACGGTTCGGAGGAGCTCCCTGTCGGCCATCCCCTTCTCGCGGACCTGAAGGCACCGCACGCCGACGGCGAGTAGCCGGCGCGCGATCTCGGAGACGTCGGCGATTCCGCTCACCGCGCGATCGGTGATGGCGTAAACCGGAGCGAGCGGGGGTCTCAAGCGATGCTTACGCTCTGGCCGCGAAGCGCTCCATGAACTGCGTGGAGAGTTTCCCGGTCTGGAAATCGGGATCGTCCAGAATGCGGCGATGCAAGGGAATGGTCGTCTTGACCCCCTCGATCACGAAGAAATCGAGGGCTCGCCGTCCGCGTCTGATCGCCTCCTCGCGGTCGCGCCCCCAGACGATCAGCTTGGCGATGAGCGAGTCGTAGTAAGGCGGAATCAGGTAGCCCTGGTAGGCCGCCGTGTCGACGCGGACGCCCAGGCCCCCCGGAGGGTGAAACGACGCGATCCGTCCGGGCGACGGCGCGAAGGTAACGGGGTCCTCGGCGTTGATCCGAAACTCGATCGCGTGACCGCGGGGGGACATGTCGTGCTCGGCGAAAGAGAGCGGCGCTCCCGCGGCCACGGCGATCTGTTCTTTGACGAGGTCGAGCGCCGTGACCTCCTCGGTGACCGGATGCTCGACCTGGAGACGTGTATTCATTTCCATGAAGTAGAACCGGCCGTCGGCATCGAGCAGGAACTCCACCGTCCCGGCATTGGTATAGCCGACCGAACTTGCCGCCGCGATGGCGGCCTCCCCCATTCGCCGGCGAAGCTCCTCGTCCATGATTGTGGATGGGGCTTCTTCGATGAGCTTCTGGTGCCGACGCTGGATCGAGCATTCCCGCTCTCCCAGATGGCGCACGTTCCCGCGCCCGTCGCCGAAGACCTGGAACTCGATATGGCGAGGATCTTCCAGATACTTCTCGAGGTACACCTCGGCATTCCCGAAGGCCTTCTCTGCCTCGTTGCGAGCCGTCTCATACGCCTGCGCGAGCTCGCGCTCATCGCGCGCCACCCGCATCCCGCGGCCGCCGCCTCCGGCGGAAGCCTTCAGAATCGCGGGATAGCCCGCCTTCTTCGCAAACGCCAGCGCATCGTCGACCGACTCGAGCGGTCCAGGCGAGCCCGGCACGGTCGGCACGCCCGCCGCGGCCACGGTTTGGCGCGCGAGCGATTTGTCCCCCATCTTCCGGATGGCATCGGGGGAGGGGCCGATGAAAGCGATGTGGCAATCCTGAAGGATCTCGGCGAAGTAGGCATTCTCCGAGAGGAACCCGTAGCCGGGATGGATTGCGTCGGCCTCGGTGATCTCCGCCGCCGATACGATCGCGGAGATGTTCAGGTATGACGCGGCGGATGGGTACGGACCGACGCAGACATCCTCATCCGCGTAGCGGACGTGCAGCGCCTCGCGGTCCGCCTCGCTGTAGATGGCGACGGTCTGGATACCGAGCTCTCGGCAGGCGGAAATGATCCGGAGAGCGATCTCGCCGCGATTGGCGATCAGGATCTTCTTAAACATGCGGCGATCAGGCGGCCAGCCGGATCGCGAACAGTTTCTCTCCGTACTCGACGGGCTGACCGTTTCGCGCATACACCGCCACGACCTCGCCGTCGACATCCGATTCGATCTCGTTCATCAGCTTCATCGACTCGATGATGCAGAGGATCTTGCCCTTGGATATTCGCTCGCCAACCTGGGCGAACGGATCGGCCTCCGGCGAGGGGGACCGATAGAAGGTCCCGACGATCGGCGACGTGATGAGGTGCATGTTCTCTTCCTCGGCGGGCTCTTCGGGAGGAGGAGCCGCGGCCAGCCGCGGCGCGGAGAGGGATTGGGAGGGTTCGGGGCGCTCCGCCGCCGGAGCCGGCGCCTCGGGACGCCGGCCGTCGATGCGGAGCCGAAAGCCAGCTCGCTCGATCTCGAGCCCCGAAAGCCCGCGCTCGGTGACGAGGTCGATGAGTTCGCGGATCTCCTTAAGCGAGAGCATGGCTCACAAGAGCTCCTTCTCGAGCGCGGCGGCCGCCTTCTTCAGCTCGAAGCGGCCCCGGCCGAAGTTGCCGTCCCGGGCCAATGACAGGAGCAGATAATACTCCTCGGTCACGCGGGAGACGACGGTGACGGCCCCATCCGAGGCCACGGTCACCTGCTGTAGTGCGCCGTGGTCGGTCAGCGCCCCGGCCGCCCGGGCGGCTTTGACGAGCGCGCCCGCCTCTGCCGCCAGCGATTCCATCGGGAGACCCTCGGCGCTGACATAGGAGTCGATGGCGATGCCATCGACTCCGACGAGCGAGACCGCCCGGGTTCCTTCCACCCGCTCGGCGATGAGCCGGAGAGTGTCCTGAAAGACGTTCATGGAGACCCGGATGATGTCACGGTCCGGGTCGGAGATTATCCGGCCTGCACCCGGGAAAGCCACTGTTTGAGCGCGCGAATCCGCGCGAGCCGCCTCCCGAGCCCAGGATCGGCGGCGGTGCCCTCGGGGGTCGAGCCGGCCGGCAGCAGCCGCGCCTCGGCGTCCCGACGCATCCGATGCAGGTCGTCGTCGAAGGGATGTCGCGTCACCAGATCGTCATAGATCTGTAGAGCCTCCGCGTAGTGACCCTGCGCGTAATAGAGGTCGGCGAGCGCCCGGCCGGTCGGCTTCGCTGGCTCCGGCGACTCGGCGGGAGGCGCAGGCGCCGGGGCGGAGACCGCTGCCGGCCGTTCCGGCGCCAGCGGCACGTCGCGCGTGGGGAATAAGAACGGACCCTCGACGATTCCCTCCGTGCCCGAGTCCTCGCCCATCTCGAACGCCACGGACGTGACGTCGAACGGATCCGACAATGGCTCCGCGTCGGATGCCGGCATCCGAGGAAGCGGACGGCGCTGACTCTTGTCCGTCTCCTGAAAGCTTGGCGGCGGGGGCGGAGGTTCCACCGGCGCGACCACCTTCGAGGGCGTCACGGGGCGCGGAGCGACCAGCGTCTCCAGGTGGGCGATCGCCTCGTCGACCTTCTTGTCTCCGGAGAGGGCGCGGTAGAGCTTGTACTTCTTGAGAGCTTCCAGGTTGTCGCCGCGCGAGAGATAGACGTCGGCGAGCGACTTGGATGCGACCAGGTTACCCGGATCCGCCACGAGGACCTTCGTGAACGTCGCGATGGCGTCGGTCGTCTGGTTCGCTTCGAGGTAGGCGCGTCCCAGAGCGACCTGAGCCGCGACGTAGCTCGGATGCGCGAGCAAGCCTTTCTGGAGCGCCGAGAGGGCCTCGCGGACTCGCCCGAGCTTGCGGTACTCCTCGGCCAGGGAGACGAAGAGCCGCGAGCCGGGATCCATGTCCAGCCGGCGCTCGAGGTCGCGGATTCGGGCTTCGGCCGTTGATTCAGCCAATGTGAAAACCTGGCCGCCGCCCCCCGAAGGGGGCGGCGGAATCCTCTACGGAGTCGGCGTCGGCGGCACGGTGCACGGCAGGAAGTAGGTGAACGCCTTGGTGAGGGTCGAGCTGCATCCGGTGTCCGACGTGACGACGATGTCGACGTCCTCGACCTTCGTCTCCGTGCCCGCGGGGACGCCCGCCGGGCAAGCAGGCGGGCTCGCGAAGTTGTCGGGAACGATTGCGTCGATCTGCGTATCGCTCACGATCGAGAAGGATGCAGCGCGGCCGCCGAACGTGACCTTCGTAACGCTGGAGAGGTTCGAGCCGAAGAGGCTGACCGTGACGGTTCCCGCGGACACGTCGCCGGAGCTCGGCGAGCTGAAGGACAGCGAAGGCGCGAAGGTCCTGACCAGGTAGAGGAAGCTCAGCCCGCTAGCGGTGTCCCCCGAGTTGATGTTCGTCACGACGACGGGTCCGGAGACGTCTGTGCAATCGGTGACAAGGACGCCGGTCGGGATGACCACGACTTCGGTTGCCGAGACGGAGACGACTTGCGCGGGCCGTCCGGCGAGGACGACCGCGACCGGCGCCTGGAAGCCCTGCCCGTGGATCGTGACGTGCGGGAACGGACCGTTGGACGGAACCTCCGAAGGAGCGATGGAGGTGAGACGGAGCGCCGGCGTGTACGTGTAATCAACGGGGTTCGAGACGACGCCGGACGCGATGTTCCTGACCGTCACGGGCACGGTCTGGTTGAGATTTCCGACGCCCGCGCCGAACGCCGGCGGGGACAGCACGACGATCTGGTTGAAGGAGACCGAGACGACCGTCGCCTCGACCGCGCCGAAGAAGACCTGGACGCCGGCAGTCGAGAAGCCGGAGCCCACGATCGTCACTCGCGTGTTTCCTTCATTGGTGCCCGAGGCCGGCAGGATCGACGCAATCGTCGGCGTGCCCGCCGAGGCGGCGCCGAAGGCGAAGCAGTTCGGAAGCGAAAGGACGACCGGGGTCGCCAGGTTGGTGCCCAGGGTCAAGGTGATGTTCGCCAGAACGGTCGGCGCGCCGAGCTCGGGGAAGCCTGGCGTCTGGACGACGATCTGGTTTGCCGTGACCGACGTCACGATGCCATCCCGGGTGATGCCGTTGGCCGTGAACTGGACGCGCGTCGTGCTCACGGTTCCGAAGAAGCGGCCACCGTTCAGGGTCAGGCTCGTCCCCCCCTCTTTCGGCCCGAAGCTCGGGCTGCAGGAGGAGACGAAGGGGAGCGTTCCCGAACCGGCCTGGAAGACGATGACGATCGTGGCCGACCCCGACCTGCCGTTGACCGTGGCGGACGCCCTCACGTTCGCGGTGCCCGCCGAGGGGCCGCAGAGCGCCGTCACTGCGTTTCCATTCGTCGTCACGACCGAGACGAGCGGCAATCCGTTCTGGGAGAAGGATCCGAAATCCGTCGAGAACGCCACGCCCGTGCCGTTCGGCACCGGCGAACCGTTGAGCGTGACCACCGCTTCGATGAGCGTGCAGGTCCCGGCCGGCGGGTTCGCGTTGTTCGTGAAGAGCTGGATCTGCAGCGCGCTCGAGGGCGTGCCGCCGCCGCCGCCGCGGGGAGCGGTCGGCGCGTCCGCCGAACAGGCATACATGCCCGCGATCAGCGCGACAAGGATGAGTGCGATGGCTATCCGGCGCATGGATCCCCCTTACTTGGCCGTTCTCCCGGCCGCAGACGCGACGAACCGGAAAAGCAAGATTCCGCTGGCGGTCTGGCTCTGGACGCGGAAGCCTGAGGCCGTGCTTCCGAAAAAGGTGATGTCGAACGCGGTGTCGATCTCGTCCCTGCCGGTCTCCCGGTCGATGCCGCCATTGAAGGGAAGAAGCTGATCGAAAGGGGTACCCTGGAGGGCAGACGCCGCCAGCACCGGAAAATTGCTGAGGGTCGCGGTCCCCGCCGATGGCACGAGCACGCCCGCTCCGAAGGTCTGCAGGGGAGGAACGAGAGTCCCCCCGTCGGTCCGGCGGAAGGAAACCGTGTAGCTGTTGATCTGCGCGTCGGCGAAATGCTGAGGATCCGTCGCGTTCGCGTTTTTCAGGTGCGAGCTGAGCGTGATCGTCTGGATCTGGACGGGTGCCGGCGTGCCGACATCGATGAACCCCGGTTGCAGGTCCATGCTCACCGTGATGAAGACGGGAGCTTCGCTCTCGCCCTCCTTGTTCGTGCACGCCGCGACGAGGCCCACGGCGGCGAGCAGGGCAATGGCGGCGACGGCTTTGATCTTCATGCGCATTCTCCCTTTACGACCGAAGGATTCGGGGAGTGATAAAGATGAGCAGCTCATCATGTTTCTCGGTCCGCGTCTTGTTGCGGAAGAGGTTGCCCAGAACCGGAATCTTCCAGAGTCCCGGAATCATGTTGTTCTGGTCCTGATCGTTGATCTGAAAGATGCCGCCGATGACCGTCGTGCCGCCGTCCTTCACCAGCACCTGGCCGCGGTACTCCCGGATCGTCAACGGAACGTTCTGGCCGAGCGAGAGGTTCAAGGCGACCGCCGGCTCGCGCTTGCTGACGTTGACCGTCAGCATGATGGTTCCCTCGGCGGTGATCTGCGGAGTCACGTCGAGCTTCAGAGTCGCATCGACGTAGATGACGGTCGTCGTGTTATTGACGGTCGTCTGGACCGGAATCTGCACGCCCGACTGGATGAGGGCGGGCGTGTTCGTCAACGAAGTGACCTTCGGGGACGAGATGATCTTGAGCAGGCCCTGGTTTTCGGCGGCGGTCAAGGCAATGTCGAGGTTGAAGGTATTGAGAATGTTGCCGAGCACCAGCGACGCCACCGTCGGACCGTTGCCGAGGCCGATGTTCAGGCCGCCGCTGACGCTGTTGGGGAAGATGAGGTTCGTGGTGTTGCCGTGCGCCACATCCGCGACGCCGTTGACGCTCCAGTTGATGCCGAGGCTGCGGCCGAGGCTCTTGGTCGTTTCGACGATCCGCGACTCGATGACCACCTGAGGCGTCGCCGTATCCAGGTTCTCGATGAGTTGAAGCACCGCAGGCAGGTACGTCGGGATCTCCCGGATGATCAGCGTATTCGTCCGCGCGTCGATGACAATCGAGCCGCGCTTGGACATCACGCTCTGAAGCGTCGGCGTGATTTCGCCGGCCTTCGCGTACGAGAGCTTCTTGATGACCGTCCGTGTGGGCTCGGCGGCCTGCCGCGCCTCGGCCAGGCGGGCCCGATCCCCTTCCTCGGCCTGCAGCTTCGCCGTCGTGGCGATGCGCATGATGTTGTTCTCGAGCACGTAACCGAGGCTGTTCTGCTTCAAGATCAGGTCGAGAGCCTGGTCCCACGGGACGTCCTCGAGTTGAACGGTCACCGTGCCGCGGACCTCGGGGTCGATCACGATGTTCAAGCCCGTCAGTTGCGAGATCGTTCGAAAGACGTCCTTGATGTCGGCGTCCTTCAGGTCGAGCGAGATCGGCTCGCCGGTGAACTGGGTCTGCGTCTCATAGATCGTTCGGGACCGATACGCCGTGCCGGCCTCCGGCCGAGCCGCCTGCTCCTGATCGAGCTGAGCCGCGGCTGCCTCGAAGAGCGCGTCGCCGCGCGAGGAGGGTTGTTTCGGCGCCTTGGCGGTCGTGCGGACGGGCGCCGGCTTGGCCGTCGCCACGGCGACAACCGCATGAGCCTCAGGCGGCGCTGACGCCGGAGACGCCGCCTGCGCCGGGTTCGCGGCGGGCTTCACGGCCGGCCGTTCCGCAACGGCGTCCCGATGGGGGGCCTCCGAAGACGGAACCGGCGCGGTCTCGACCGGCGCAGAGACGGCGGTCGCCGGGGCTTCGACCGGAGCCGGGCCGGTCTTCTCAACGATGGCGGGTATGGAAGGAGTCGACGTCGGGGCTTCCGCCGGCGGAGCCACGGCCGTTGCCGCTTCCGACGTCTCGGTTGTGACGGGCGGGGGCGAGGGCGGGCTGGTCGACGCTACCGGCGCCGGCGGCTCCGAGGCGGACGCCAGGGTCGTGGTGGACGGCGCATCCCTCGTCGGATTCCGCGCCTCGCGAGGGGTCTCGGTCGGGCCAACGATCACCGCGAGCCGCTCGCCGTCGGGCTCGATCGAGTGCGGCATGGGGCGGGTCAGATCCACCACGACGCGCGTCACGAACTCGGGAGAAGTCTGGAACTGCGAGACTCGAACACGCGAGACGAGATCGCTCTTGACGGCGATCGTCCGCTGGCGAACGTCATTCTTGATGCCCGGCAGATCCACGACGACCCGGGGCGGATTCTGCAGTGCGAAGTCTTTCGGCGAGAACCAACCGTCGCCGATAAGGGTGATCGCCACGCGCCCGTCGCGCGTCTCCGCGACCACCTTTTCCAGCACATGCGCCATCTCGCCGCGAGCCGTGGCCGAAGCAGGCGCTGCCGCGAGAGGGGCCGTCATGACGGGTTGCGCGGGGGGCGCCGGCGACGCGGATCCGGCCGGGGCCGGCTCGGGGAGGTTCTCCGGCTCGGCCGCCGCGATCGTCGGCGCGCCGCTGAAGGCGATCGCCAAGCCCTGACCCACGGAACGAACGTCGGCTCTGGCCTCGGGACGATGGGCGATCGACAACCGGGTCAGCCGCTTGCCGAGCTCCTCGAGCTGTTCAAACCGGATCGATTCGACCAGGCCTCCGGAGGCGTGCGGTGCCGTGAAATTGTCGGCCATCCCGGCGTCCCGGAGATCCACGATCAGCAGGTCCGGACGGGGCTCGTAGGAGGTGTAGAGCAGGGGCGCGCTTGCCGAGAGCACCACACGCGCGCCGTCGGAATCTTCATTGAACGCGGCCAGCGTGATCTTGGCCGAAACGCCGGGTGCGGTCGAGGCTGCCGGTGCCGGGGATGATGGCGCCGCCGACACGGCCACGGCAGCTTCCGCGGCGCTGTGCGCCCTCTGTCCCCTCGAGGAGCAGCCCACGGCCGCCGCCCATGTCAGCGCGAGCGCCGTTGCCGTCGCGGTTCCTCTAAATGCCATTCGCATCGTCCCTCCCGTCACGCGGAAAACCATGCTCAGCGAGATCTCACTGCCTGACCGTCGCGTTCAGCTGTTTGGTCACTTCTCGGAATGGCTTCACGCTCTGCGGATCGTTGATGTTCTGCCGAAACGACACCTCGTTTGGCCCCACGCGGATCACCTCGCCGTCGTAGAGGAGATCGCCCGCGCGGATCAAGTAGCTCTTGTTGTCCGTGGCTCGGATCTGGGCGACATAGCCCGATCGGGTCTTCCAGATTCCGTGCACGACGAGGTCGTCGATCGAGATCCCGGCGATGCCCGGAGGTCTCTCGAGACCACCGCGGCTCTGCTCCCGCACGAGGAGGGAGCGGAACGGATCGCGGCGCCCGGCCGGGTCGTACGAGTAGGCGCGGCCGGAGAGGGCCGACTCCTCCTGCTCGATGAGCGATTGGCCCGGCGATTCCGGCACCGGCGCGATCACGGCCTGCGGCGTCGGTATCGGCGTGGCGGCGGGTTTGGCCGGTGCCTGCGCCTTCGCGGCAGCCGCCGCAAGCAGAAAGAGGGCGATCCCCGGGGCGGGTCTCATTCGACACCTCGCCCTTCCGCCCTTTCCTTGAGGGTCTGCGCCTTTGCGGCGGGAGGCTTCGGCGTTGGCGTGCCCGGCTGCGCCGCGGGAAGCTGGCCCGGCGGCAGGCCCTGGGCGGCGGTCTGCTGCCCGGTCTCGTCGCCGGTGTAGATGAAGGTCTTCGCCACGAACTGGGAGGCGATCGACTTACCGGGCACGTCGGCCAAGGAGCCGATTCTCAAGTCTTCGACGTTGACGATGCGCGAGAAACGGCTCATCCGGTCGAAGAACAGCGCGAGGTTGTGATACGTGCCTTCGACCTGGATGTCGATCGGCCATTCCGCATAGAAATCCTTCTGAACGAAGTCACCGGGGGTGAACTTCTTCAACGTGAAATCTCCCTGGCGCGTCAGGGTCTCGATCCGCTTGATCAACTCTTCCGTGTTCCGCTTGGAAGGAAGAATCTGGAGGAGCTTGCCGAGCTCCAGCTCGAGCCGTTTGACCTCTTCGCGGAACTGCGAGAGCTTGCGCTCGGCGGCGCGTCCCTTGGCGATCTCTTGATTCAGCCCCTCGAGCTCGACCCTCTTGGCCTGGATCTCCTGGTTGAGCGGCTTGAACCAGAACCAATGGACCAGACCCGCCAGGATGATGCCGACCAGCAGGCCGATGCCCAGCGCGTAATACCAGCGCTTCTCTTCGACGTTGATTCCAAATACCGCCATGGCTATGTCCCCGGCCTTCCGGCCGCGCCTGCCGGGTTTGCCTGCGGCGCCGGCGCAGCGGCTCCCGCCGCGACCGGTGGGCCCGGCGGTTTGCCGTGCGTGAAAATCACCGTCATCTCCCAAGCGTAGATGCCCTGCGGGCCGGCTTCACGTCCCAAGTTCTTGAAGACCGGCTCCGCAAAGTACGGGCTCTTCTTGAGGTTCTCGAGGTAGGTGGCGACGGCGTTCGGGGAGAGCGTTCGGCCTTTGAGCGTCAAGAGGTTGCCCTGAACCTGCAGTTCCGACAACCAGACGAGATCCGGAAGCGCCTTGGAGACTTCGTCCATCAGGCGCACGGGCCCCTTCTGATTGGTCTTCAGGTTGTTGATGAGGGAGATCTTCTCCTCGAGGCTCTTCTTCTTGTCTTCGTAGCCCTTGACCTCGTCGATGATCGACTTCAAGCGAGCGACTTCTTCCTTCGCCTTTCCGATCTCCTCGTCGAGGTGGCGCCGCTTGGAGGTCAGAACCAGGGCCATCGTGCCGATGTAGATCAGGCCGAGCGCGAGGCCCCCGACCAACAGCAGGTTGTTGAGCTTGGCACCGGTCGGGAGGGCCGGGCCCTTCTTCTTGGCGGCGGCGGCCCTGGCCTCGGTGAGAAGGTTGATCCTGATCAAGCCGCTTCGTCCCCGACGTGCCGGATCGCCAGCCCGACGGCCACCGCCAGACTCGGTGCGTTGTCCGTCAGCCACTCACCCGAGACCGTCGCTCCCGCGATGTCGATCTGGCGGAACGGATTGAGGATCTCGACGGGGATCCCGAATCGCTCCTTGAGCTGGGTGTCCAGATTGACGACGCGCGAGGATCCTCCGGAGACGAAAAGCTGGTCGATCTTTTCGGTCGACGTGGTCGCGAGGAAGAAGTCGAAGGTCTTCTGGAGCTCCTGCGACAGATCGTCGGACACCGATCGGAGGATTGGAAGAATGTCCTGGAGAGAATGATCGCCGGTCTTCTCCCCCTTCTTCAAGGCCTCGGCCTGGTCGAAGGAGAGCGAAAGCTGCTTCTGGATCGCGTCGGTGTATTGGTTGCCCCCAAAAGAGATGTCGCGCCAAAAGATCGTGTTCGCGCCGGAGAGGATGTTGACGTTGGTCACCGAGGCGCCGATGTTGACCAAGGCGACGACGCGGCCGGGCTCGATCGGGTAATTCGCCTCGTAGGCGTTCTGAAGGGCGAAGGCATCCACGTCGACGAGCACGGGCGTCTTGCCTGCCTGAGTAATCACGCTCGTGTAATCGCCGATCTTGTCCTTCTTGACCGCGACGAGCAGGACGTCCATGGTCTCGCCGCCCCCCGACTCCAGCACGACGTAGTCCAGGTTGACGTCGTTGATGTCGAAGGGAACGTACTGCTCGGCTTCCCAGCGGATCGACTCGGCAAGCTCTTCGGGCGACATGGCCGGCAGCGAGATCTTCTTGATGATGACCGAGTGCCCCGAAAGCGAGGTGCCGAACTCGGGGTTCCGGACGTTCAAGGACGACACGATTCGATTGACCGTGTCGACCACAAGCGAGGAATCCATGATCGCGCCGTCGACGATCGCCTCCGGGGAGAGGGACTCCAGCCCCGTCTTGACGAGGCGATAGCCTCCCCCCTTCGAGTCCTTGAGTTCGACGAGTTTGATCGCCGAGGACCCGATGTCCAGACCTACCAGGTTCTTGGTCTTTCTGAACAGCACGCTTCGCCCCACCGAAAAAATGAAGACGGTTACGGGCTTTGACCTATGGTTATTTCGGCTGGTTGTCAAAATAGCAAAAGGTTTTTCCCTAGTCAAGGGTTCAAAGGCGCTAAACCATCCGCCGTGCAAAGACTTAACCCTCTTGGACAGGTCGGCGAGAAATGGACAGCTGTTCTTTCTTGCCTTGCGAAGGCGCCGGGTGTAGGCTCCGCGGGTTTTTTCGGCCAAGGGGCCGAGACGAGGAGATCGATGGCCCAGCACTGCCAGTTTTGCGGAAAGATCCCGATGACGGGGCACCGCGTCAGCCACGCGCACAACCTCTCCAACCGCAAGTGGCATCTGAACCTGAAGACGGTGAGGACGGTCGTCAACGGCGTCACGCGGCGTGTCTCGGCCTGCACGCGCTGTATACGATCGGGAAAGGTCGTTAAGCCGGCGCCGCGACGGAAGACCGCCTGATTAGTTGGTAGTCGGTAGTCAGTAGTTGGGACCCACCGACTCGGACTACCGACTACAGACTACCAACTACCGACTCCTCACTCCCTTTCCCCCGCTTTCGGCACGTTGTACTTTCGCACGACGTCGCGCACACCGCTGACGGCGCGGATGCGGCTGACGATCTTCTCGAGCTGCTTCAAGTCTGACGTTTCCAGCGAGACCGACACGTACGCCTCTTTCATCTCCTCGACGCGGGCTTCGATGCGCCGGATATTCGATCCCTCTCCGGCAATCGCCTGCGTGACGTCGGCGAGAAGGCCCGGCCGGTCCTCCGTGACGACCTCCAACTCGATCGCGTAGGAGGCGTGCTTCTCGCCCGCCCAGGCCACGTCGATCTGCCGCTCCGGGTCGTAGAGGAGGTTCTTCACGTTGGGGCAGCTTTCCGAATGCACCGAGACGCCGCGGCCCCGCGTGATGTAGCCGATGATCTTCTCGCCGGGAACCGGATTGCAGCACTTGGCCAGCGTCGCGAGCAAATCGTTGTGCCCCACGACGACGATGTCCGGTACGCCGAACGGCAGGATCTTGCGAACGACCCGGGAGACCGCGGACTCCTTCTTCGCCGGCTCGGGACGCGCCAGCTCCTCGGCCGGAACGAAACGCTCGAGGGCGTTGCGGGGGGAGAGCTTCCCGTAGCCGATCGCCGCGAAGAGATCCTCCGGCTTCGAGAATCCCCACTGCGGAAGCTCTCGCGCGAGGCTGCCATCCTGATCCAGCTTCTTGATCGTCCGTTTGAACTTCTTGAGCTCCCTTTCCAGAAGCCGCCGGCCGAGCTCCACCGCCTGCAGCTTCTCCTGCTCGTGAATGAAATGGCGGATCTTGTGTCGGGCGCGGCTCGTGGCGACGGAAGAAAGCCAGTCGCGCGAGGGAGTCTGGGTCGGAGAGGTCAGGATCTCGATGATGTCTCCGCTCGCGAGAGGCGTCCGGAGGGGAACGAGCTTCCCATTGACGCGGGCGCCGACGCAACGATGCCCGACGTCCGTATGGACGCGATACGCGAAGTCGATCGGCGTGGCGCCGCGCGGGAAGGCGAAGACCTCGCCCTTCGGCGTGAACGTGTACACCTCGTCCGGGTACAGGTCGACCTTCAGCGACGACAGGAACTGCCGGGGGTCGGAAACCTCGCTCTGCCAGTCCACCAGCTGTCGCAGCCATTGGAACCGCGCGTCGTCGGCGTGGGGACCGAGCCGGCCTTCCTTGTACTTCCAGTGCGCGGCGATTCCGCGCTCGGCGATCAAGTCCATCTCGCGCGTCCGAATCTGGATCTCGAAGGGTTGACCCGTCTCACCGATTACGGTCGTGTGAAGCGACTGATAGAAATTCGGCTTGGGCATCGCGATGTAGTCCTTGATCCGTCCTGGAACGGGACGCCAGAGCTGATGGACCATTCCGAGCGCGGCGTAGCAATCCCGCGTGTCGGCCGTCACGATGCGGAACGCGAGGATGTCGTAGAGCTGCGCGACGTCCACACCCGTTCGCTTCATCTTCAACCAGATCGAGTAGTAGCGCTTCATCCGCCCCGAGACCTCGGCCGCGACGCCCGACTCGGACAAGCGCGCCTCGATGCGCCGACGGATCTCTTCGATCATTCCTTCCGAGACCTTCATGCGGCGCGCCACTTCGCGGGCGACGCGCGCGTGCTCCTCCGGCTCGAGGTTGAGGAAAGCCAAGTCCTCGAGCTCCCCCTTGACGCTTCCCATGCCGAGCCGGTTTGCGATGGGCGCGTAGATGTCCAGCGTTTCCCGCGCGATCTCCCGCCGCCGGGCCTCCGGAAGGAAACCGAGCGTCCGCATGTTGTGCAGGCGGTCGGCGAGCTTGACCATCACGACGCGCAGGTCAGATACCATCGCCAGGATCATCTTGCGGAAGGTCTCCGCCTGCTCTTCTTCGCGGGAGACGTAGGAGAACTTGCCGATCTTCGTCAAGCCGTCGACCAGCTCCGCGACCTCGCCGCCGAACTGTTGAGAGATCGACTCCTTGGTGGTGAGCGTGTCCTCGAGGACATCATGCAGCAGACCCACGACGATCGAGACATCGTCGGCTTTCAGGTCGGCTAAGATCGAGGCGACGTTGAGCGGGTGTACCAGGTACGGCTCCCCCGAGCGGCGCACCTGGCCCTTGTGCTCGCGCGCCGAAAAGACATAGGCGCGGCGCAGCAGGTCCTGATCACTGTGCGGGTTGTACCCCTCGACCTTCTCGAGGATCTCCTCGAAGTGGATCATGACGGGAACAAGAGTAACGCGGGAGGCCGGGGATCGTAAGTCTTACGGCTACCGCCGCTGCTTGTTCTTCTTGGCCGGCGGCTTGGCCGTTGGCGCCGAAGCGGGAGACGAGGGAACGGAAGCCGGAGGCGCCGCCTTGGGGGGGGAGGGCACGGCGGCCAGCCGTCGCCGCCCCCTGAAGTCCTTCCAGATGACGACGATCGCGGCCGCGACGTAGATCGAGGAGTAGGTGCCGATGATGATGCCGATGATCAGCGTCAGGGCGAACGTGTTGAGCACCTCTCCGCCGAGAAAGTAGAGAGCGATCACGACGAGCATCGTGGCTCCCGCCGTCAGGATGGTCCGGGAAAGTGTCTGGTTGATCGAGCGGTTGATGACCGCCTCGAGAGCCTCTTTCTTGGGTGTTCTCTGATTCTCGCGAACGCGGTCATAGACGACGACGGTGTCGTTCATGGAGTAGCCGACGAGCGTCAGCAGCGCCGCGACGACGACCAGGTTGAACTCCCGGCCGAGGAGCGCGAGCAGTCCGACGGTGATCAGCGTGTCGTGAACGGTGGCGACGACGGCCCCGACTCCGAAGGGCAGCGACCGAAAGCGCAGGGCGACGTAGGCGAGCATTCCGATCGAAGACCAGATGACCGCCAGAAGCGCCTTCTTTTGCAGATCGGCTCCGACCTGGGGACCGACGTTCTCGGCCGAAAGCAGGACGAACGGGCCGGAATAAGCGTTCGTCTGGAACCAGGACTTCACCGCGGAGGAAACGCCCGCCACGCCGTTGACGTCGGCCGCCGACCGGAAGAGTCCCAGCTGCGACCTCTTCGCGATGATTCGCTCGGCGGCTTGCGCGTAGTACGCGGAGGCGTTGACATCGGAGCGGCCCGCCACGTGGTCCGGGTCCGCCGCCGCGAGCCGCGCCCCTTGTGTCGCTTTGCCTTCGGTGTTGATGTCGATCTTATTCGGATCCGTCGGCGCCTGGAGGCCCTGTCGCAGGATCCGTAGGACGTCCCCCGCGACGTCTCGTCCTTCCTTTGCCTGCTGCTGGACGCGGATCAAGACCTCGTTCTTCTCGGGCTCCTCGTAACGCTGGATGCCGATCTCGCCGAGGTTGGCGCCGTCGAGGAGTTTGCGCAGACGGTCGATGTCGGGCCGATCGCTGAACCGAACCGCGATAGCGGTTCCGCCGGCGAAGTCGATGCCGAACTTCAGCCCCTTCTGAACGAAGATGGTGAACAAACCGACCAGGATCAGAGCCCAGGACGCGCCGATCGCCCACCACTTGTACCGGAGGAAGTCGATGTTGGTCTGGCGAAAAAGTTCCATGGCTCTTCCTGCTAGATGGACACGGCATCGATGTGCGGACGCCGGCCGTACTCGAGCTCGAAGATCGTGTGCGACACGAAGACCGCCGTAAACATGGAGATCACCAGGCCCATGATCAGCGTGACCGCGAAGCCCTTGACGGGTCCCGTGCCGAACTGGAAGAGGAAAAGAGCGGAAATGACGATCGTCGCGTGCGTGTCGATGATCGTCGCGAATGCCTTGGAGAAACCGTTTTCGATGGCTGCCCGGGGAGCGCGCCCATTGCGCAGCTCCTCCCGGATTCTCTCGAAGATCAGGACGTTCGAGTCAACCGCCATGCCGATCGTCAGAATGAAACCAGCGATGCCGGGCAGCGTCAACGTCGCTTCGAAGAGAGACATTGCCGCCGCGAGGAGAAGCGCGTTGAGCAAGAGCGCGATCACCGCATTCCAACCCGCCCGCCGATAGTAGACGGCCATCGCGACGAAGACGAAGAGCGCCCCCACGACCGACGCCGTCACGCCCTTTCGAATCGAGTCGAGGCCGAGCGAAGGCCCGACCGTCCGCTCTTCCAGATACGTCAATCCCGCCGGAAGGGCGCCCGCCCGCAGCACCAGCGCGAGGTCGTTGGCTTCCTCCGGGGAGAAGACGCCTTCGATGACGCCCTGGTCCGTGATCCGGTCCTTGATGCTCGGCGCCGACTGCACCCGGTTGTCGAGAATGATCGCCAGACGCTTGCCGATGTTGGCGCCCGTCGCGGCTCCGAATTTCTGCGCTCCCCCCGCATTCAGGAAGAAGGAGACCGAGTGGGAGCCGAACTGCCCCTGCGTCGGACGCGCGTTCTTCAAGTCTCGTCCCGTGATCACGGCCTGCTTGCGGACGATGTAGAAGGAACGCTCACGGCTTCCCCCTTCGGCCTTGGCCTCGACGAGCTTCAGGTTGTCGGGGAGCTTTCCGCCCGGGTAGTTGGCGAGAAGCGCGGCTTCCGTCGAGGGTCCGGCCTCCACCAGAGAGAGCTCCAGAAAAGCCGTATTCTTGATCAGGTCCTTGACCCGCTTGGGGTCGTCGATGCCGGGAAGCTGTACGAGGATCCGATCGGCCCCCTCGCGCGCGATCAGGGGTTCGGAAACGCCGAACTCGTCGACGCGGTTGCGGATCGTCTCGACGGCCTGGGAGACAGCGCTGTCTTCAATCTGCCGCCGCGCGGGTTCCTTCAGCGTGAAGGTCCACTTGCCGCCGGCCGTGCTATAGGTCCAATCGGGCAGAAACCGCTTGACGGCCTCCTCGAGCTTGCTCTGGTCGGTCTGCGAAGTCACGGCCAGGGTGAAAGACGAATCCGTCGGCATCTCGATCGCGCCGAGTGTGAGATCCTTCGTCTCGTTCTTCAAGAGCGCGACCGCGTCGTCTCTCTCCGCCTTGACGGCGTCGGAGGTCTTGACCTGCAGCACGAGATGAAT
This sequence comes from Thermoanaerobaculia bacterium, assembly GCA_036505535.1. Lineage (GTDB taxonomy): Bacteria > Acidobacteriota > Thermoanaerobaculia > UBA5066 > Gp7-AA6 > DAHUXD01. The sequence continues at coordinate 28,474 of DASXTI010000111.1, forward strand.
GCCGCCGCGCAGGTCGAGTCCCAGCTTGATTCCCTTCATCAGGGCGTCTCGGAGCGCCGGGCCGCCCGGACCCGTCCATTCCTTGCGAGCGTGGGTAAACCCCATGGCCACGTAACCGGCGATGGCGCCGACGACGACCACGAGGATCAAGAGGACGCGCCAGCGAAGCTTCTTTCCCAAAAACGCCTCCAAAAAGAACGCCGGAGTCTACCGGAACGGGTCTCGGGTTTCTACTTTCGAATTTCCAGCGGGTGGTCCCAACTCGAAACCCGTAAATCGGAGCTTGTAACTTGTCTAAGTCTCCGCCGCGGTTGAGGTTGCTTCCGGTCCCCCAGCCAGCCCCGAGATCGCGCTGCGCAGCACCTTGATCTTCGTATTGTCGGAGATCTGGAGGATGACGAATCCTCGTTCCTCGTCGAGCGCCGTGATCCGGCCGAAGATCCCTCCGCCGGTGATGACTTCATCCCCCTTCTTCAGCTTCGAAAGCATCTGCTGGGTCTTCTTCTGCTTCTTGCGCATCGGAGCGATCAAGAGGAAGTAGAAGATGACGAAGATGAAGATCATCGGGAGGAACTGAACGAGACCCCCGGCGCCTCCCGGCGACGGTGTGGTCTGCAAAAGTTGAATCAGCATCGGGCGAGCATCATATCAACGGGTTACGTGTTACGAGTCTCAAGTTTCAAGTTGCCGACTCGGGAATCCAACTTGTAACTTGGAACTTGGAACCTGAAACCGGCGGCAAGTTCGGCTTGGAAAATGGAATCGGCTCCGACCTCGGCTCAATCGCCTTCTTCGCCGCTTCGACCCGATCCCAGAACTTCAGAAAGTTCTCTGCCAGCACGCCGCGGACCTCCTCTTCGGAGTGACCCCGCCGCAACAGTTCCTCGGTGATCTTCGGGAGCTTCGAGACGTCCTCGAGCCCGGAGGGAGGATCTTCGATGCCGTCGAAATCCGTGCCGAGTCCCGCCGCGCCCGGTCCGCCGATCCTCAGGACCCGTTCGATATGGTCGACCGCGAGAGTCCAGTCGGCGCGCGGAGACCGGATCGTTTCGAGGAGCTTCGCGATCTCCTCGTCCCGCTTCTTCGGATCGTCCTTGAGGCGCTCGCGCGCCTCTGCGATCTTCGGAACGAGAGCCTTCTTCGCCGCCAGGTAGGCATCCACCGCTTTCTGATCGATGAACATCGAGCTGACGTTGACCATGACGACCCCGCCTTTGGCGGCAATCGCTCGGATCTGATCGTCGGTGAGATTGCGCGGAATGTTCGACAGCGCCCGACAGGAGGAGTGCGAGGCGAAGACGGGAGCCTTCGAGACCTCCAACACCTGGGCGATCGTGTCGTCGGAGACATGGGAGACGTCGACGAGCATCCCGAGGCGATTCATTTCCAGGATGACTTGCCTGCCGAAGTCCGTCAGGCCGCCGTGGACACGGTACTTCTTCGGGTCGAAGTCCGCGCTCCAGAAGGAGCCGGAGGAGTCGGCCCAGTCGTTTGTGTTCGTGTGCGTCAGCGTCATGTATCGCGCACCCAGCCGATAGAAGGCGGAGAGCGCGCCGAGCGAGTCCTCGATCGCGTGCCCCCCCTCGATACCGATCAAGACGGCGATCTTGCCGTCCCTCTTCGCCTGGCGGATCCCGGCGACCGAATCCGCGAAGAGGAGGTCCTTCGGATGCGCCTCGACGAGCCGGTGGATGAGATCGATCAACTCGAGCGCCTTCTGCGCCGACCCGCCGCTCTTGGCGTAGTCGGCGCTGACGTAGGCTGCGAGAAACGGCGCCGTCATTCCTCCCTCCCGCCAGCGCGGGATGTCGACGTGGCCGACCGACTGGCGGACGCTGATCTCCACCCACTTCTTCTCGAGCCGCTCGGGCACGTCCTCGTGCGTGTCGACGACGATCGCGGACCGATGGAGCCTCTCGGCCCGGGCCTTGAAGTCCTCGGCGGAAAGGTGGACGCCCAGGCCGAGGACGATGGAGAAGCAGAGCAACAGCCTCTTTTTCATGGCGCAGAGGCTAACAGCAGTTCATTCGATCTTTTTTTCAGGCGCCGGCCGAAGAGTGGCCAGCGCTCCGGCCGAGATCGCCTCTCGAATGGTGCGCATCCAGGCGAGGTAGAAATAGACGTTGTGCATCGAGATCAGCATCGGCGCGGAGAAGTCCTTCAGGACGAAGAGGTTTCTCAGATAGGCGCGGCTGTGGCGGCGGCAAACCGGACATTCGCAGGCCGGGTCGAGCGGCTGGAGATCCTCCTTGAAGCGTTCGTGCTTGATCGTGACCTCCCCTTGCGACGTGTAGGCGTGCCCCATGCGGCCGTGGCGCGTCGGAAGGACGCAGTCGAACAGATCGACTCCCGAGCGCACGGACGCGAGAAGGTCCGCCGGCGTGCCGACCCCCATCAGGTAGCGCGGCTTCGCATCGGGCAGGAGGCCCGCCGAGAGCTCCGTGATCGCACGAATCGCATCCTTCGACTCGCCGACCGCAACGCCTCCGATGGCGAAGCCGGCAAAGTCGAGATCGACCAGCGGGCCGGCGCAATCGCGGCGGAGGTCTTCGTGCGTTCCTCCCTGAAGGATCCCGAAGAGCAGACCCGCTCCTTCATAAGAGCGTCGCGAGCGCTCCGCCCAGGCGAGCGTCAAGCGACAGGCTTTCTCGAGCTCCGTGCGCTCGGACGGAAACGGCGCGCAGACGTCGAGCGCCATGGCGACGTCGACGCCGAATCCCGACTGCAGCGTCATCGCGCGCTCGGGCGTCAAGAAATGCTTGGTTCCGTCCTCGGGAATCCGGAACTCGACCCCTTCCTCGCTGATGCGCCGCTGGGATGCCAGGCTCATGACCTGAAAACCTCCCGAGTCGGTCAGAAGCGCGCGGCGCCATCCGATGAACGCATGAAGCCCCCCGGCGCGCTCGATGGTCTCGAGGCTGGGTCGCGCCATGAGATGGTAGGTGTTGGCGAGCACGACGCGGCAATCCCAGGCCTCGAGCCAGTCGAAGGCGACGCCCTTGACGGCGCCACGGGTGCCCACCGGCATGAAGCAGGGGGTCTCGATCTCGGCGTGAGCGGTGACGAGCCTTCCGCGCCGGGCGGAGGATGCGGAATCGCGGGCGAGTATCTGGAACAAGGAGAAGAGAGGGCTAGAAGTGCAGCCGCAGGCCGACCGATCCCGCAAGGTCTTCCCGATCGAGCGAGTTCGGATTGACGCCGCCTTTGGGCGACAACAGGATTGAGGCGTCCACCGAGACGATCGGGGTACCGAATCCGATACCCACCGAATAGGCCCAGTGCGGTTGCGTCGCCGCGAAGTCGCGGTAGACGCCGCCGCGGAACGAAAAAGCCGGAATTCGCACTTCGGCGCCGAGGGAGAACTGCTGACTTCGTGTACCCGCCGCGAGCGTATCGCTCTTGATCAGGTCGCCGTCGGCGGCGAGCGTCAAGAACGGCAACGCTTCCACCGCCAGGCCGCCGCGCACCTGACGAGGCAGCTTGACGGAGCCCGGCGCTCCGGGGACGTCGGCGACCTCGAACTCCGGCTCGTTGAGCGAGGTACCCACCACGCCAACCTTGAGGATTCCGAGGTTCGCGATCGCGCCCAGATCGAAGGTGAAGTCCGTCGAGTCGCGGCGGTTCTTGTGGAACGCGTCCCGGACGAGCTCCGAGAGGTTCTCGCCGCCGCAGTCGAAGACCGAGCAACGGTCAAAGAAGGTGCGACCGAAGACGAGGCGGACGGCGCCACCCGCCTCGATCGTCTGACCGAGAAAGCTACGGCCGTACGCCACGCGCACCTCGCGCGCTTCCAGACCGGTGAAGGAGACGCCCGAGTCGTTGAATCGAAGTCCCCGGTCCGGACCTGCGCCCGGAATCACATGGATGAGATCGATCACCGGATAGATCCCGGCATAGGGGATGACACCGAGACTCAAAGCAAAGCCTCGGTGGGAGACGACGAGTCCTCCGACGCCGGAGAAGATCACGCTCGTATCCGTCCGGGCGAGTCTTTCCAGATCGTCGAGGAGCCCGGCAAGGAAGTCCGGCCGGGTTCCGTCGGCAATGGCGTCGAAGGGGAAGCGTGCGAGGCTGTCGGCGATGCCGAGCAGACCATTGCGATTCGCGGCCAGACCGCCTCCGAGGAGCTGAACGTTCCAGCCATCCAGCCGCCCAAGCGCGGCCGGATTGGACCAGGCGGCCGTCGCGTCGTTGACCGCCGCGACCTGAGCGCCGCCCATGCCGGTGGCGCGCGCGCCGGCCCACGGGAATTGGGCGAGTGCCGCTGTCGGGAAGGGCCACAGAAACGCGCCGGAGAGCAGAACCAGAAGCGCCGCGCGCCGCTCTGACATGCGCGGCGATCTTAGCAGGCCGCTGAAAAGGACTCTCGGTTGACCACCGAAAACACGCGTGCTAGGTTTGGCCGCCCTTCGAGGAGGACATGCCCGATCTCGGAAAGAAGTACGACTGCTTCAACTGTCACACGAAGTTCTACAACCTCGGCAAGCCCGAGGCGATCTGCCCCAAGTGCGGCGCAAACCAGAAGAACGCGAAATCGGACGAGGCGGCGCCTCCGGTCCCGCGGCCGCCTCGTCGATCGGCCGTATTGATGGAGCCAATCCCCGATGAGAGCTCAACCGAGTTCGGCGAGGAAGGTCCGGCGGAACCGGAGGAGGCCGATCTCGACGACGACGAGTTCGAAGAAGGGGAAGAGCCTCCGGAGGCGGACGAAGAGGAAGACGAAGAGTACTGAGGCGCCGGTCGCCCGCGCGCGGATCGCCTACGTCTCTCTCGGATCGAATCGGGGAAACCGAAAGGCGCGCCTCCAGCGTGCTCTGGTTGAGATCTCGCGCGTCGCGCCGGTCCTCGGAGTCTCCTCTTTCTACCGAACCGACCCGGTCAGCTTCACCGATCAGGCCGACTTCTGGAACGCCGTCGCCGTCATCGCCTGGGAGGGGTCGGCCGTACGGCTGCTGCGGGCGCTGCGCGAGGTCGAAAGAAGGGTCGGCCGCACGCCGAGCTTCCGCCACGGCCCTCGCGAGATCGACGTCGACATCCTGGATCTCGGCGGGGAGATTCGGGCATCGCCCGATCCGATTCTTCCCCATCCGCGCATGGAGAATCGACGCTTCGTGCTGGCGCCGCTCGCGGAAGTGGATCCCGAATGGAGGCATCCGAAGACCGGACGCACGGCGACCGAGCTGCTGCACGATCTTCCGGAGCGGCCCCGGGCTACGAAGCTCTCTTCCAGACCGAAAGGTTTTGCCGGGCGTCTTCCTGGATCTTGATCTCCTCGACGAGGTGCTGGGGCGACGGTGCGTCGGCGAGAAGAGCTTCCTCGAGCGCGATTCCCTCGGCCCGCTCCTTCGCGTCGCCGTGGTAGAGCGCCTCGGCCAGAAAATGACGGTTCACGAAGTTTCGATTGTTTACCTGCATTGCCAGGCGGAGGTACTTGATCGCCTCGGAGTGAGAGACCCAGCCGGTGATGAAAGGAATCCAGGGTGCCTGGTCGTGAAGGCGCCCGACAACCCGGTATCCACCCCCTTCTTCGAAATCGTGATCGATTCCGATCACGGTCAGGCCATCATCGCGGACCTTCTCGGCGGCGCCCGTCTTCGCGGCCTCGACCTTCCCGACCGCGAGGGCCCATTCGCCCCACGAGACGGCGGCCCAGAAGTAGCTCGGCGCGGCGTCGGAGCGGTCTTTCAGGTTGCCCGCCAGAAGCTCGGGCCCAAAATCCAGGAAGCCCTTGATGCCGCGCTTCTCGAGGCTCGCGCCGAGGATCGCGATCGCGTCGTCGGAGACGCGCTTGGCCTTCTGGAACACCGCCTTCTTCGAATCCTCATCCAGCCCCGTGTAGATGCCCTTGAAGTAGAGAGCCCGGGCGAGCTTCCAGCGCGGCTCGACGAAGTCCGGGTCCCGCGCTGCCTCCTCGTATCCTGCGATCGCCTGGTTGATGGGGCCCGCGGCCGCCCGGGCGCCGACCCGTCCCTCCTGCCGGCGCCCGTACCACCGGTCGGCTTCCACGATGAGAGGGTTGGTCGATAGCGGCTTAGGAGGCTGCGAGCGATCCGAGGGAACTGGCCCGGTGCTTTGCTGGCCGACGGCGCCCGACGCCGCAAAGAACAGGATCAGCGTGACGGGCCGGAAGGCTCGCATGGTCGACCGAAGTGTACTCCGATCGTTCGCGTTAGACTCCGTCCCGGAGGCCGCCATGTCCGAGTCTAAGCCGGTGCCCGTCAAAATCACGATCGACGAAGCCACCGCCGAAGGGCACTACGTCAACTTCGCGAACATCCTTCACAACCCGACCGAATTCGTCTTCGACTTCGGGCGTGCCGTGCCCGGCCGCACGGACGTCAAGGTCATGTGCCGGATGCTGACGACTCCGTTCCACGCCAAGCAGCTGCTTCGCGCGCTTCAGCAGAACGTCGACCTGTACGAACGCCACTACGGGGAGATCCGCTCGGATTTCCAGACGCCTCTGGCGGAAGTAACGGATACGCCCACCAACTGAGAAGATTGGCGATTTGTGATTGGTGATCGCGGCGAAATAGGGAGAGGACGGCTCGTCGTGCCCTGATCACAAATCACCAATCACAATTCACCTATTCCCCTTCGGATGACTCCCCCGCCCAGTACGACCTCCCCCTCGTAGAAGACGCACGACTGCCCGGGCGTGACGGCGCGGACCGGCGCATCGAAAACGACGCGCGCCGTGCCGCCTTCGGCGGGAAAGACGGCAGCGGGGACCTCGATCGCGCGGTGCCGGACGCGCACCGCGGCTCGAAACGACTCGCCGGAGAGGCCGGATGCGAGTCGCAAATCACCGACGTACGCTTCCCGTGTTTCGAGATCCCGTCCCGGTCCGACGACGACACGGCCGGAGGCGGCGTCGACCGAGAGAACATAGAGGCGCTCCGAACCACCGACGCCGATGCCTCGCCGCTGTCCAATTGTGAACCGGAAATGGCCGGCGTGGCTGCCGAGCCGCCTTCCGCGCGCATCCTCCAGCGCCCCCCGCGCCGGCGGAGGCGGCAAACCGAGAGACTCCGCATGGCTTGCGACGAAGTCTCCGGCACGTGTTCCGACCGGGACGAAACAGATCTCCTGGCTTTCCTCCTTGTCGGCCGTGGGAAGCTTCGCGCGCCGCGCGTGGGTCCGCACTTCTTCCTTCGTCAGGCCGCCAACCGGAAAGCGTGCCGCATCGAGCTGCTCCGCCGTCAAGTCATAGAGAAAATAGGACTGATCCTTGGCGGGATCGATTCCCTTCTTGAGCGATACTTTCCCCGAAATAGGATCCCTTTCGGCGCGGACGTAGTGACCCGTGGCGACCGCCTCGCATCCCAGCGCCCGCGCGCGGTCCCAGAGTGTCGCGAACTTCACTTTGGCGTTGCATGCCGAGCATGGGATCGGCGTCTCGCCGGCAAGGTAGGAAGCCACGAAGGGCCGCACCACATCTCGCCGGAACTCCTCTTCGAGATTCAGAACGTAATGGCGGATTCCGAGCATCCATGCCACCCGCCGGGCGTCGCCGAGATCGTCGAGCGTGCAGCACCGGCCGCTCCGGCCCGCCTCCCCGGAGTGATCCCACAGCTGCATCGAAAGGCCGATGACCTCCTCCCCCGCCTCCTTCAGAAGAAGGGCGGCCACCGAAGAGTCGACGCCGCCGGACATGGCCACCGCGATGCGCATGATTTTGTGGTTCCTGGTTCCTGGTCTCTGGTGCTGGTCCCAACCAGGAACCAGTAACCCAGAAACCAGAAACCCACTCTATAGTGTCGTGACGATCAGCATCAGAGTCGATCCCCCGATCGTGAACTCACTCTGATTCTCCAGAGGCGCTTCGGTCACCGGCTCATCCCCCACGAGGGTGCCATTCGTCGACCCCAGATCGACGACCGTCACCCGTTCGCCGCTGACTTCCACCGCCGCGTGCTGGCGCGATATCTCGGGATCCTCGAGCGCTAAGTCCACGTCCTCGCGCCCGATGACCACGCGCGGCTTCTCGACCACGAAGATCTTCCCCGCATCCGGTCCTGCAATTACCGCCAGGGAAAGCTTCACGTCCGTGGGAAGCTTGAGCTGTGCCGTGGGCTTCGGACCCGCGGCCGCCGAGAGTCGACTCTTCGGCGGCGTCTCCTCGCGGACACGGTCCCCCGACCGCCGCCTCATCGTCTCGTCGGGTGGGATCGGGGGTCGGACGGGGGGTTGGTTCTCGTAGGCGCGTGTGTTGAAGACCTCGAAGATGGTCTGGCACTTCGAGCAGCGCAGCTTCTTGGAGGGCTTTCCCGCAAACCGCTCCTCGTCGTAGTGGTACTTCGCGTGGCAGTGATCGCATTCGACGATCAACTTCCCCTCCGCAGTCCGGACGCACCGGCGGGAGCGAATGCCGGCGAAGTCGACGCGCGCACCTCCCGGACGATTCCCGGAAGTGAGTCGAGCACCTCTGAGACCTCGTCATCGGTCGTGAGCCTCGAGAGCGAGAAGCGCACCACGCTCTTCGCCTCTTCCCGCGAGAGGCCGAGCGCGAGGAGGGCCGGAGAGGGCGCGAGAGTCCCGCTCGAGCACGCGCTTCCCACCGAGGCGGCGATGCCTTCGAGGTCGAGCCGAATCAGGAGCGCTTCGCCCGAAGCGCCCTCGAAGCAGATTGCGGAAGTGTTGGGGAGGCGGGGAGCGCCCTTCCCGATGGCCCACGTCCCCGGAACGCGGTCCAGAATCCCGCGCTCCAGCCGGTCGCGCCGACGAGACACGTCCGGCGCGTCGCTCGCCTGTCGCTCCGCCGCGAGCCTCGCAGCAACGCCGAAGCCAACGATCCCGAGCGTGTTCTCGGTGCCCGCCCGCAATCTCTTCTCCTGACCCCCTCCCGGCGTGTGAGGCGCGATGGCCAAACCCCGCCGCACGCAGAGCGCTCCGGCACCCTTGGGCCCGTGCAGTTTGTGCGCCGAGACCGACAGTAAGTCAAACCGCCAGCGGCCCGCGTCCACGGGAACTCGCCCCGCCGCCTGAACGGCGTCGGTGTGAAAGAGACTTCCGCGTCGCCTTACCTCTCCCGCGAGGGCTCCGACCGGGAACACGCCGCCGTACTCGTTGTTGGCGGTCATCACCGAGACGAGCACCGTGCCCGGCAAGACGGCATCGAGAACACGGCCGGGATCGAGCGCCCCCGAACGGTCCGGATTCACGACGACGACCTCGAAAGCCCCAGCCGACGCGAGCGCCGCCGCGGGCTCGCGCACCGAGGGATGCTCGACGCCGCTGAGGACGATTCGGCCTCGGCGACCCGCGGTGGACCCGAAGATCGCCAGGGCGTTGGACTCCGTGCCGCCCGAGGTGAAAAGCACCTCGTCCGGCCGGGCTCCGACGAGGCGGGCGACATCCTCTCTCGCCTCTTCGATCGCGCGCCGTGCCCGCTGTCCCTCCGCGTGAACGGAGGAAGGGTTCCCGTAGGCGTCCGCAGCCTGCGCCATCGCGGACCAAACTTCCGGGTCCAGCGGCGTCGATGCGTTGTTATCGAGATAGATCATGCCTTCAGATTCCCGGACGATCTCCAAATTATCGCTCGGCAGACCGAGCCCCGTAAAACTTTTCTGAAGGAATACCCGCCGTGCGCCAAGGGGTTAAGATCGGCAGTCCGATGAAGGCGCGACCGCTCTCGCTTCTCGTCTTCGCGTTTCTCCTCGTCATCCCCGGGGCCGCGATCGCGCGGGGGGCGCCCACCGATGTCAAATCGCTGCCCGACGAAGACCGGAAGTGGCTCGAAGATTATGTCGCGCCAATCATCCTTCCGGTCGAGCGCAAGGTCTTTCTCGAGCTGACCGAGTCCTATCAGCGCGATCTCTTCAAGGAGGACTTCTGGGCACGCCGGGAGACGGCGAACCTGCCTCCGCCCCTCGGACCCGGTTACCGCCATCGGTACGAGGAGCTGCGGCGCCTGGCCGAAGAGAAGTACGACGGCTGGCGGCAGGACGCCGGCCGGATGGTGCTGCGATGGGGAGAGCCGGTGGCCGTCTTCAAGCCTTCCTGCACGAGAGAGACCTTTCGCAATCTCGAGGTGTGGACCTATAACAATCAGAGCGGAGCCGGCCGACAGGCCGCGCACTTCATCTTCTATCGGTCCAGCCCGGGCGCTCCCCGGAAGCTTTGGACGATCGCCACCCGCGATTCGGAGGTTCTCCAGCCGAACTCGTGTCGCAAGAGCCTCGATGAGCTCGCTGGCGATTGCGCGCCGCGTTTTCACGACCCGTGTCCCCTCTGCCAGGATCTCTGCGAGGTCTACCAGGCGTACAGCGAGACACGGGCGCGCCAAGGTTCCGCCACCGGCGGCGCGCTGGAATCGGCTCAGCTCTTCGAACCGGTACAGGTTCCCACCGAAGGACTCGAGCAGATGAAGCAGCGATGGGCGACGCCCTCCGATCCGAACGCCAAGCCGATCTCGGTCGAAGGAGCTGCGCAAACCACCGCTCCGCCCTCTCCTTCCTCTCCCGCCGCCGCTTCCGCGACCGCCGCCATAGCGACCGCGCCCAGGGCCCTGGCGCAGCTTACCGGCAAAGAGCGGGCGGAAAGGATCAAGGCGCTGCCGGAAGAGGATCGGAAGTGGCTGACGGAGTACGTCGCGCCGATCATCCTGCCGGCCGAGAAGAACCTCTTTCTCCAGCTGACCGAGCCGCACCAGCGCGAGATCTTCAAAGAGGACTTCTGGACGCGCCGAGAGCGGCCGGGGCTTTCCGAGCCGCTCGGCCCCGGCTACCGCAACCGCTACGACCACTACCGCGAGGTCGCGCGAACCACCTACGACGGCCTGACTTCCGACGCCGGACGCTTGGTCATCCTGCGGGGAGAGCCCGGCTCGGTGCAAGAGTTTCTGGAATGTAGCGAGGTTTTCAAGCAGGTCGAGATCTGGACGTACCTGAAGTCGAGAGGGGGCTCGCCGGTCGCCGGTGAGACGCAGTACCTCTTCTATCGGCCGACCTTCGGGAGTCCCCGGAGGCTCTGGTACCCCGGCATCCCTGACCGGGAGGTGCTCGGCACCACCTCGTGCCTGAACTCACTCGCCGAGGCGTGTCGCCCCCCCCGATCTCCCGGAGCGTCGGTGGCTCCTTCCACAGAGGGCTTCTGCCCCGATCATGCCGTGCCGAAGACCTGCCAGCAGGCCTGCTATGTCGCGCGCGTGGCGGAGCAGATCCGCGCCGGTGGCATGGCCGAAGCCTCTCAGGCGCTCGCCAATCCGCCCGAAGTCTCGACCGAAGGCCTGGATAGGCTCGCCGAGCGTTTCCCGACCATTCCCGGAGCCAAGGCCAAGGACCTGACGGTCGAAGGCCCATCCGGTGCCGCGGTCGTGCCGACCTCCCCCTCGGCCAAGGTGACGAGCGGCGCGGAGGAGGCGGCGGCCTCGACACCCGCGCCCGCGCGCCGCAAGCTCTCGAAGAAGGAGGTCAAACAGCTCACCGAGGCTCTCCCCCAGAAGTACCGCGACTTCCTGACCTTAGTCGAACTGATCGTCACGGAGGACGAGCGCGAGGTCTTCCTGCAGATCCACGAGGAGTATCAGAAGGACAAGTTCATCGAGGCGTTCTGGAAGAGGCGATCGATCGACTCGCAGGGCCTGCGAACCGATTTCAGAGCCACCTATACGCGGCGCGTCGAGCAGGCGGTCGAGCAGTTCCGCGACCTGCACAACGACCGGGCCAAGACCTTCGTCATCAACGGACCCCCGGACGCCGTCATCCCGATCGACTGTCCGGACATCTACGTGCCGCTCCAGATCTGGTACTACGAGCGCATCGAGGCCTTGAAGAGCAAGGTCTACCTCATCTTCTATCAGCCCTACGGCGCCGGTCCCTACAGGCTCTGGCTCCCGATCGACGGCCGAGGGGTGCTGCTGGTCGGCGTGGGAACCTCGGGCGCGATGAGCACGGGGGCGCGGACGCCCGACATTACGCGCTGCTTCGAGTGGCGGACGGTCGAGCAGGCGGTCAGCTACAGCAGCGCCATCCTAGGCAGCGGGGCCTTCTCGTTGCAGGGCGCGAGCAAGCTCTTCGCGCCGCCCATCGTGGAGACGGAAGGCGTCGAGCAGATCCTGTCCATGACGACCGATCTCCACGCGGGCGCGACGAGCCTGGCCGTGGCCAAGCTGCTTCGCTTCCCCGAGATGCGGGCGAACAAGATCGGCATGGATCTCTCCCTACTCGTCCCGAAGGGGGAGCTGAAGGCCCGAGCGCTCGGCGAAGAGAGCTTCTACAACGTGGACATCATCGGCGAGGTCGTCAAGGAAGACCGGCTGATCGACAACTTCAAGTACCGGTTCGACATTCCCACCGACGAGGTGGCGGGAGAAAAGATTCCTCTCACGGTTCGCCGCTATCTCTATCCGGGCGAGTACAAGCTGGTGCTGAAGATCTCGGATGGCAACCAGAATGCCGAAGGGCGCATCACCGAGACGCTGACCATTCCGGATCAACCCGACGCGCCGCCCCCCTCGATCGCCGCCGCGCGGGCGGACGGAAAGGCGACCGTCGACAAGATCAAGGACGTCGGCCTGCTGCCCTCGGCCATCTCTCTGCTCCCCGTCGCCAAGGAGATCGTCACCGGCCTCCAACGGTTCGAGACACGCACGTCCGAGGGGGTCAAGGCGGTCGACTTCTACCTGAATGGCAACAAGGTCATGACACGAACCAAGGCGCCGTTCGAGGCCGATCTGAACCTCGGCCCGCTTCCGCGCAAACAGGCGATTCGGGTCGTGGCCTACGGCCCGACGGGCCGCTCCGTGGGCGAGGATGAATACATCGTCAACGAGGGGCGGGAGATATTCAAGATCCGTATCCTCTCGCCCGAGAAGGGCACCCGGGTCCTCGGCCCGACCAAGGTCGTGGCGGCCGTCGCCGTGCCCGAAGGCAAGACGCTGCAGAAGCTCGAGTTCTATTCCAACGAGGCGCGCGTCGCGACGCTCTATCAGGCGCCCTACGAGCAGACCGTCAACATCAAGGACTCCAAATCGCTCGGCTACGTCCGCGTCGTCGGCACCCTGGACGACGGCGCCGTGGCGGAAGACCTGCGCTACGTCAACGCGCCGCAATTCGTTTCCGAGGTCACCGTCGACGCCGTCGAGCTCTATACGACCGTCACCGAGAAGGGCCGACCGGTCAATTTCCTCCAGGCCTCCAACTTCAAGGTCTTCGAGGACGGGGTGCTGCAGAAGATCGAAGGCTTCGAGTACGTCAAGAACCTCCCGCTCTCGGTGGGCGTCATGATCGACACCTCGGCCTCGATGCTCGAGGCGCTGCCCGAGGCGCAGCAGGCGGCCTTGAAATTCCTCGATTTCACGATCGGACCGAAGGACCGGGGGTTCGTCGTGTCCTTCGACAACGAGCCGTATCTGCTCGCCAAGCTCACGGGCCGCAAGGACAAGCTCGTCCGAGCGCTCTCCGGGTTACGCGCGGAGGGCTCGACCGCCCTCTACGACGCCATCATCTACGGGCTCTACCAGTTCACGGGCATCAAAGGAAAGAAGGCCCTTGTGATCCTGACCGATGGCAAGGACACCGCCTCTAAATTCGACTACGACACCATGCTCGAGTACGTCCGGAAGTCGGGCCTCTCGATCTACGGCATCGGGCTCAACATCTCGGGGACCGATCTCGAGGTCAAGTACAAGCTCAACAAGATCGCACAGGTCACCGGAGGACAGACCTTCTACATCAGCTCCGCGAAGAATCTCGAAAGCGTTTACCGACAGATCAACGAAGACCTGCGCAGCCAGTACCTGCTGACCTATTACTCCTCGAATGCCGAGGGCAAGGACAAGTGGCGCAAGATCGAGATCAAAGTCGAGCCGGCGAACCTCCAGGCGAGGACGATCAGCGGTTATTATCCGTAGGAATTGCCGATTGGCGATTGCCGATTGGCGATTGATGACGCCTCAACTTGATTTCCACTAATCGACAATCTTCAATTGGCAATCGGCAATCTTCCCTCATCCTCGCCTCCGCATCTCCTCGCCGCGCCGAGATCCTCCGTTCGCTCGGAATTCCCTTCACGGTATTTCCCACCGACATCCCCGAAGGACCGCTTCCGGGCGAGACCGCCGAGGCCGCGGTCCAGCGCCTGGCGGCGGAGAAAGCGGCGCGGGTCGCGGCCAGGGAGAGGGAGGCCTGGGTGCTCGCGGCCGACACGCTCGTTTTCTTGGACGGTCTCGTCCTCGGCAAGCCGCGCGACGACGGCGAGGCCGCGCAGATGCTGCGCCGGCTGGCCGACCGGGAGCATCGGGTCGTGACCGCCGTCCACCTGCGCCGCAACGCAGTCCCCGGCGTTGGTTTAGCCGAGATCAGCCGCGTGCGCTTCGCTCCGATGAGCGAGGAAGAGATCCGCTGGTACGTCGCCACCGGGGAGCCGCGCGACAAGGCGGGCGCCTACGGGGTCCAGGGTCTCGGAGCGCGGTTCATCGAAGAAATCCACGGCTCCTTCACCAACGTGATGGGACTCCCCGCGCGAACGGTGTACCGGCTTCTCAGGGACGCCGGTGACCCCACTCTCGCGACTCTCGCTCTTTCTTCCGTCTGAGCTTCGTCTCGTACATCCGCGCGTCGGCTTCGGCGAGCGTCTTGGGGAACTCGGCCTTCGGCCGGTGCGTGGCCCAGCCCACGGAGAGCGTCGGCTGGAGCTGCTCGGCGCCGGGAATGTGGGGCAGGCTGCGCGAGAGCTCTTCGGCCTTCTGCGCCGCGGAGGCCTCGTCGGCCTGCGTCAGGAGGACGAGGAACTCGTCTCCACCCCAACGGAAGACGAGATCCGACTCCCTCACGCAGGCGGTCAGATAGTTGGCCACGAACTGAAGCACCTCGTCGCCGACGGCATGTCCCCGCACGTCGTTGATCTCCTTGAACCGGTCGACGTCGACGAGGAGCACGGAGATGGCACCGCCGTGGCGCCGCGACCGGGCGAGCTCGCGCCGGATGACGTCGTTGAAATAGTGCCGGTTGTAGAGGCCCGTCAGCCGGTCTCGGATCCCCATTTCCTTGACTTGCGAATCGGACTCCACGAGGCGCTGCATCTCCTGCTGGAGCTGCGACTGGCTCGCCTCGAAGAGGAGGATGATGATGCCCACGCCCACCGTCATCTCGAGGAACATCTCGATGAAGTGGGCGTACGTGAAGATCTCCGGCATCGCCGCGATGTCCCCGTACCGCAGATAGGCCCATCCGACCGAGGCCCTCTCGGCCGCCCACAGAATGAAGGACGAGGAGAGGATGGCGCGACCGCCGACCGAGCCGGGGACGAGCGCGAAGGCGACCGCCGTGATCAGGTACGCCGCGGCGCGAATGAAGGCGACGGGGGCGGCCGGCACGACCTCGCTCGAGAGCCACCAGGAGACGGCCAGGATCGGGATGGCCCAGAGCATCTCCACCGGGCGCGACACCGCTTCCTCGCGTCGAAAGCGCCAGACACCGCGCAAGAGGAAGAACACGTGAGTCAGCAGGGCGACCTGGAGAGCCAGAAGGGCCAATCGACTGTTGGCCTCGTAGGCGCGCGTGACCGAGAGCAGGCCGATGCTGGCGAGGAAGAAGGCCCAGGAGCCGATCCAGTCCAAGAACGCGGGGCGGCGGAACTTGCGGTAGAGAAGCAGGAAGACCACGAACAGCAGGACCGTGCCTGCGGCCTGAACCAGCAGTGAGAACTGGTAGATGTGCATCGGATCTGCACTGTCAGTTTAAATGACTTCGGCCGATTCGGAGCTACCGGCCTTTAGAATCGACCGGCATGGAGGAGGCGATCGCCTGCATCGCGTCGAGCGACCGGATCGCCCGGGGCGCGGCGGACGACGTCAGAGAACGCCTGGCCGCCGCGCGGATTCGGTCCTTCTCGTTTCGAAGTTACCTGGCCTCCTCGGGCGCGCCACGACGAATCGTCCTCTGCACCGCCGGACGGTCGCTCGACGAGCAACTCGAGTTTCTCCGCCGCGCCCGCGACCGCCTTCTCTGGCCGGCCCCTCCGTCCGATTTCCGGGATGCAATCGCAGGTCTTCGGGCGCATGGCGCGCCCTCGCCGGAGCCGACCACGCTGCGGCCTCGCCTCCGCAAAAGGGGGATCGCGGCGGCGTTGCTGTTGGAGGGACCGGTGAGCGCGACGAGAGCCCGTGCGGCGCTCTGCTCCGGAGCGCCCCGCAATTGGATCGTCGAGAGCGCGGGGCACGTCCGGATCGCGGACCCGCTCCTTGCCGAGCTCGCGTGCGCCGGAGTGCGCTGGTCGACGCTCGACCCGGTGGAGCTGATCGCCCTCTGGGCTCCCGAGGCCTTCGCTCGAGCTCGGCGCTGGAGGGGATGGCTGCCATCAGGGACTCCCGTCTGGATCCACGGGAAACGCAAAAGGTAAGACGGAACGCGGAGCGGACGCCGGCTTTTTTGGGGGCTCGCCGGACAACAGTCTGCCGCCGACTACGCGGCCAGGTCCTCCACCAGCTCTTCGACCGTCTCCTTCGGCAGCTCCCGCCGGGCGCGGTAGTTCCCGTGCTCGACCTCGACCGCCGCGGTCGCGCCCCCCTCCAGCGCCCGGCGGCCTTCTTCACCCGGGGCAAAGCGGATGTAGTGCACCGCCGAGATCCGGTCCTCGCGGCTCTGGCCCGGCGCGAAGATCGCCGGGCACGCTGTCGACCCGATTCGGAGCGCGAGGTGCCCTGCCTCGTCGAGCCCGATGAACTCGTCGAGCACGCTCTGGATCCGGACCTGGTCGGTGATCTCGATGAAGAGCGTGGCGGCAACCTCGCCCGAGCCGGGAAGCAGTTCGTTGTACGTCTCGACCTCGTGCTGCACCTTCTCGGGCCGGACGATCCGTTCCACGCGAAGCATCTCCTGCACCTGGAATCGGACCGTGTCCCTGTTCTCGAAGACGAGCGTCATCAGCGGACCCAGCGAAATGCGCCGTCGGTGCTTCAGATCGATGACACGGCGTCGGAACTCCGGCCGCTCGAGCTCGTACTCGTGGAGGTTGAGGATGTCAGTCGCCGTCAGAGGTTTCATGGCTTCAGTGAGTGAATCGGCGTCAAGCCGCAATTGATGATTGATGATTGATGATTGATGATTGATGATTGCCGATTGATTCGTCCAGGTCACGGTCTCGCCCAATCGGCAATCGGCAATCGGCGATTACAAATCTCTCAGCCCATACGCCTCCGCGACGATTTGGATCGGATGCTTGGGAGTCCTACCCGTGCCCTGCCGGATCTGCACGCCGGCCAGTGGACAATCGGTGGCGACTCGATCCGGCCTTTCCTGCTGGATCTCGTCGAAGACGGGCTTGCCGATCTTCATCGACAACGGAAAGTACTCCTTCTTCATGCTCCAGGTCCCGTCGTGGCCCGTGCACCGTTCGACGGTGACGACCTGGCTGCCTGGGATCAGCTGAAGGAGGTCCCTTGACTTGAAGCCGATGTCCTGGACCTTGAGGTGACAGGGGACCTGGTAGAGGACTTTCCCCGGAGAGCGCTGGAAGTCCGTCGAGAGCTTGCCCGCCTGATGACGGCGCATCAGAAATTCGCACAGATCCAGCGTCCGTGACGCGACCTCTTTGGCCTCCTCCTCGGCGCCGAGAACCGGGTACTCCTTGCGGATCGTCAGGCTACACGTCGGCCCTGGCACGACGACGACGTAACCCGCTCGAACCAGCGGAAGCAGCGACGTCACATTGTCCCAGCGGCATTCCCGCGTCGAATCGAGGTCCCCGCTCTCGAGAAACGGCATCCCGCAACAACGCTGTGGCGGGACGACGACCTCACAATCATTCTTCTCGAGGACGGCCACGGCGGCGCGCCCGATCTCCGGATTCGTGGCGTTCACCGAGCAGGTAACGAAGAGGGCGACCCGGTCTCGCTCGACGGGCCCCTCGGACGGCTTCGTTGCGCCGCCGCGTTTCTCCCACCACTGCATGAACGTTTCGCCGGCCCAGACGGGCAGCAGCCGGTCTCGATGGACGCCGAGCATCTTCTCCATGAGGACGCGACCGAGCCGACTCTCACTCATCGCGTTGACGAACGGCGCCGCGGCGGTCGCGAGCTTCCCGACGGCATCCGCCGAGGCCAGAACGCGCTCCCTCAGGCCCGTCTTGCCCTCCTGCTTGACGCGCGCCGCGCGGTCACGGAAAACCACGCGCGGAACGTCGACATCCCAGCGGTGGGGCGGATAGTAGGGACAATGGGGGATGCAGAGCTTGCACTCGTAGCACAGATCTGAGAACTCCGTGATGTCCTCCGCACGGAGGCGGTCCACGTCTCCGTCCACCTCCGGGCCGTCGAGCGCCCGGAAGAGAACATCAAAGGAAGGACAGAGGTTGTAGCAGCGCCGACACCCGTGGCAGATGTCCGCCACGCGGCGCAACTCCTTCTCGACCGCCGCTGGATCGAAGAAGCCGTGGGAAGCCGGGTCGAACACGGAGGCTCTATCCGCTTCGTTTCAAGGGTGAGGCCTGAGGCGCCGGAGGCGCGTCAGTATTTCCCGAGGTTGTCGAGGCCCTTCTGGAAGCGCCCCGCGTGCGACTTCTCGGCGCGCGCGAGGGTTTCGAACCACTCGGCGACCTCGCCGAAGCCCTCCTCGCGGGCTGTCCTGGCAAAGCCGGGGTACATCTGCGTGTACTCGTAGGTTTCCCCTTCGACTGCCGACTTCAGGTTCTGGTCGGTCGAGCCGATCTGGAAGCCGGTGACCGGATCGCCCACCTCCTTCAGGAAGTCGAGGTGCCCGAACGCGTGACCCGTCTCCGCCTCGGCCGTGTCGCGGAACAGGCCGCCGATATCCGGATAGCCCTCGATGTCCGCGCGGCGGGCAAAGTACATGTAACGCCGGTTCGCCTGGGACTCCCCGCCGAAGGCGTGCTTGAGGTTGTCGTGTGTCTTCGTGTTGGCGAGCTTGCTCATGATTTCTCGCCTCCTGTTTTGATGCCGCGCCGGCAGTCCCGGCACAGCCCGTGAAACTCCAGAACGCGTCCCGAAACGAAGTGCCCTCGCGTCCGCAACTTGCGCTCTCCCGCCAGCGCCTCGGTGACCCGGGGGATGTCGAGCAGGAGGCCGCAACGATCGCAAGAAAAGTGATCGTGCGGCGCCAGATCCGCGTCGTAGCGCGTGCGGCCCCCGCGCATCCAGGACTTCAGCCGACCCTCCTCCACCAGCACTTGCAGATTGCGGTAGACGGTGCCAAGGGAGACTCGCGGCATGGCGCGGCGGACCATCTCGTAGACCCATTCCGCCGTCGGATGCGAGTCCGTTCCCGAGACGACCTCATAAATGAGGCGCCGCTGGCGGGTGGATCGACGGGGTACGGAAGGCTCGGGAACGCTCATATCAGTAACCATTCTCATTATGAGTATCTCGGGATCGGCTGTCAAGGACTAATTTTGGATTTTGGATTTTTGATCTTGGATTTGCCAGCTCGAACACCTCAATCCAAAATCCAAAATCGGCCGATCCGCACGAGTTAGAATCACTTCTCTTGGAGACTGCGGCCGCACCGCCAATTCTCGCCGAGAGAGACTTCCCTCTCGGCGAGCCTGGCTTCACGTATCAGGACCTTCACCGCGAGGACCGCCTGGCGGACCTCGATCGACGGTTTCTCGAGGGGCTCGCCCGGGAGGATCCGCCTCTGGCCGAGCGGCTTCGGGCCTATCGCGCCGCTCCCGAATCGCTGGATCCACTCTCACTCTCGCGATTGCTGGTCGAGGCGGCTCGTCCTCTGGCCCGTTTCGTGGCCCGGCTCTTCGGGGTCGAGGAGGAATGGCGGCGGCAGGCGGCCTCGGCCGGTCCCGAAGCAGTCCTCTTCCGATTCCGGCGAGACTTTCTGCTGCGACGGGCGGTCAAGACGAAGCTGACCGAGTCTCTCGAGACGCTCGATTTCACCTCGTTGCAGGAAAGCGCCGAGGCGATCGAGCGCACCCTTCATCTGGAGCTTCCGTGGGACCGCGATCCGGAGCTGGCCACCTCGCAGATGGCCGTCTCGCTGCTGGACCTCGAGGCCGACTTCATCGCGGCGATGCGGCAGAAGAAGAAGCCGGAAGTCTCCCCCGCCGCGCGAGAAGCCGCCCGGAAGCTCGCCCGTCGCGCCTCGGCTTCCAGCGTCCTTCAACCTCTCGCCCCCGCCGGCGAGACCGACGACGAACTGCTCGGATTCCTCGAGCGGCTCCTCGAGCGATACGCTTTCTGGTGCCAACTCCGGCGCCAGCATCCGACGCTCCGGAAGGAGATCCGCGGCTGGATCTCCTTTCGGCTCCCCGAGACTCTCGATTACCACCATCTGGTCAAGACCGAGCGGCCCAACCCCTCGCTTCCCGAGGAGCGCATCGGTCCGGCCGAGCGCCACCGACGCCGCGAAGGCTTTCAGCTGACCGACCCGCGCATGACGCGCCGCGAGGTCCTCGGAGAGACGCACTACTGCATCCTTTGCCACGAGCGCGAAAAAGACTCCTGCTCGAAGGGCTTCTTCGACGCCAAGACCGACTCGTGGCAGAAGAACCCGCTGGGCATCGAGCTCAAGGGCTGTCCGCTGGACGAAAAAATCTCCGAGATGCACCAGCTGCGGCGGGAGGGGGACTCGATCGGCGCGCTGGCCCTCGTGTGCGTCGACAACCCCATGTGCCCGGGGACCGGCCACCGGATCTGCAACGACTGCATGAAGGGGTGCATCTTCCAGAAACAGGACCCGGTCAACATCCCGCAGATCGAGACCGGAGTCTTAACCGACGTGCTCGCGCTCCCGTGGGGCGTGGAGATCTACGGTCTGCTGACACGCTGGAATCCGCTGAACCCGTCGCAGCCGTACGCGCTCGCGTATAGCGGCAAGAAGTTGCTCGTCGTCGGTCTCGGCCCGGCGGGCTACACGCTGGCCCACTATCTCTTAAACGAAGGCTACGGTGTGGTCGGGATCGACGGGCTGAAGATCGAGCCGCTGCCGGCCGACTGGACCGGTGCCGACGGGGGAGGAATCCGCCCCATCCGCGACTACGCGACGCTCGCCCAGCCGCTCGACGAACGCGCCCTCGCCGGCTTCGGCGGCGTCTCGGAGTACGGCATCACGGTCCGCTGGGACAAGAATTTCTTAACGCTCGTGCATCTGACGCTCGCGCGCCGCCGCCGTTTCGCGATCCTCGGCGGGGTTCGTTTCGGCGGAACGCTCACCGCCGAGCAGGCCTTCGACGCGGGCTTCGACCACGTCGCCATCGCCGCGGGGGCCGGCCGGCCGACGATCATCCCGATGAAGAACAACATCCTGCGCGGCGTCCGGAAGGCGTCCGACTTTCTGATGGCATTGCAGCTGACGGGCGCCTTCAAGGAAGAAGCGCTCGCCAACCTGCAGATCGAGCTGCCGGCCGTCGTCATCGGCGGCGGATTGACCGCCATCGACACGGCGACCGAGTTGCTCGCGTATTACCCGCTCCAGGCGGAAAAGACGCTCGCCCGTTACGAAAAGCTCTCCTCCGAGGGGGACGAGGAGACCCTCCGCATCGCCTTCGATGCGGAGGAACGCGAGATCCTCGACCGGCTGCTTGCACATGGCAGGGCCGTCCGCGCGGAGCGCGAGCGAGCGCATGCGGCCGGGGAGATCCCGGACCTCGCGCGCCTCTGCCGCGAATGGGGGGGCGTCTCGATCGTCTACCGCCGCGCGATGGAGGAGTCCCCCGCCTACCGCCTGAATCACGAAGAAGTCGTCAAAGCTCTCGAGGAGGGGATCTCCTTCGTCGAGCTGATGGAGCCCTCCGAGGCGGTTCCCGACGCGGACGGCAAGCTCGCCGCCGTCCGTTTCCAGCGCGCGGGATCCGGCGAGATCGTGGAGCTGCCCGCACGCTCCTGCCTCGTCGCCGCGGGGACGACGCCCAACATCACCTACGCGAAGGAGTTTCCGGACGTGCTTCCTTTGGACGAGCGCCGGCGCTTCTTTGCGCCGCACCGCGCGGTTCCCGATAGAGGCGGCTGGAGGCTCGCGCCCGCGCCGCCCGAGGACGAGGGGGCGTTCTTCACCGGCTTTGCGCGGAACGGGAAGTTCGTTACCTTCTTCGGTGACAACCACCCGGCTTACAACGGCAACGTCGTGAAAGCCATGGCCTCGGCGCGAAACGGCTATCGCGCGATCGCCCAGGTCGTCAACGGGAAGGGGGCCGCCGCCGTCCCCGACTCCGAGTGGGACGCCTTCCGCGAGCGGATGGAGGACGAGCTCACGGCTCAAGTCGTCGCGGTCAACCGGCTGACGCCGACGATCGTCGAGGTGGTCGTCCGTGCTCCGGCGGCCGCGCGCAACTTTCAGCCCGGTCAGTTCTTCCGGCTGCAGAATCTCGAGTCGAGCGCCCCCCGACTGGAAGGGTCGCCGCTCTTGATCGAGCCGTGTGCTCTCACGGGGGCATGGGTCGACGCGGAGAGGGGCTTGCTCTCGATGATCGCCCTCGAGATCGGCGGCTCGACGCGTCTCTGCTCCGTTTTGAAGCCGGGAGAGCCCGTGGTCGCGATGGGGCCGACCGGCAGCGCGACCGAGCTTCCGGAGAACGGCACGGTGGCGCTCTGCGGGGGCGGCCTTGGAAACGCCGTTCTGTTCTCGATCGGCAAGAAGGCGAGGCGGCTTAACAACCGCGTCGTCTACTTCGCCGGCTACAAGAGGGCCGAGGACTTCTACAAGAGGGAGGACCTCGAGGCCGCTTCCGACGTGCTCGTGTTGGCGGTGGATCGCGGCGCACCGATCGCGACGCGCCGCCCTTCGGATAAGAGCTTCGTCGGAAACATCGTGGAGGCGATGGTGGCGTACGCGACCGGCAAGCTCGGCCAGACCGACATTCCGTTATCCGACGTCGATCGCGTGATCGTGATCGGTTCGGACCGGATGATGGCGGCCGTCGCCCGCTCCCGGAAGGGAGTCCTCGCCTCGCACCTCAAGCCGGACCACGTCGGTATCGCCTCGATCAACTCCCCCATGCAATGCATGATGAAGGAGGTTTGCGCGCAGTGTCTCCAGAAGCGCGCCGATCCGGTCACCGGCAAGGAGGAGATCGTGTTCTCCTGCTTCAACCAGGATCAGAAGCTCGACGAGATGGACTGGGGGAACCTGGCGGCGCGGCTCCGGCAGAATACCGTGTCGGAGAAACTGACGAACCTCTGGCTGGACAGGCTCTTCCGGCTGGAGGATCCGAGGACGGTGTAGCTCGGTAGTCGGTAGTCGGTAGTCAATAGTCGGTAGTCGGTAAGGGTCTGTACTACTGACTACAGACCACAGACTACAAACTTCTTCAGGGCACTGCCGCCAGGAACAACAGATACGGATTGATCGCCACGCCGGCCTTGAAGTTGTCATCGTCTTCGGGCAGACGCGTGATCGAGAAGTGCAGGTGCGCGCCTCCGATGACGTGGCCGGTCCTTCCGACATAGCCGATCAGGTCGCCCCGGGTGACCTTCTGCCCGGCACGCAGCCCCTCCGCGTACCTCGAGAGGTGGCAGTAGAAGAGCAGGTAACGACCCGACGAGTCCTTCTGGTAGAGAGAGATTCCTCCGCGCTTCTCGCGCCGCAGATCGACCACCTGCCCATCCGCCGCCGCGAGAACCGGCGTCCCCTTCGGCGCGCCGATATCGATCGCCAGGTGTTGCCGGTGCTTGCCCCGGGAGGCCAGGAAGGAATCTCGCAGGCTGCCGGAGTCCACGCCGCCGACCGGGATTTGCACGCCCGCCGTCAGCAGGTCGGAGAGATCGATGTCTTCGGGTCGGACCGTCGTTTCCGCGGACTTCGGGTGCAGCAGCCCGCCGAGCGTGCGGGCGACGCGGGTCCATGGATCGACGGGCTCGCGCGGCACGGCGGCGACGACGTTCCTGGGCTCGGGGGTCTCATCGTCGGTCTCGTGAACGTGCGCCTCGATAACGGCGTCAAACCCGGAGCACGGCGGCTTTGGGTAATCCTGCGGCTCGAGAGGAAGAAAGGGACCGTAGACCTGCGGGATCTCGACGGCGACCCGATCAACCAGCACGAGCGACCCGTCCCGTTCCTCACTCGCGGCCGGGCGGCTCTTTTCGGCGCGCCGGGGCGCGGGCTTATGCTTCGCCGTCTTCTTCTTCTTGTGGGTCTCGGTTCGGCCTGAACCGCCCCCTTTGGCGCTCGCGTGCCTGTGGTGCGCGCGCTTGGCCTCCGCGACGGAAGAGACGCTGAAAAAGAAGACGGCGGCCAGAACAGCCGCCGGAATGACCGACGCCTTACGCACGGAGGGATTATCCGAACCGGCCCGCGGAGCGTCAAGGCAAAAAGACTCGCGGCCTCAGATATTTATGCTAGTTCACCATATCGCGCTCACGCTCGCTCGAGGTAGCTGTCGTCGCGCGTGTCGATCTTGATCCGGGTTCCCGCCTCGATGAACTGCGGGACCATCACCTGCAGCCCGGTCTCGAGCCGGGCCGGCTTATACGAGGCGGAGGCGGTCGCTCCTTTCATGCCGGGCTGTGTCTCGACCACTTCGAGAGTCACGGTATTGGGCAGCTCGATGCCGACCGGGTTCCCGTCGTAGAAATCGACGCGGATCGCGGTGTTCGGTAGCAGGTACTTCATCTGCTCTCCGATCACTTCGTCGGAGAGCGTGACCTGGTCGTAGGTCGTCTGGTCCATGAAATGGTGGCCGGCCGCGTCGGAATAGAGGTACTCCATCTCCCGCTCGTCCAAGGAGGCCTTTTCCACCCTGTCGGTGGACCCGAAACGGTGCTCGTTCATGGCGCCGCTGCGCAGGTTTCGCATCTTCGCCTGGACGAAGCC
>DASXTI010000112.1:0-14635 GCA_036505535.1 Thermoanaerobaculia bacterium
CTTCCATGTCCGCGGTGACCGGGACGGAGACCGCCTCGCAAATCCGCGCGACCGCCTCGACCATTCGATCGCGCGGCATCTTCTGCCCGTCCGGCTACCCGTTGGAAAACGCGATGCCCGCGCTGGTCGTCGCGATCGCGGCAGAGCCGGCTCGCTCGAGGATCCGAGCCGTTGCCGGATCCCACGCGTTCACCAGAACCAGAGGCCGATTCCCCCGATGAAGAGCCCGGAGTCTCTCCGCTTTTTCGTGCAGGTCGTTCTTGACGCGCGTGCCCCCTCCAAGGGCCCATGTTTCCATGCGAGAGAGGTTCTCATCTCGGAAAGAACAGAAGAAGGGTCAAGGCCGCGCCGATCGCGAGCGATAGCCAGGGGTTCGAGACGAAATATCCGTAGGCCATGAGCGCGATGCCGAGGAAGAGCTGTCTCGGTTCGCCGTTCTTCTTGCCGTACCGGAACGCGGCGAATCCCACGAGACCGAAAAGAACGGCAACGAGAATGGTCGCGAGCGAGAAGTCTCCGAGGTTGAGCTCGGGCATGGAAGCCACAACTCCGCGGCCTGCGCCAGCGTTCCCGATATTCCGATCGCGTCGGCGAGATCAGGATCGGGCGGATCCCGTTCCCGGACGCAACCCGCGCTCATCGAGATACCGTTCCAGAGCGGCCGGGCGTGCATCGGGGTCGGCCAGCGCCACATAGGCATCAGGCCTCACCAGGTAGAGAGCGTTTCGCCGAAGACCTGCATCCTCCGCCGCGGGACTCCAGGGGAACGCGTGTAGCGCGAGGCCTCGTATGCGGCAGGTCTCCGGGAGCTCGGGCGCCGGATCGCCGTAGACGTGCACCTGCCAGTCCAGCGACGCCAGCGGAGTGAAGTTGTCCTCCACGGCGCTCGAGGCTCCATCGATTCGGACCCACGGCAGCCGGTCGCCTCCGTGAACCCCCGCGGCCGCGCCAGCGCTCAGGGGGCTTCCCCGATAGCGAACCGCCGTCTGCGAGACGGTGCGGAACATGAACCTCCGAACCGCTTCGATGCCGAACAGCGCCGGGACGAGGCGGGGCACGACGTCCAGTCGCACGCGCCGTGCGATGCGTGCGTTGCTGGTGACCAGCGCGAAGATCCGATCGGTCGT
The DNA here is from genome assembly GCA_036505535.1 of Thermoanaerobaculia bacterium. Taxonomy (GTDB): domain Bacteria; phylum Acidobacteriota; class Thermoanaerobaculia; order UBA5066; family Gp7-AA6; genus DAHUXD01. The sequence continues at coordinate 1,128 of DASXTI010000112.1, forward strand.
CGCCACGAGCCGCCTCGCGAACGCGATCCGCTCGGGCTCGTAGGTCTCGAGGAGTGGAGAATCCGCGTGGCCGCTCAAGACCGCCGCGAGCTTCCAGGCCAGGTTCACCGCGTCGCCGATCCCGGTATTCATGCCCTGGCCGCCCACGGGACTGTGTATGTGCGCGGCGTCGCCGAGGAGGAAGACGCGGCCCGTTTGGAAGCGCTCCGCCACTCGGTGGTGCACGTGGTACGTCGAGAACCAGTTGACCCGCTCGACTCGGATCCGCATGCGCTGGACGACGCTCTGGCTGACGTCCTCCCAGGCGAGGTTCTCGTGCGCGGCTTCCGGCTCCGCCCGAACGCTCCCGATCAGCCGCGCGCATCGATCGCCCTTCATAGGGAAGACGCCCAGGAAATCGGCGTCGTCCAGGGCGATGTGGAGCTCGCCATCCGCCACGGGGCCATCGAGCTTCACGTCGGCGACATAGAAGAGATGCGCATATGTCCCGCCCGGGAAACTGATGCGCAGGACCTGCCGCACGCTGGAATGCGCACCGTCACAGCCGGCGAGATAGGACGTCCTGCATTCCTCTTCGACGCCGTCCGGCCTTCGGAGCCGCACGAGCACTCGGTCGCCGGCATCCTCGAAGTGGATCAGCTCGGTACTGCGCTCGATCTCGACGCCCGCCCCAGCCAGACGATCGATCAGGAGGCGCTCGTGCTCGTCCTGCGGAAACATCAGCAAGTACGGGAAAGGACTCAGCCCTCTCCCGATCTCGCCCAGCACAGCCCGCCCGGCCTTGCGGCCCGCGGCCCAGAGGTTCGCCGCCGCGAACTTCAACCCATTTTGGACGATCGTGTCCGCCAGGCCGATTTGCCGGTAGAGCTCGAGCGTACGCGCCTGAACCACGACCGCGCGCGAGGTCGTTCCGGGCTCCGACGTCTTGTCGACGATCCGGACGCGCACGCCGAGCCGCGTCAGCCATAGCGCGAGCACGAGCCCCGTCGGTCCCGCGCCGGCAATGACGACTTCAGCCTCGCGCATGGACGGATCGTGAGGAGGTTGCGATTCGCGTGCGTCTCCTCCGGTTCTCGAGACAGGTTCCATTCTCGCCTTCTCGCAGGACGGGCGGGCGTTCCTACTTGGGGCGCCGCGAGAAGAGGTCCTCGTAGTCCGGCCAGTCGTCGGCCAGACGCAGCCCGAAACCGGACGAACCGACGGAGGGCGGGGCGGTCTCGGCGCGCACGACTCTTCCCGTCAGGAACAGCTTTCTTCCATTGGGGAGATTGACCGTCAGCCGCAGCGCCGGTCCCGTGCCCGGAATCCGCGTCGAACGCACGAACATCCCTCGACGCGAGATGTCGCCGGTGATGCCGGTTCCTCGCAGGGCATCCTGGGTGAACTCCACCGTCATCTCCGCCTTGCGCCGTCGAGCCGTTCGCTTCTCGCCTGTTCCGATACCTCTCCGCCGCGACTCCACGGGTCGCGCCGCCGCCGTGTCGGGCAACTTCGATCTGACCCCCAGCGAGGACTCGACGCCTGCGATCCAGCCGGCCACCGTACTGCCGTCCACGAGCACGAGGCACCGGAAGGCCACCGGGAAGATTTCAGCCGGCTCTTTGCCGAGCGTTCTCCACTGTCCCGAGAGCACCTCCGGCGCGGGTGGCCCATCGAACCAAAAGCTCACGTGATGCGATCCGCTGATGATGACCGGCTGGAGATAATCGATACCGGAGTCGTCCGCCGGGAAGCAGAAGCCGAGGTACCGCGTGGAGTCGGCCAGCTCGAACTCCGTCGAGGCGAGGAAGATCTCATCGTCCATCCGCGAGAGCGATTTCCGCTTCGCCGGCGCAACGAGCGCCTCGGCGCCAACTCCCCCCTCGTAGCGCCAGACGGGGGTGGCCGCGAGGTCTTCGACCGTCAAATCAACGAGGCGTTTCACGGCGCCTAACCTAGCTCAGCATCCGTCGACGGGACCAGGCCCGTCCTCGTTCGTTCCTTGATGCACATCTGCGGCCAGGTTGGCGGCCCCGCCGGGAGACCTTCCTCCCTATACTCGGCCGGGCGGCGGAAGTCACAACCATCCGCTATGACCGCCCCTGCCGGGGTCGGCGCCTGGGGATTCGAAAAGGGGACCGGGATGACTCGAACCCGCAACCTGATTCGAGCCGGACTCCCCTCAGCGCATCAATTCGTTCATGCTCGCGTGGGAGACGATCCCTTCGAGGACCGAGTACGTGCCACGCGCCAGGACTTCGTCGGCGAGCCGCTGCATCAGGCTCATAGTGGCCCGGATCGGCCCCGAACCCAGGGACACCCGCGCGACGCCGAGGCTCGCGAGATCGTCAATCGAAGGACTTCCGGCAACCGCGAGAACGTTGATCGGGCAAGCGAGGCGCCGGACGAGGGCGCCGATGGTCGCCCGGTCGGTGATTCCCGGAACGAACACGCAGTCGGCTCCGGCGTCGCGGTAGGCCTCTCCTCGCCGGATCGTCTCCTCAAACATCTCCTTCTCGGAGCCGATGCCTCTCAGATACGCATCCGTTCTCGCGTTCAGCACGATCGGAACGCCGAGGCCCTCGCTCACCTCTCGCACCGATCGAATCTTCTCGAGCTGGAGCGGCAAATCCATCAACGGCTCCCCGGGCTCGCCGCCGTCTTCCAGGTTCAAGCCCACCGCGCCCGCCTCGAGGACGCCGCTCACGGTTCGGCGGAGGTCTTCGGGAGAGGCGCCATATCCTGCTTCCATGTCCGCGGTGACCGGGACGGAGACCTTCGCGCATATCCGGGCGACGGCCTCGAGCATTCGATCGCGAGGGATCTTCTCCCCATCCGGGTACCCCGAGGAAAACGCGATGCCTGCGCTGGTTGTCGCGATCGCGGCAGACCCGGCTCTCTCGAAAATCCGAGCCGTTGCCGGATCCCACGCGTTCACCAGAACCAGAGGCCGATTCCCCCCGATGAAGAGCGCGGAGTCTCTCGGCTTTTTCTTGCAGGTCGTCTATACTCATGCCCCCTCCACGGATCCCATGTTCCCATGCAAGGTTGAGCGTCATCCTGAGGCGCGTAGCGCCGAAGGATCCCAGGCTTGATTGCATGGGTGGTAGGCAAGTTCGGGATCCCTCACGGAGCCTGCCCTGAGCAAAGCCGAAGGGCTCGGGATGACGGTGTGAGGGCCTGTATCGCAGATGGGTGCGCTTCGGCCCTGCCTCGACGTAGTCCTCTGCTGAGCTCCTTATGCGGATTAGGCCCTTCGCTGGAGGCGTTCGATCGTGGCCTTCAGGATGCGCTCGGTCTCCTTCAAATCGTCCCTGACGCTCTGGCTGTCCGTGTTGGCGACCTCCATGCGAAGGTCCGAGACGAAGTCTTCCAGCGTCCGGCGCAGAACGTCGGCTTCGTGATCGTCGAGATCTATCCGAACCATGGGGCCACCTCCGCCATCCGAGCACGCAAGTTTCGCGCCCGTGGATGTGGCGCCGCGCGCCAAAGCTGCTAGGATCGCCGGCCGTGAGCGCTCGTCCCGATCCTTCCGAGTACGCTCCTTACTTCGGCAAGTACATCGCGCTCGTCCCGGGCGACGACATCCTCGGAGCCTTCGAATCCGAGACCGCGGCCACGCTCGCCCTCCTCGGGAACATTACCGAGCAGCAGTCTCTGTACCGTTACGCGACCGGAAAGTGGAGCATCGGCGAGACCATCGTTCACATCGCCGACACCGAGCGCGTCTTCGCGTACCGCGCCCTGCGCTTCGCCCGCGCCGACGCAGCCGAGCTCGGGAGCTTCGAGCCGGACGACTACGTCGTTCCTTCCGGTGCCGACTCACGGTCCTGGCGCAGCATCGTCGACGAATACGTCGCCGTCCGACAGGCGACGGTCGCCCTGTTCCGGAACCTTCCTTTCGACGCGTGGGCGCGGACCGGAGTCGGCGGCGGCAACCGGATGAGCGTTCGAGCGCTCGCCTACAACATCCTCGGCCACGACATCCATCACCGAAACGTCCTGCGCGAGCGCTATCTCTGAGATCCGTCGCGGCTGGGTTCGGATCCCGCTTCGAGAAGGTCGATCCGTCGCCGCGATCTTTCCAGGGGGCCACGAGGCTTCCGAAGAGCCCCTCACTCCGTCCGCAGCGCCTCCAGAGGATGCACCCGTGCGGCTCGAAACGCCGGAACCGCGCTGGCAGCGAGAGCGATGCCGAGAAGGAGCAGAGCGACGGCGGCGAAGGTCGCGGGGTCGCGAGGGGTGACGCCGTACAGAAGGCTTTCCATCAGGCGAGTGAGAAAGAGCGCGGCGAGAAGTCCCGATCCGACCCCCCAGGCCGCGGTGACGAGACCGCGGCGAATGACGAGGGTAAGAATTCTCGAGCGGGACGCGCCGAGGGCCATGCGAATGCCGATCTCGCGGCGGCGGCGGCTGACGAGGTAGGCGAGCACACCGGCGACGCCGACGGCGGCGAGGAAGAGGGCGAGGCCGCCGAAGATCGAAAGGAGTGAGCCCGTCAGGCGCGGGGTCGCGAGCGACGCGTCCACGACCTGCCGCAGGGTGCGCACGTTGGCGATCGGCAGATTCGGGTCGAGGCGCCGAACTTCGGCGCGAATAGGGGCGGCCAGCGCGAGAGGATCGCCGCCGGAGCGGACCACGAGCGTCATGTTGCGCGATGCGTCGCCGCCGCGCGCCTTGGGGAACTGGGCGTAGGGGACGTAGAACTTCTCCTTGATGGCAGCGGTCAAGCCGTTGTGACGCTCGTCGCGGACGACTCCGACGATCGTCAGCCACGGCCGGTCCGCCTTCGAGCCCATTCGGATGCGGCCGCCGATCGGGTTCCTGCCGGAAAAGTACGTCGTCGCGAGATTCTCGTTGACGAGGCAGACGGGCAGCGCCTCGGCGGTGTCGGAGGCCGCGAGCGGCCGCCCGGCGAGGAGCCTCTCCCCCATCGCTGCGACGGCGCCGTCGGAGGCGACCTGCCAGTCGCCTTTGGCCCGGTGCCCGGCGCTCTCGTCGTAACCTTCGACGTCCAATCCCCAGTCACCGATCTCGGCCGCGAGGGGCAGCGACCGGAGCAGGCCGGCCGCGCGCACTCCCGGGAGCCCCCGCACGCGCTCGAGCAGCGTCCGATAGAAGGCAACGACGGACTCGGGCTTCGGGTAGCTCGCCTCGGGCGGCTGGAGCTGTACGGTCAGCGCGCCGTCCGGATTGAAGCCGAGATCGATGTGCATGAGTGCGTCGAGGCTCCGCAGCATCAAGCCGGCCCCGAGAAGGAGCACCACGGCGAGCGCCATCTGCGCGCTCGCGAGCGCGCCGCGCAGGCTCTGGCGCCGGAGCCCTGCCGAGCTGGTCTGCGCCGCGTCGCGAAGCGAGTCCGAGAGATTGAGGCGAAGGGCCTGCAGCGCCGGCGCGAAGCCGAACACGAACGTGGTCAGGATCGAGAGGCCGGCGGCGAAGAGCAGCATCGCCGAGGAGATCTCAATCGGCGCCAGCGCCGGCAGCCCCGCGGCTCCGCGAGCGGCGATGAGACGCACGCCCGTGTAGGCGAGCGCGAACCCCAGGATCGCGCCGCCGACCGCCAGGACGAAGCTCTCGGTCAGGAGCTGCCGCGTGAGCCTCCCCTGACCCGCTCCGATCGCCGCGCGCACGGAGATCTCGCGCTGGCGCCCCTCGGCACGGGCGAGCAAGAGATTGGCGACGTTGGCGCACGCCATCAGCATCAGGAAGCCGACCGCTCCGAAGACGAGGAGGAGCGCCCGGCGCGCGCTGCCTCGGATCTCCTCTTCGACCGGCACGGCGAGGGCCTCGAAGCGCTCCTCGGGAGGGTAGAAGCCTTCGCGCGTGAGGGCCGCGGCCGCGGCCTTGAGCTCCGCCGTCGCCCGTTCGGCCGTCGCGCCGCGGACGAGCTTTCCGGCCGCGTAGAGACCGTGGTTGCGGGTGAGCCGCGCCACGTCGATCTGCAGCGGGATCCAGACCTGGGATGGCGCCGTCGCGTCTACCGTAAAGTCGGTCGGGAGCGCGAAGCCACGCGGCATCACTCCGACGACGCGGCGCGAGACGCCGTCGAGCTCGATCGCGCGATCGAGGACGCGCGGATCGCCGCCGTAGCGACGCTGCCACAATCCATAACCGAGGATCGCGACGGGGGGGCCGCCGGGACGATCTTCTTCGGCAGTGAAGGTCCGGCCCAGGATCGGCCGCGCGCCGAGCGTGTCGAAGACCTCGGCCGTAACGGAGGCCGTACCGATGCGGACGGGCTCACCGCCGCCGGTTAGGTTCGCCTCCCCGGAGCCCCACGCCGCGATGCTCTCGAAGCTCGGGCACAGGCGCCGGTAGTCGTAGATCTCGGCGTCGGCGACCCAGGTCTTGCCGAAGGCCGACCAGCGGCTCCAGATCATCACGCGCCGCTGCGGCTCCAGATACGGAAGCGGGGCGAGCAGGACGGCTCGAATGACCGAGAAGATGGCGGTCGTCGCGCCCATCCCCAGCGCCAGAGTCAGGATCGCCGCGGCGGCGAAGCCGGGCGACCGCCTCAGCCCGCGCAGCGCGTACCGGACGTCCTGAACGAAGACCTCCATGCCAACCTCCGGGGCGGAGGCTCCGCCGACGCCGCCGCCTTCTACCGTGACGCGCCGAAACGGGAAAGGTTCCTCGGCGGGACGATGAACCGCCCGAGCGAACCGGCTCACCAGGCGATGCCGTAGTCCTCGCCGTAATCGCTCGAGCCGCCCCAGATCGTCCCGTGCTCGCGGTCGAAGAAGATCGCGTTGATCGGGCCGGAAGTCTTGGGCCGGGCCTGGATCTGGTAGCCCAGCTTCGTCAGCTCCTCGCGCACCCACGGCGGAACCGACTCGTTCAAGTTCAGCCGCCCGGGCCTCGACTCATGCGCGCCGAAGGAGCTCCGCATCTGGTAGCTCTCGATGTTGGGCGCCTCGACCGCCTCCTGAACGTTCATCCCGAACTCGACGACGTCGAGGAAGAACTGAAGCAGGTTCTGATCCTGCGAATCCCCGCCCTGCACCGCGAAGGCGAGCAGCGGTTTGCCGTCTTTCAGCGCCAGCGTCGGCGTCAGCGTCACGCGCGGCCGCTTCCCGGGCTGGAGCACGTTGAACGGATTCTCGGCGGGATCCAGAACGAAGCTCTGCATGCGCTGGCTCATGCCGATCCCTGTCTTTCCCGCGATGCAGACCGGGTTCCAGCCGCCGCTTGGCGTCACCGAGACGACCCATCCCTCCTCGTCCGCCGCCTCGATCGAGGTCGTGCCCGCGAGGAAGCGCTCCTCGAAGGCGCGCCAAGACGCGGCGGACTCCGAGGGGGCGCTCGGTGTCGGAGGTGAGGGCCTGTTCTTCCACTTCTCGAGAAGGTCGAGATACGGGTTCTTCTCGCCCTGGAACGGATAGGGATCGCCGGGCTTGACGTCCGGATCGTTCTTCGCCCAATCGATCTGTTTCGCGCGCGCCCGCGCGTACTCCTTGGAGAGAAGCCCCCGCCGCGGCTCCGCCGGCGGAAAGTCCGGATCGCCGTAGTAGAAGTCCCGATCGGCGAACGCGAGGTTCATCACCTGGTAGAGCGCGTGGATGTAGCGCGCGCTGTTGAAGCCCATCGATTTCAGATCGAGCGGCTCGAGCATGTTGAGCGCCTCGAGCATCGCCGGCCCCTGAGTCCAGAAGTCGAGCTTGTAGACGTCGATACCCTTGTACGTCGTCTTGACCGGCTCCTCGATCTTGACCTTCCAGCGCGCGAGGTCCTCGAGCGTGACGAGGCCGCCCTGCTCCTTCGAGCTGCGGACGAATTCCTGCGCGATGTCGCCCCGATAGAAACGGCCGTATGCCGCGAGGATCGCGTCGCGCCGGCTCTTGCCGGCGGCGAGCGCCTTCCGCTCCGCCTCGATGAGCTTCTGGAGCGTAACGAGCAGGTCGGGCTGGCGGAAGACCTCGCCCGGCCGTGGCGCCTCGCGAGGCTCGCCCGGATGGGTCAGGAAGAGCTTGCGGGAGTAGGGCCACTCCTCGATCCGCCGCTTCTGTCGCTCGATCGCGTCGGCCAGCTGTTGCTCGATCGGGTATCCCTCCGCCATCTGCATCGCCGGCGCGAGGACTTCTTTGAGCGAGAGGCGCCCGTACTCCGCGAGCATCACCATCAGCCCGCCGGGCGTTCCCGGCGTCACCGCCGCCAGCGGCCCGTACTCCGGCGGATACGCCATGTTCCGGCTGCGGAAGAACTCCGGCGTCGCCCCGGTCGGCGCCACGCCCAGCGCGTTGATCGCGATGACCTTTCGCGTCTTCGGATGGAAGATCAGCGCCTGCGTCTCCCCGCCCCACGACAGCGTGTCGAACATCGTTGTCGTCGCCGCGAGCATCGCGCACGCCGCGTCCACTGCGTTGCCCCCCTTTTGGAAGATCATCGCCCCCGCCGTCGCCGCCAGCGGCTTGCCCGTGATCGCCACCCAGTGCCGGCCATGGAGTACCGGCTTCACGGTCGCCGCGAGGCAGACCGTCCCCGGTGCGACCGCCAGGCTCGCGATCGACAACAGGGGCAGCACCAGTTGCGATGGAATCCTCTTTCTCATTGGTTCTTCCTGTGGTTGGAGGAGATCCTAGCGCGCGAATCCCCAGGTTGAGAGGCCAGGGCGCAGTGCTTGGGCTTCGTCGACGCCTCCGCGCGCGGACGGGCTGAATCGAATCCGCCTGCGGCGGCATATCAGTTTTTGAGGGAGGATGTCATGACGATCGAATGGAGAACGGACGTGGACGCGGCGCTGGCGGAGGCGAAAGCCTCGCGCAAGCCGGTGCTGCTCGATTTCACCGCCGCACCAATCTGAGCGGGATGCGCTCGGCTGGAGGCCGAGACTTACCCCGACCCCAGAGTTGAAAAATTGATCCGAGAGACGTTCGTACCGGTTCGGATTCACGTGCGCGAGCGGCCGCCGCTCATGGAGCAGTTCGGCGCGCCGTGGACGCCGACGGTGCTGCTGCTCGATCCGTCGGGCACCGAGCGCCATCGCATCGAGGGATTCCTGCCGGCAAGCGACTTCGCGGCGCAGATCCTGCTCGGCCTCGGGCACGCGGCGTTTGCCGCGAAGGATTGGAAGGAGGCGCAGCAGCGCTTCGGGGAAGTCCTCGAAGACTCTCCGGAAAGCGACGCCGCTCCGGAAGCGCAGTACTGGAAGGGCGTCGCGCGGTACAAGCAGACCAACGACGCCGCCGCGCTCAGGGACACCTACCAGGCGTTCCAGGCGCGGTACACCGACAGCTCCTGGGCAAAGAAGGCTTCCGTCTGGAGGCCGACGGCGGCTTGAGCGAAACGCGCTGTTTATCTCTTCGTCTCCAGCCGGGCCGCCGCGGCCGGCGCCGCGGACTCTCCGGCCTTCCAGTCGATTCGCCCTCCGATCTCGATCCACTCGACGCCACCGCGGACCGTGTCGACCGACAACGGCAGCTCCGGCGGAATCTTGAAGAGGACCGCGTCGGAGTAAGTCTTGGCGAGAAGCGGGGCGATCAGGTTCGCGACCCAGCCGACGACCCCCTTGCAGTGCGTCTCGATGCGCACATCGCGCAGGATGAACGCGCGAGCTTCCTTGTCGACGTAGAGCTCGGCCTTCCCCAGCGGCGCACAGAACTGACTGAAGAGGCTCTTCTTTCCCTGTCTCTTTTCCGCGGTGAACTCGAAGGCGAGCGAGAAGCAGGAGATGCCGCAAGGGCGGAATACCTTCGGCACGATCGTGAAGTCGACGTTCTTGACCGCCACGTCCTGCCGCCACTTCGCGGAAAGGACCTCCAGTGCCGCCTTCTCGATCGGCGGCCACGGAGCCTTGAACCGATAATCGCCGCGGACCTCACCGCTGTCCGCTCCGGCGTCCTCGAGCTCGAGGGTCGTCGTGAACGGCCCGTAGAACTCGAGCGGGACGCGCTTCTCCGCAATCTCCTTGATCGGATACTTGACGACGAAGGGATACAGGAGGCGGTAGTCGAAGGAGAGCTCCACCGGACCCGAGGCCCGGTTGTCCTCGATGCGGAGGCCGTGCGACCGCAGCGTCATGTTGTTCGTGGACAACTTCGCCCCCTGTCGGGCGAGCTCGCCGGTCTTTCCCGTCAGCTCCATGTCCACGACACCCGAGAAGCTCCCCGTGGGGCTCACCCGGGCGTCGGCGACCGCGAAGCGTGAGCCGCTGTCGAGGTCGACGCGGAGCCCACCCGGCACCTCGAAGTGCCCGGACGACATCTCGAAGGCGAGCTGCGATGCGCCGAAGGAGCTCGTGAGCTTGCCCTCGCCGTCGGTGCCGGCCTGAAACGTCCCGCCGGAGATTCGACCCCGCGAGATGGTGGACCGATCCTTTCCGAATTGCATGGTCCCGTTCTCGATCGTGCCGTCGAGCTTTCCCGAAACGTCGAGACGGGAAGGGGCGCCGTCCCGCCCCGGACGGAAGACACCCTTGTCGATCGTGAGCCGCACCGTCTCGCCATCGCCGGAGCGGGCCGGCGTCTGAAACTCGAGGAACGGCTGAAAGTCCAGCGTGCGCCCCTCGAAGGCGGTCAACGTCATCTCGAGGATGCGAACCTCGCTGACGACGTCGAGGAAGGACCTTTGCGCCGGAGCCGGAGTGGGGGAAGCCTCGGAGGTCGGCGCTGCCTCGGGCGGCTTCTTTCCACCCAGAATCTCCCCCTTGAGAACCGAAGGAATGTCGGTCTTCAGCTCGAGTTTGCGGACCGCCGAACGCGCAATGCCGCCGAATATCGCCACGATCGGTCTCCAGATGCCGAGCCCCCGAAAACGCAAGCCGGTGATCCCTTGGGAAGACTCGAAATCGAGCGATTCGATCGAGACTTTCGGGCGCAACCCTTTGCCCCGCACGATCAAGCGCCCCTTCTCGACGGCGAATCGAAGCTTCGTGACGCGTCCGCTCTGCGCGTCGGCCACGACGTGAGTGAGGGGGCTTCCCTCCACCTCGAGTGCGTAGGTGGGTATGGCGGGAACGCGGCCGGGCTGCAGATCGGCCTCGACCGAGAGATGGCCATCCTTGACGATGGCGCCCAGCCTATCGAGGGCGGTTTGGGCGAAGCCGTCCGGAGCGCAGGCCAGGACGAACAGAACGACGAGGATGCGACGGGGCGAGGCCGCAGGGTGCCGGTGCATACGGCGAGCTCCGACTATTGTTTCTTCGGAGACTGCTTGGATGCGCGGTAGCCGGCCGCGATCGCGTCGGCCTCGGTCATGAACTTGCCTTCCTTCGTCGTGCCGTACCAGCGGTCACCCTCGTAGTGGTAGACCTTCGTCGCGGTGTTGACCCAGACCATTCCCTTCGCAGGCGGCACGCGCACGGCCGCCTCGCCGGTCGCCGCCGGCTCGGCTGGCTTCGGTTGGACCTTCTGGGTGGCGGGCACGGGTGTCGGCAGCGGGACGGCGTCGGGCGCCGCGGCCGGCACGGGCGCCGCCTTGCCGCTCACCGTGACGCGCGAGGAGATTTTGGAGATCGTGCCCTGGGAAACGCCGGCCTTCGATAGGTCCGACACCGACGAATAGGGGCGGCCGGCGACGATCTTCTTTGCCGTCGCCGCGCCGACACCCGGCAGAGCTTCCAGATCCTTCTGAGAAGCCGTGTTCAGGTCGACTTGGTTCGACGTCGAGGGCGCCTGAGCGGCAGTCGACTTCGCCGAAGCCTTCTCCGATTTCGGAGCCTTCGCCGGAGCCTTCGCGGCCGCCGCCCCGCTCACGGTGACGAGCGAGGAGATCTTGGAGATCGTCGTCTGGGAAACGCCGGCCTTCGAAAGATCCGAGACCGAGGAATACGGTCGGCCCCCAATGATCTTCCTGGCAGTCGTCGCGCCCACGCCGGGGAGGGCCTCGAGCTCCTGCTGCGACGCCGTGTTGAGATCGACCGGAGCGCCGGAGGCGGCCGGAGCCTTCGATTTCTGCGATGTCCCTTCGCCCGTCGCCGGAGCGGGCTTGGCCTTCTCCGAGGCCTTCGAAGCGCGCGGCGCGGCGCCGCCGACCGTCACGAGTGGGGTGATCTTCTCGATCGTTTTCGGGGACAGGCCCGCCTTCGAGAGATCCGCGACCGACGAGTAGGGACGGCTTTCAATGATCTTCTTCGCGGTGGCCGCGCCGACTCCCGGAAGATTCTCGAGCTCCTGTTGCGTCGCGCTGTTGATGTCGACCTTCGGGGCCTTGGGCTTGGCCGCATGCAGAGAGGAGGAAATCAATGCCAGGGCCAGAACCGAGATTCCGATTCTTCTTCCATGGATCTGCATCATCAACCTCCGTCGGCTGCCTAGCGATTCTCTCTACTTCTTGCGCTTCAAGGCATCACCGAGCTTCTCGGTGATCTTGCCCGTCTGCACGCGGACCGCCTCGGAGGCCTTCTTCACGGCTTCCTGCTTCAATTCCTCGACTTCCCGGGCTGCCGCTTCCTTGGCCTCGGAAACGAGCTCCTTACCCTTCTCCTCGACGAACTGCTTCGCTTCTTCGGCCAGCTCCTTGGCCTTTTCGGAGATACGTCTTTGAGACTCATCTTGGAACTCCTTTCCACTTCACGCGAGGTGCGCGCGGGCTCCTCTGGGAGTCGCCGCGGCAGCGACATGGCGGCCACGCCTCGGCTTTCGGAGCCTACACCCGTTCTGACCGGGACAACGGATCAGCCGAGTCCGCCCGACTCATCGGACGATGGCGAGAAGATTGCAACCGCTCGGGCCGGGGAGGCGATCATGGCCAACGATCCGGCGACGCGGCGCGACTTTCTGAAACTGACGAGGGCGGCCGGAGCCGGTCTGCTGCTCGCGGGCGCCGCCGCTCCCGCCGTCGCGGACGTGCGGAGCAAGGAGCGGGGCAAGGAAGAAGGAGAGGAGGTCTCCCCCGCCGAAGACCTGATGCGCGAGCATGGGGTCTTGAAGCGCGTTCTCCTCGTCTACGGCGAGGCGATCCGGCGTATCGATGCCCGCGAGGACCTTCCGCCGGCGCCGCTTGCCGACGCGGCGAAACTGATCCGCAGCTTCGTCGAGGACTATCACGAGAAGCTCGAGGAGGATCAGCTCTTCCCGCGATTCCGAAGGGCGCGGACGCTCGTCGATCTCGTCGACGTCCTCCTCCAGCAGCATCAGGCGGGACGGAAGCTGACCGACGTGACGTCCCGGCTTGCCAACCTCAAATCCCTCCGCGATCCGAACGAGAGACCGCAGCTCCGGGACTCGATGGCTCGGTTCATCCGCATGTACGCCCCCCACGAGGCCCGAGAGGACACGGTCCTCTTCCCCGCGCTCCGAAAAATCGTCAAGGGCAACGAGTACGACGCGCTCGGGGAGGAATTCGAGAAGAAGGAGCATCAGCTCTTCGGAGAAGAGGGGTTCGAGAAGATGGTGGACCGGGTGGCGGGAATCGAAAAGGCCTTCGGCATCTACGATCTCTCGCAATTCACGCCGAAGGTGTGAGCTGACGAGAGATCGTCGCGGGCGCGCATTGCGCGACCTCGCCCTTCTCTTTCTCAAGCTCGGCACCGTCGCGTTCGGCGGCCCCGCCGCTCACATCGCGATGATGGAGGACGAGGTCGTCAGCCG
>DASXTI010000113.1:0-47650 GCA_036505535.1 Thermoanaerobaculia bacterium
CGTTTCTACTTCAAGGAAGCGAGGCTGGGCTTTGCCCGAGCGCTCGAGCTCGACCCGAACTTCGCCATGGCGATGCTGGGTCTGTCCCGCCAGTCGACGGATCCCGAGCAGGGGCTTGCGCTCGTGCGTCGGGCCGCGAAGGAGCGGGGACGGCTGACGGAGCACGAGCGCCGTTTAGTCGACATGGCGCTCGCCTTTCGCGAGAAGAAGAACGACGAGGGCCTCAGGCTCGCCAGGGAGCTTCGCGAGAAGTATCCGGACGACCTCCGTGCGGCGACCATTCTGGCCCACGAGCAGCTCCGGAAGGGGAATACGGACCAGGGCATCCGAATCTTCGAGGAGCTGCTGGCGGTCGATCCGAACAACGCGGAGGCCTACAACCAGATCGGCTACTACTACGGTTACCGCGGCGACTACGAGAAGGCCGTCGACAACCTGAAGAAGTATCAGTTCATTGCGGCGGATAGCGCGAACCCCTTCGATTCCTTAGGCGAGGTACAGGCCTACTCGGGCCACTACAACGAGGCGATCGAGAACCTCAACCGGGCGCTCGCCATCAAGCCGGATTTCTCTCCCGCCTACGAGCATCTGGGGGTCGTCTACGAAGGCACGGGCGAGTACGCCAAGGCGATCGAGAGCTATCGGAAGGCTGTCGAGGTTGCCGATACCGACGACATGAAGGGCAAGTACCTGGGGGAGGGGATGCGGGCGGCATTCATCACGCACGACCTTCCCGCCGTCGCCGATTTTCGTGAACGGTTCGGTAGGCTCGCCAAGGACCCATATACCGAGATCCGGTCGGCCTTCCTCGACGCGGCGGTCGCGCTCGCCGAGGGCCGGGCGGCCGAGGCGGAAGCGCGGTTGAACAAGCTGCGCCCGCAGATGGACGCGAAATGGCAGGGGTCCGGAGAATTCAAGCTCCCGGGCGAAAAGCCCTATTTCCCCGACTGGAATTATGTGATGGCAAAGGCGAAGGAGGCACAGGGCAAGACGGATGAGGCGACGGCGCTCTACGAGGCCAACGCCAATCCTCCCAGGCCGTTCGGTAACTTCGAGTCGCGCCGCTGGATCATCGAGGCGCGGGCAAAGGTCGCGGAGATCATCGCCCGTAAGGGGGATCTCGATCGGGCCGAGAAATTGATCGCCGAGAACCGAAAATGGAACCCGAGCTGGGCGCCCTGCCGGAGCTCGGAGGCGGCGGTCGCGGAAGCGCGCCGCGCGAAGGTGCTCGCCGCGTCGCGGTAGTCCGTTCTCAGCAGGTGCGAATGGAGCGGTCCCGCCACTTCGAGACCCAGCACAAGCTTCTCCTTCTCGAGACGCTCTACGACGCGGGTCTCTCCATAGGTTCGATGCCCGACGAGGAGGCGCTGGTCGAGGACGTGCTGGCGCGTGTCGTGGGCGTTCTCGACGCGTCGCGCGGGTATCTGGCCACCTTCGGCGATGGCGGCACGCGGCGGGCCGAAGCGCGGGTCGGCTTCTCGAAGCGGCCCCCCGAGGCCGTCGTTGCGCAGGATGAGTTCCTGCGCGACGTCCTGCGCGCGGAGGGAGCGGTGACGCGTGAGAAGTTCAAGCTTCTGCGCACGCCCGTGCTGACCGCCGTGGGTGTGCCGATCTTCGGCGGGGGGCGTCCGATCGGCGTTCTCGCGCTGGCGGACAAGGAGGCCCGCCGCGGCGGGCAGGGGGCCTTCGACGAGGAGGACCGGCGGTTTCTCGTCTCGATCGCCGGGCTCTGCGGAATGGCGATCGAGAATCGCCGGCACCTCGAGCGATTGACCCGCGAGCGCGAGCGGCTGGAAGAGGAGAACCGGCGGCTGCTCGACGAGACGGGCCGCTCGGCGGCGGGACGTCTGTTCGTCGGCGATTCCCCGGCCGCCCGCCGCGTTCTGGATCTCGTATCACGCGTGGCCCCGTCGAAGATCTCCGTGTTGCTGACCGGGGAGAGCGGGACGGGAAAGGAACTGGTCGCCCGCATGATCCATGCCCGCAGCGACCGAGCCGACAAACCCTTCGTCGCCATCAACTGCGCCGCGCTCCCCGAGTCGCTTCTCGAATCGGAGCTCTTCGGCATCGAGCGAGGCGTCGCGACGGGCGTGGAAGCGCGGGCCGGCCGCTTCGAGGCCGCCCAGGGGGGCACTCTCTTTCTCGACGAGGTCGGCGACATGCCGCTAGCGCTTCAGTCCAAGCTGCTCCGCGTCCTTCAGGAGCGGGAGATCGAGCGCGTCGGCGGGCGGCGGCGCATACCGATCGACGTGCGCGTCCTCGCGGCCACGCACGCCCGGCTTTCGGAGCGGATCGCCCGAAGCGAGTTCCGCGAGGATCTTTACTACCGGCTCCGCGTCGTGGAGATCGGGCTGCCTCCGCTGCGGGACCGGCGCGAGGACATCCCGAAGCTCGTGCGGTACTTTCTGGAGCGGTTCGCCGTGCGTGAAGGGAAGGATGCTCCTTCGCTGGATCGGGACGCCTACGCCACTCTGCTCTCCCACGACTTTCCCGGCAACATCCGGGAGCTCGAAAACCTCCTCGAAGGAGCGGCCGCCCTTTCCCAGGGGGGCACCATACGCCGAGAAGACCTGCAGTGGCTCCCGCACCCTGGCCGAACGATCGAGGAGCCGTCGGCGCAAGGCGATGGAGATATCTCGGACCTGCGCTCGCTCGAGGAGCACCACATCCAGCGCGTCCTGCGGTTGGCCGGAGGAAACAAGAGTCGCGCGGCCCGTCTGCTCGGAATCAGCCGCCGCACGCTCTATCGAAAGCGAAATGTGGGACACTAATGCGCTGTGACAATAGTTACCAGAAACAGACGTAAGTTACTTCATATCTTAAGGTTGCAAGCCACGCCAATACCTCATAAAACCAAGAGTGTGACATCATGATACTATTTCCGAGTGACGGCAGTCCGATCACCAAGTGCTCTTAACTTCCCTCAAATCTTGCATTTACGCAAACTTTGCCCCCGTCGTTCGGGATGGCAGGGCCTTTGCGCTCGTCAACGGTCGCAGTGATGAGAAAGGCTCTCGCAATCGGACTCGAAGCCTTCGAAGCGCCCAATCTCCTCTGGGGGCTGCTGGCAGGGGAGTTCTCTCTTGCTCTTCTGCTTCTGGCGTCCGATAGACTCCCTTCCGTCTTGATCCGGTCACTGCAACTCTTTCTCCGCTTCTAGGAGCCCAGGGAGCGCGTCCCATGTCGCAGGGAGGATCGGCTCCGCCCGGGCTCACGGCCGCGGGCTCGCGGGAGGTCTCGATGACCATTCCGGTCGCTCCCGAAATGGAGATCGTGGCGACCGCGCAGGCCGCCGCCCTCGGCGAGTACATCGCGATGGCGCGGGATAAGATCGACGAGGTCAAACTTGCCCTGGTCGAGGCGTGCATCAATGCATTCGAGCATGCCGACTGCCGCGACGAGCAACTGCATCTGACGTTTCGCCTGGGAGGGGAGCCCAAGGGGAGGGAGTGGCTGGAAGTGGAGGTTCTGGACAAGGGCCGAGGGTTCAACCACGCCAACGTGGAAACTCCCAGCCTCGAAAAGACCTTCGCCAGCCACCGCAAGCGTGGCTGGGGGCTTCAGATCATCAAGAGCCTGATGGACGAAGTCGAAATCACCTCCGGAGACTGGGGCACACGGATCCTAATGAGGAAGTACAAGTGAGCGAGACGTGCAAGGTTTCCTCGGAGCGGCGCGGGGACGTCGTCATCCTCTGGACCGACGGCTACATCAACAACCAAGGGGGGGAAGAAATCGCGCGCGAAGCCTACGCGCACCTGGATCGGGGGGCGCGGGCGCTCGTGCTGAACCTCGAGAAGACCCGAATCGTCAACTCGATCGGCATTTCGATCTTGATCGAGGTTCTCGAGAAGGTGATGGACCGCAAGGGGGTCCTCGCCTTCTGCGGGCTCACGCCGACGATCGACAAGACATTTCGCATCATGGGTCTGGCACAGTATGCCGAGATCTATCCGACCCAGGAAGAGGCCCTGCGGGGCGTCGCCGTCAAGTCGCAACCCGCCTGATTCGCTTCACGGAATGACTGCCTCGGCCCCCATCTCGCCGGCCACGCGCCTCGAAGAGCTCTGGAAGCGAATCGGCGGCATTCTCGAGGGAGAGGGTCCGCTGCTCACGCGCGTCGCCGAGGCGGCCCTGCTGGCGACCGGAGCGCGCGAGGCCACGCTGTATCTGAGGGACAAGGGCTCTTGGATCCGCGCGGGCGAGAAGCTCAGCGGCGCGGTCGAGCCGGAGGAGATTCCGGACCCCCTGCCCGACGGCGTCCTCGTGCGGGAGGGCATCCTCTGGCTGCCGCTGGCGGCCGAGGGGGAGGTGCACGGCATCCTGCGGCTGCTCGAAATTCCTGCGGGAGAGGCGCCCGAGCACGCGCCGTTGCTCGCCTTTCTGCTCGGTTCCCTCGTCGGCGCCCACCGCCTCTCGCGCCTCGTGCGAGACGCCGAGTTCGAGCTGAAGGCGCGGCTGCTCGAGCTCGAGTCCCTCTACGATCTCGGGCTTTCTCTCGGCGGCCAGCTCGATCTATCCGCGCTCGCCGACGAAGTTCTCTTCCGGTCGATCTCCTTGACCGACGCCGGCAAGGGCACGCTCGTGCTGCTGGAGGATTCCGGATCCGTGCTGCTGGAGAGAAGCGTGGGAGGAGAGGTTCTCGCCGCCGCCGACGTCGCCGGTTGGACGCTTCCGGAGGGCGGCGTCGTCAACAACGCGGCCGCGACGGTGCCGACGGCCGGGATGAAGCTCGCGGCGTGTGAAAAATGCCTCGCGGTCGCGATCTCGGTGACGGGCCGCCGGCTCGGTGTCCTGGCCGTCGCCGACAAGGAATCGCGCGACGGACGCGTTCTCGACTTCACGGCGACGGACGCGCGCCTGCTCTCCCTCTTCGCGAACCAGGCGGCGGCGGCGATCGAGACGGCCCGCCTTCACCGGGAGGCGATCGAGAAGGAGCGGATCGAGCGAGAGCTCGAGCTCGCGGCGACGATCCAGCAGCAGCTTCTGCCGAAAGATCTGCCGGAAGTGCCCGGCGTGGAGGTGGCCGCCCGGAATCTTCCAACGCGGCAGGTCGGCGGCGATTACTACGATTTTTTTCCGCTTTCGGGCGGCGTCCTCGGCTTTCTCGTCGCCGACGTGTCGGGCAAGGGCGTGCCCGCGGCGCTTCTCGTGTCGACGGTCCACGCCGCCGTGCACCTGCAGATCGACGAAGCCAAGACGATCGCGGAGCTTGTCTCGCGCATCGATCGGCATCTTCAGCGCTATGCCGCGACGCGAAAGTTCCTGACGCTCTTCTTCGGTCTGCTCGAGCCGGAGACCGGACGGCTGCGCTACGTCTCGGCGGGACACAACCCGGCGCTGCTGCGGCGGGCCACGGGCTCGATCGAGCCGGTGCGGGCGACCGGTGTGCCTCTGGGGATGTTCTCTTCCGCGACGTGGAAAGAAGCGACGCTCACGATGGAGCGGGGAGATCTGCTCTGCGTCTACACCGATGGCGTGACCGAGGCGCTCAACGCCGCCGAGGAGGAGTTCGGCCTCGAGCGGCTCTCGGGTCTCCTGGAGCTCGGCAACAAGGACTCCCCCGACGAGATCTGCCGCAACGTCTTCGCCGAGGTGTCGGCCTTCGCGAAGGATGTGCCGCAATACGACGATCAGACGCTGCTGGTCGTGAGGCGCAAGGCCTGAGTCTTCGGCTCGGTTAAGCGGGTTAAGATTTCCGGGTGCTTCTGCTTCTCGCACTCCTTCTGCCGATCCCGCCGCAAACGCCGAAGGCCGATCTCCTCCTGGAAAACGGGATCGTCTACGTCTCTCCGGAGGCGGCGCCCCGCAAGGCATCGATCGTCGTCGCGGACGCGAAGATCCTCTTCGTCGGCGACGCGGCGCGCGCCCGCAAGCTCGGCAAGAGCGCCCGGATCGTGGACTTGAGGGGTGCCTTCGTCTTTCCGGGTTGGGCCGACGCGCATCTGCATCTTCAGGGCGTGGGAAAGGATCGGGAGATCACCAACTTGCGCGGCGCGGCGAGCGCCGCGGAGGCCGCGCGCCGGATGGCCAGTTCCGCGGCGTCGCTCCCAACGGGTCGGTGGATCGAAGGGCGTGGCTGGGATCAAAACCTCTGGCCGGGCCGCGAGTTCCCGGATGCCACGACCCTCGACGCCCTGCTTCCCGATCGCCCCGCCGTCGCCCGCCGCGTGGACGGCCACGCCATCTGGCTCAATCACGCGGCCCTGAAAGCGGCGGGAATCGACGGAACGACGCGCGATCCCGACGGCGGCCGTATTCTTCGCGGCCCCGACGGTTCGCCGTCGGGTGTGCTCGTGGACAACGCCATGAACCTCGTCCAGGCGGCGATTCCGGCTCCGAGCGCCGCCGACGTCGAGAGACAACTGCTCGCTGGGGCGAAGGCCTGCGCCGCCGTGGGGCTGACGGAAATCCAGGATGCTTCGGGGTATGATGCGGAGCACGTCGCGGTGCTCGAACGGCTGGCCGAGAAGCAAGCCCTGCCGATTCGCGTCTACGCGACGGTTTCGCCCGAGCCCGACGCGCTCGCTCTCTTCTTCGCGAAGGGGATTCGGATCCGCGGTGGCACAGACTTCCTCACCGTTCGTGGGATCAAGGCCTATGCGGACGGGGCGCTCGGCAGCCGGGGAGCGGCGCTTCTGGCCGACTACTCCGACGAGCCCGGCAGGCGCGGCCTTCTCGTGACATCCCCCGAGCGGCTCGCGGAGATCGCGACCGCCGCGCGGAAGAATGGGTGGCAGCTCTGGATTCACGCGATCGGAGATCGCGGCAACCGCGTGGCGCTCGACGCTTTCGAGCAGGCCGCCCAGTCGATTCCCGCGCCGCCTCCGGGATCCGATCGGCCCCGGATCGAGCATGCGCAGGTCATCTCCCCGGAGGATTTTCCCCGATTCGCCCGCGCGGGCGTGATCGCTTCGGTCCAGCCGACTCATGCGACATCCGACATGGGCTGGGCCGGAGAACGTCTCGGGCCCTCGCGCATCGCCGGGGCCTACGCCTGGCGGCGGCTGAAGAATTCCGGGGCGAGGCTCGCGGGAGGCAGCGATGCGCCCGTGGAATCGGAGAACCCGCTCGCGGGGTTCTATGCAGCGGTGACGCGAAAGGATCCCTCCGGCAGGCCTCCCGAAGGGTGGCGGCCGGGAGAGAGGCTGTCTCGGCGGGAAGCGCTGGCGCTCTTTACGTCGGATGCCGCCTTTGCCGCCTTCGAGGAGAAATCCCGCGGCCGGATCGCGCCCGGATACAACGCCGACCTGACGATTTTCTCGCGGGATCCTATGATCGTGGACGAGGCGGAGATTCCCGCGATCCCCGTGTTCATGACGGTCGTTGCGGGAGCGATCGCGTACGGACCCGCGAGTCCATGATGCGCCGGCGGCCGTCGTTGCCCGGAGCGATACTCTTGCTGTCGTCGGGACTGGCCGCGGCCGGCTGCGAACCGCAGCGGGGGGACGTACCGAGCGTGCAATCCACGAAGACCGATCGGGACGCCGCACGGCGCGCGAGGATGGTCGAAACCCAGATTCGCGCGCGGGGTGTCCGCGATCCCCGCGTGCTCGCGGCCATGGAAAAAGTGCCCCGGCATCTCTTCGTCGATTCGTCCCAGCGGGAACAGGCCTACGAAGACCATCCACTTCCGATCGCCGGCAGCCAGACGATCTCGCAACCTTACATCGTCGCGCTCATGACCGAGCTGTTGGATCTCTCCCCGAAAGCGCGAGTGCTCGAGATCGGCACCGGCTCGGGGTACCAGAGCGCCGTCCTCGCGGAGCTCGCCTCCGAGGTCTACTCGATCGAGATCCTGCCCGACCTGGCGCGGACGGCCTCGGAAAAGCTCAAGGCGCTCGGCTATGCCAACGTCACCGTTCGCGAAGGGGACGGGTACCGAGGCTGGCCCGAGCACGCCCCGTTCGACGGGATCGTCGTGACGGCGGCGCCCGAACGAATCCCTCAGCCCTTGATCGACCAACTCGCCTCCGGCGGGCGAATGGTCATTCCGGTTGGCGGGTTCTTCCAGGAGCTGAAGGTCTTCACGAAAGAGAAGGACGGGGGCGTCTCGGAAAAGGACATCATTCCCGTGCGGTTCGTTCCGATGACGGGAGAGATCGAAAAGACGCCGGTGGATAAGTAGGCGGCAAGACATAGAGGGGCGGGGCTCGTCCCCGCCCTATGGGCGGCCACAGCCGTCCACCGAAGGCCAACCCCCGGCAGTAGGCAACGCCGGCGCAAGCCGGCGGTCACGGCCGCCCCTACTAGTCCCCGCCCGCGCCCTGGATTACGCCCTCCGCAAGGATGATCTCGACGCGGCGATTCTTCGCGCGCCCTTCGACCGTGCTGTTGGAGCCGACCGGGAGTCTCGAGCCGTAGCCCTCCGCCGTCATTCGCCTTTCGGCGACCCCCTGATTCCTCAGGAAGGCCATGACGGAGTTCGCCCGCTCCCGCGAGAGACGATTGTTGATCTCGTCGGTGCCCGTCGAATCGGTGTGTCCCTCGACGCGGAGATTGATGTTCGGGAAGAGCGAGACGATTCCCGCGAGCTTTCCGAGCGCGATCTGCGCGTTCTGCTTGAGCGTCGCCTTGTTCGTGTCGAACAGGATGTCCGGCAGGTTGACCACGACGCCGCGCGCGGTCGTGGTGATGGAGGCGACCTGGGACAGGGCGCCGGTCAGCCGCGCCGCCAAATCGTCGCGCTCTCGAACGAGGCGCTCGTTCTCCGCCTGAAGCTGCTGCTTTTGCTGCTCGAGAGTCGCCGCCTTCGCCGCCACCTCCGCACTGGTGCGCTCGGCCTCCGCTCGGGCCGCATCCGCCTGGGCCGCGAGGTTCTCGGCCTTGCGCCGCGCCTCTTCGGCGTCCCGGCGCGCCGCGTCGGCCGCGTCGATCGATAGCCCCGCCGCCGCGGCGCGGTCCTGGGCCGCCGCGGCATCCTGCTGCGCCTGCCGGG
Source organism: Thermoanaerobaculia bacterium (assembly GCA_036505535.1). Taxonomy (GTDB): domain Bacteria; phylum Acidobacteriota; class Thermoanaerobaculia; order UBA5066; family Gp7-AA6; genus DAHUXD01. Next base: position 8,939 of record DASXTI010000113.1, read on the forward strand.
CCTGTTGCTCCAGCGAAGAGAGCTCCTGCTGCGCGTCGGCGGCCTGGCGCTGCGCCTCCGCCAGCTGCTGCTGCGCCGCAGCCGCCTGCTCCCGCGCGGCCAATGCTTGCTCTCGAGCGGCAAAAGCCTGCTGCTGTGCCGTCTCGGCCTGTTCCTTGGCGGCGGTGGTCTGTTGCTGGAGAGCATCCATCTCGGCCGCGCGCCTGGCCGCGGCCGCCGCAGCCGCCTGCTCCGCGAGGTTCCTGTTCGTGTCGCGGATCGCGGTCGAGGAGAGCGAGAGGCTGCGGCGCGCGTAGTCGACGCCGAGCCGGGTCCTGCCGGCCCTGAAGGAATTGTCCGCCTGCGCGAGCGCGATTCCCGCGTCGCGCATGGCGTCCGGGTTGTACTTCTCGGCGCCCATCCGCTGGGCCTGCGATAGGACCGCTCGCGCCTGGACGAGCTCGAGCGGATCGCTTCCCGAATAGGACATGCCGCCGATTTGTTCGTTGCCGCGCCTGGCACCGGCGGCCAAGCCCGAAAACGTGACGGGCGTGCTCCGAGCCTTCTTGACCGGCGGCGGCCCCGAGACGAAGACGACCAGGTCCGAAGGCTTGAGGACCAGTGGATAGGGCTCCGCGGTAATGATGAGGGCGAACTCCTTCTGGCCGGTGCGGTATTCCGCCTTTCCTCTCGGATCATGCACGATGAGCTCTCCCAGATTCTCCGCGTTGCCGTCGCGGGCAACGGCCCAGACGACGTACGAGGTCACATCGCCGCCAAAGAGGATCGCGGGCGGCAGATGCTCGTACTCGATCTCGACACGCGCCTGGCCATCCTTGAACTTGACCTCGGCCTCGGCCTCGGCCGGGGCGACGCGGTTGGTCGGGACCATCTTGAGATCGATGCTCGAGCGCTCCGGAAACTGAACGGCCGTCAGCTGCACGTCCGCCGCCGCCGGTCGCGGAGTCGCCAGCCAAACAGCGGCGAGGGTCAACAGGGATACGCGAAGGAAACGACTCATGACACTCCTCCTCGGTCTTTCCGCGTTTTGAAAGAGCATGGACCAATCCGCAGAATATGGGCGCGCGGGGCCGTTCGTCAAACTCCCGCCGCCGGCAGACGTCCTGCCGGCGGCCTTCATGACTCCTTCAGCGGGTCATGCCACCCTTCCACATTCTCGGTCAGCCGATTCGCTTCGGCGGGTCCCCAGCTTCTCGGCTCGTAGGGAAAGATGGGAGTCGCATTGTCGAGGATTCCGTCGACGACCGCCCATGCGGCTTCAACCGCGTCTTCCCGCACGAAGAGCATCGCGTCCCCCCGCATGGCGTCGGCGAGCAGGCGCTCGTAGGCATCGACCTCGTCGCCCGCCGCGTTCTTGACCGCGGCGAGCTCGGTCGGCATCGACTCCATCGACGTGCCCGGCCGCTTCACCCGCGCGCCGAGAGAGAGCGAGATCTGGGGGCCCAGCCGGAAGCGGAAGTAGTTGCTTTCATCCGGCGAAAGCCGCGAGAGCGGAGGGCGCTTCAGGTCGACGAGGACTTCGGTGGCCGTCATCGGAAGGCACTTTCCGGCACGGATGAAGAAGGGCACCCCCGCCCAACGCCACGAGTCGACTTCCAGGCGCACGGCGGCAAACGTCTCCACCTTCGAATTGGGCGCCACCCCGGTCTCTTTCTGGTAGCCGCGGAACTGACCGCGGACGACGTCTTCGGGCTTCAACGGCGGAATGGCGCGGAAGACCTTGACCTGCTCATCACGGATCGAATCGGAGTAAAGAGAGATCGGCGGCTCCATGGCCAGATACCCGACGACTTGGAGCAGATGATTTTGAACGACGTCGCGGATCGCGCCCGTCTCGTCGTAGAACTTCCCTCGATCCTGGATCCCGAAGTCCTCCGCCATCGTGATCTGCACGCAATCGACATAGTTCCGGTTCCAGATCGGTTCGAGGAAGGTGTTGGCGAATCGGAAGAAGAGCAGGTTCTCCACGGCCTCCTTGCCCAGGGAGTGATCGATCCGAAAGATCGAGCGCTCGGGAAAGACGGAGTGCAGCGTGACGTTTAAGGCGCGCGCCGAGGCGAGGTCCTTGCCGAACGGCTTCTCGATGACGACGCGGGCGTCGGCAGCGCAGCCGGATCGGCCGAGAGCCTCTACGACCTTCGCGAAGAGGCTAGGCGGAATCGCGAGATAGTGGGTCGGACGCTTCGCGCCGGCCAGTGCTTTCCGCAGCGCGTCGAAGGTCGTCGGGTCCGTGTAATCGCCGCCGACGTATTTCAGCAGGTCGGCCAGCCTCGCGAACGCCTCCTCGTCCACGCCTCCGCCGTGCTCCTTCAGGCTCGCGCGCGCCCTCTCCCGCAGCTGCTCGACACTCCAACCGGATCTGGCCACGCCGATCACGGGTACGCGGAGAGTCCCGCGACGGACCATGTTCTGGAGCGCCGGGAAGATCTTCTTGTAGGCGAGATCGCCCGTGGCGCCGAAGAAGACCAGGGCGTCCGAGGAGGGTTGACCGGCAGCGGCGGAGCTCGAAGGGATCGCGCTCATGAAACTCCTTCCATCGGTGGACGCGGCGGCGGGCCCTATCCGCCGGCGGGGCGCTCCGCGTGCCCTCCGAACTCGAAGCGCATGGCCGAGAGGATCTTGCCGGCGAAATCAGCCTCGCCACGCGAAGAAAACCGCTGGAAGAGGGCGGCGGCGAGGACCGGCGCCGGTGCTCCCGCGTCGATTGCGGCCGTGACCGTCCAGCGCCCTTCGCCCGAGTCCGAGACGCGGCCGGAGAAGTCGGCGAGCTCCGGGCTCTTCCATAAGGCGACTGCGGTCAAGTCGAGAAGCCAGGAGGCGACGACGCTGCCGCGCCGCCAGACCTCCGCGACGTCGGCGAGATTGAACTCGTATCGGTAGTGGTCGGGATTGCGAAGCGGCGTGGTCTCGGCGTCCGCGACACTCCCGCTCTTGCCGACGTTGGCGTGCTTGAGGATGTTGAGCCCTTCCGCATACGCCGCCATCAGGCCGTACTCGATCCCGTTGTGGACCATCTTCACGAAGTGGCCGGCCCCCGGGGGACCGCAGTGCAGGTAGCCCTCCTCGGCCGTCCCGGGGCTCTTCTCCCGGCCGGGTGTTCGCGGAACGTCGCCGCGGCCCGGCGCGAGCGTGCGGAAGATCGGATCGAGCCGCTCGACGACATCCGGCTCGCCGCCGATCATCATGCAATAGCCGCGCTCGAGACCCCAGACTCCTCCGCTCGTGCCGACGTCGACGTAACGGATTCCACGGGTTTCCAGTTGGCTCGCGCGGCGAATGTCGTCGATGTAGTACGAGTTGCCGCCGTCGATGACGGCGTCGTCGCTCTGGAGATCCGAGGAAAGACTCTCGAGCGTGCCCTCGACGCCGGCGGCCGGGACCATGAGCCAGATCGAACGCGGAGGCCTCAACTTCGCGACCAGATCCTTCAGCGAAGAGGCGCCGACCGCGCCCTCGCCGACGAGCCTCTGGACGTTTTCGGGGTGCCGGTCGAAGACGACACAGCCATGGCCCCCTTTGATGAGGCGGCGCACCATGTTGGCCCCCATTCGACCGAGACCGATCATCCCCAGCTGCATTGCTTCCTCCTCTCGGCCCGGCAAGGGCGCCTTCTCGTCGCAACTCGCTGGCGAGAAGTTTATCTTCGGCGGGCGCTCTCTCGACCGCACCGCATGCTGCGGGCCGAGGAGCGACGGATCGGCCTGGCGCGAGAGACCTGCGGCTCTACCGAGGGGGTCTTCGGGCCAGCCGCGCGGTCCAGTCCGCGAGAGGACGGACCGCTCCGCGGTCCACGCGGTACAGCCGTTCGCGGCCGAGGCGGCGCACGCGGACCAGACCGGCGTCCCGCAGCACCCGGAGGTGCTGGGAAACGGCCGACTGCGTCATGCGGAAGGACTCGAGCAGATCGGTCACGGGGCGTTCGGCGTCCCGGAGCAGATCGAGGAGGCGGCGCCGCGTCGGGTCGGCGATCGCGTGGAAGACGTCGGGGTTTTCTGGAGATGTCGTCATGGACGAATCATATAAGTAAAGGCTTATATGTCAAGGGCGGATGACGCGCCGGGACGCGAGGCGTCCCGCGCGTCACTTCTTGCGCGTGTAGTTGATCTCCATCATCTTGTAGGTCTTGCCCTCCGGGCCCTTGCCCCACATCTCGAACTTGAGGTGGTCGTTGTCCTCGACGGTCATCTTCGATTCGATCGGGGTGGGCTTGCCGGTCATGGGGTCGTCCACCGTCGACTTCGCCGTGAAGACCTTGCCTTCCGGATCGCTGGTCATCACGCTCGACATCATCCCCGTACCGGCCGAGTCCATCCACACCGAGACGTACTTCTTCTTGACGTTGTCGTACCCGACGTAGCCGATCCCGGTGAAGGGCTGTCCCATGAACGTGCCCTCGTACTTCTGTTCCACGAAACGGTCCCCGAGGGTCCAGCTGTTGACCGACGTGCCGGCGGTATCCTCCGGGGGTTTCGAGGGATCCATCCAGGTCCGGACCTTGGCGTCGAACGTGCCGACCATCGCGTCGAGCTTCTTGTGCATCTCACCGGGCGTCGAAGCCTTCTGCCATGCCTCCATCATCGCCTTCTCGTCGGGCGGAGTGGGCTTGGCCGCGGGCTTCTTGGCCTTCTCCTGAGCGGTGGCGGCCGAGACGCACGCGGCGAAGACGAAGGCCATCGTGATGCGGACCACATTTTTCATCGCCATTCCTCCTTCTGGCCGCGAAGTCTAACGCCACTTCACGCCGAAAAATGAGTGCGCGCGTGAGCTGCTAGGATTCCCCTCATGAAACGCCATGGTCTGGTGGCGCTCGCGGTTCTCCTCGCCGCGGCTTCTCTGGGATCGTCGGCTCCGGAACCGCGGCCCGTTCTGCCGTTCATCGCGGACGATTACGCCAGAGCGCTCTCGGAAGCGCGCGTGAAGAAGATTCCAATCTTCGTCGAGGCCTGGGCGCCCTGGTGACACACGTGCCGTTCGATGAGGGCCTTCGTCTTCACGGACAAGGCCCTCTCGAGGCACGCCGGACAGTTCGTCTGGCTCTCGATCGACACGGAAAAGGCGCAGAACGCGTCGTTCGTCAAGAAATACCCGATCCGCGCGTGGCCATCCTTCTACGTCATCGACCCGAACAAGGAGACGATCGCGCTTCGCTGGGTCGGGGGCGCGACGGTTTCCCAACTCGAGAAGATCTTCGCGGATGGAATCCGTGCGGCGCGCGGGAAGCCGAAGGGCGCCGATGAGGCCCTCGCCAGGGCCGACCTCCTCTACGGCGCGGGGAAGTATGCCGAGGCCGCCCCGGCATACAGAGAGGCCTTGAGGCTCATGCCACGCGACGCGCCACAGTACGCCCGCGCGGCTGAGTCTCTTCTCTTCTGCCTCCAGAGCACCGATCAGCATTCGGAGTGCGTGAGGCTCGCGCGCGAGTCGCTTCCGAGACTTCGCCAGACGGCCTCCGCGGCGAATCTCGCGGGCTCGGGGCTCGACTGCGCTCTGGCCCTTCCCGCGGCCGCTCCGGGCCGTGCCGAGGCCATCGCCGCGCTCGAGTCCGAGGCGAGCGCCGTGATCGCCGACAGGAAGCTCGCTCTCGCCGCGGACAACCGGTCCGCCCTCTACGGCTCCCTGGTATCGGCGCGCGAGGACGCGAAAGATGAGGAGGGCTCCCGGAGGATCGCCCGCGACTGGGTCGCGTATCTCGATGGCGAGGCTGCCCGCGTCGCGTCGGCGGAGCAGCGGACGGCCCTCGATCCCAACCGGCTCAATGCCTATCGGGCCGCGGGCGAGATCGAGAAGGCGGTCCCGATGCTGGCGCAGTCGGAGAAGGACTTCCCCGACGACTACAACCCTCCGGCGCGGCTGGCCTACGTGTACCTCCATCTGAAGCGGTACGACGAGGCCCTCGCCGCCTCGGACCGTGCCCTCTCCCTCGTCTACGGCCCGCGCAAGATTCGAGTCTTCTCGACACTCGCCGACATTCACAAGGCGAAGGGGGACACGGAGGCCGCGAAGAAGACGCTCGAAGACGCGTTGGCTTACGCCGAGTCCCTCCCGCCGGGACAGCGCTCGGACTCCGCGATTGCGTCACTGAAGAAGCGTCTCGAGACGCTAACGGCGCCGGGCGCGGGATCCTAGCAGCCTGCGAGGCGCCGCCCTTCCCGGCGTTTCTCTCTGCTACGATGCCCGCTCTCCGATGGAGAAGCGCGCCGCCTTCACCGCTCGCAACCCGGCGACGGGGGCCTTGCTCGACGGGGAATTCTTCGAGGCCACCGTCGGCGAAATCGATCGGGCCGCGAGGAGCGCCGACGGGGCGTTCGAGCCCTACGCGGCGCTGGGGGCGGCGCGGCGCGCGGAGTTTCTGCGCGCGATTGCTCAGCAGATCCTGGCCCTGGGCGACCGGCTTCTCCAGCGCACCGCCGCGGAGACGGCGTTTCCCACGGCGCGGCTGGAGAGCGAGCGAGCCCGGACCGTCAGTCAGATTCTCCTCTTCGCCGAAGTCGTCGAGGAGGGCTCGTGGGTGCGGGCGCGGATCGATCGCGCCCTGCCGGATCGCAAGCCTCAGCCGCGCCCGGACATCCGGCGGATGCTCATCGCTGTCGGCCCGGTTGCGGTGTTCGGCGCCTCCAACTTTCCGCTCGCGTTTTCCGTCGCCGGTGGTGACACGATCTCCGCGCTCGCGGCCGGTTGTCCGGTCGTCGTCAAGGCGCACCCGGCGCATCCGGGCACCTCGGAGCTGACCGCCTCGGCGATCCGAACGGCCGCGCGCGAGACGCGGATGCCGGAGGGGATCTTCTCGATGGTGCACGGCCCTTCCCCCGAGGTCGGCATCACCCTCGTGACCCATCCCCTGATCCAGGCGGCCGGCTTCACGGGGTCCCTGAGGGCGGGTCGTACGCTCTTCGATGCGGCGGCCCTGAGGCCGGAGCCGATTCCGGTTTACGCCGAGATGGGCTCCTCGAATCCGGTGTTCCTCCTGCCGGGCGCTTTGGCGGAGCGGGGCGAGGCGATCGCGAAGGGTCTTGCCGCCTCCGTGACGCTGGGGTCCGGACAGTTCTGCACCAATCCGGGCCTGGCGATCATGGTCGAATCCGGTGCGGCAAGGGCATTCCTGCAGATCACCGGGGAGCTGCTCCGTGCCGCGTCCGCCGGAACGATGGTGCACGCGGGAATCAAGGCGGCCTACGATCAGGAGATCGCGGAGATCGCGCGGATTTCGGGGGTATCGGTCGCGGCTCGCGCCGAGGCACCGGGAACCCATCCGGAGACCGAGGCCCACGCCGCTCTGTTGATGGCCGACGCGCGGACCTACGTGGAGAACCCGCGTCTGGGATCCGAAATCTACGGGCCGGCCACCCTCGCGGTGCGGTGCGCGTCGCGGCCGGAGCTCTTGGAGCTCGCGCGATCGCTGCACGGCCATCTAACCGCGACCGTGCACGCGACGGAGCGGGACCTCGCGGATTTTGCCGAGCTGGTTGGAATCCTGCGCCGCAAGGTCGGCCGCATCGTCTTCAACGGGTTCCCGACGGGCGTCGAGGTCTGTCACGCCATGCAGCATGGCGGGCCTTATCCCGCCACGACCGACTCGAAGTCGACCTCGGTCGGAACGGCGGCGATCGACCGCTTCGCGCGCCCCATCTGCTATCAGGACTTCCCGCAGGCGGCGCTGCCGGAAGAGCTCCAAGACGCCAATCCGCGAGCCATCTGGCGCTTGGTCGACGGAGCTCTAACCAAAGATCCCCTGTGAAGGCGATTCCGGAATCGATCGAAGTCATCGACTCCCACACGGAAGGGGAGCCGACCCGCGTGGTCATCGGCGGCTGGCCGGAGCTGACCTCTTCGACGATGGTCGATCGCCGCGAGGAGCTCATCCGGCGGCACGACGCCCTTCGCCGCGCCGTGGTGCTCGAGCCGCGAGGCCACGAGGCGGTGGTCGGCGCGCTTCTGACGCCTCCTGTCTCCCACGGCGCGGTCGCCGGCGTGGTCTTCTTCAACAACGTGGGACCGCTCTGGATGTGCGGCCACGGTTTGATCGGGGTGGTGCGTACGCTCGAGTTTCTCGGACGAATCGCGCCGGGCGCGGTTCGGCTCGACACCCCCGCGGGCCCCGTAGCTGCCGAGCTCGCCGTGGACGGCGTCGTGACGATCGAGAACGTGCCGGCGCGCTGTCATGCGCGCGATGTCACCCTGGAGGTCTCGGGGCTCGGTCGCGTGGTGGGGGACATCGCGTACGGAGGCAACTGGTTCTTTCTCACGCACGTCGAGGGGGAGCCCATCGATCTCTCGAACCTCGAGCGCCTTGCCTCGATCTCTTCCGCGATCATGAGGGCGCTGGCCCATCAGGGAATCACGGGCGAAAACGGCGCCCGGATCGATCATGTCGAGCTCTTCGGCCCGCCGCAGCGCAAAGACGCCGACAGCAAGAACTACGTCCTGTGCCCCGGAGGGGAGTTCGACCGCTCGCCGTGCGGCACGGGCACCTCGGCCAAGCTGGCGGCGCTGCACGCACGGGGAGAGCTGCCTCCGGGGAAACGCTGGCGACAGGAGTCGATCACGGGAAGCCTCTTCACGGGCTGGCTCGAGGAGCGGGACGGGAATCTGATTCCGCGCATCCAGGGTCGTGCCTTCATCACGGGTAAGACCACGCTCTTCTTCGATCCGCGCGATCCGTTCATCGAGGGATTGTCTCTCTGACGATGCCGGCGAGAGACGTTCTGATCGTCGGGGCCGGAATCGTCGGGGCGGCATGCGCGGAGGCGCTTTCGGCCGAGGGATTGCGCGTGGAAATCTTGGAGTCGCGCTTCGCCGGGAGCGGCGCGACGGCGGCCGCGATGGGACACCTGGTCGTGATGGACGATTCGGAGGCTCAGTTTGCATTGACCAAGTACTCGCGCCGGCTCTGGACGAAGCTCGCCCCGGATCTGCCTCTCTCTTGCGAGGATGAGCGCACGGGAACCCTTTGGGTCGCGGAGGACGCGGAGGAGATGAAGCACGTCCGGAGGAAGGCGGCCTTCTACAGGCAGCGCGGGGTCGAGGTCGAGGAGCTCTCGGCGGAGGACCTCCGGGCCGCGGAACCCAATCTGCGCCCGGGTCTGGCCGGGGCGCTGCGGGTGCCGGGAGACCGCGTCCTCTATCCCCCCAATGCCGCGCGCTGGCTGCTCGAGCGGGCGATAGCGCGCGGCGCGGTCAGACGCGAAGGCTTGGAGGTCGTCGCGATCGGACCCCGGCGCGTCGAGACGCGGCAGGGCGTCCTCTGGGCCGACGCGGTCGTCAACGCCTCGGGGGCCGCCGCACCGCTCTTGACGCCGGGCCTTCCGGTCGTGCCGCGCAAGGGACATCTCGTCATTACGGATCGCCATCCCGGCTTCTGCCGTCATCAACTCGTCGAGCTTGGGTATCTGAAGAGCGCGCATACGCCATCCCCCGAGTCGGTCGCCTTCAATCTGCAGCCACGCGCGACCGGCCAGATGCTGCTCGGCTCCTCGCGCGAGTTCGTCGGCTTCGACGACTCGATCAGCCGCCGGATCTGCAGCCGCATGATCCGCCGCGCGCTGGAGTTCATGCCGACGCTGTCCCGACTCTCGGCGATCCGCTGCTGGGTCGGCTTCCGTCCGTCGACGCCCGACAACCTTCCGCTGATCGGCCGCTTCGAGCCGATCGACGGTCTGTACGCGGCCGCCGGGCACGAAGGGCTCGGAATCACGACTGCGCTCGGCACCGCGCGGCTGCTGACGGATCTGCTGTTGCGGCGCACGAGCGCCATCGATCCCTCCCCCTATTCGCCGATGCGGTCTTTTCCGGCCTTCGCCCATGTCTGAGCCAGTCTCGGTTCGCATCGACCATCGCACGGCCGTCGCGGAGGCGGGCAGCAGCGTGGCGGCCGCGCTCGAGAACGCGGGGGAGCGCGTCTGCCGGCGGTCGGTGTGCGGCGAGGGGCGCGGAGTTCTCTGCGCGATGGGAATCTGCTTCGAGTGCCGAGTGACGATCGACGGGGTCGCGCATCGGCGCGCGTGCATGGAGCTGTGCCGCGACGGGATGGTGATCGAGACGGGAGAGGTGCGGCCTCAAGTCTCAGGTCTTCGTTCGCAAGCCTCGAGCTTCGTTTCTTTAGTCGAGACCGAGTCGATCGAATGTGATGTCGCGGTGGTGGGAGGGGGCCCGGCGGGTGTGGCGGCGGCTTGCCGCATCGCGGAGAGCGGCGCGAAGACGGTCGTCCTCGATGAGGGCGCAACTCCGGGCGGTCAGATCTACAGGCATCGGCCGAATCGCGAGCCGCCGGAGGCGGCGCGGCCCTGGCTGGACAGGCTTGCCCGCTCGAGAGCGATCGTGCGGAGCGCGACCTCGGTTTTCGACGCCGTGCGCCGGGGCGCCGGCTGGCGCCTCTGCGCCGAAGGTCCGGGGGGGACATGCCGGATCGATGCCGGAGCCCTCGTCCTCGCGACCGGAGCGCGCGAGCTCTTTCTTCCGTTCCCGGGCTGGACGCTGCCCGGCGTGATGGGAGCGGGTGGGGCGCAGGCGCTCTGGAAATCGGGTGGGTCGATTCGGGGACGCACGGCCGTCGTCGCGGGCTCGGGACCTCTGCTTCTCGCCGTTGGGGCATCGCTCGCACGGGCGGGAGCGAACGTGGCGGTCGTCGCCGAGCAGGCGCGCCGCGGCTCGCTCCTGCGCTTCGCCGGCGGCCTCGTGCGGTTCCCGGGCAAGCTCGTCGAGGCGGCTCGATATCGAGCGGGCTTTTTCGCAGCGGCCTACCGGGCGGGAACGTGGGTGGCGGAGGCGAGGGGAGGAGGTCGGCTCGAGAGCGTCGCGCTGACCGACGGTGTGGACCGCTTCGAGATCCGCTGCGACATCGCCGCCATCGGGTACGGCCTGGTGCCAAACACGGAGCTGCCACGCCTGCTCGGCTGCGAGATCCGCGGAGGGACCGTCGTCGTGGATTCGCGCCAGCAAACCAGCGTTCCGGGCGTTTTCTGTGCGGGCGAGCCCTGTGGCGTCGCCGGCCTGGATGTGGCGGTCGCCGAGGGAGAGTTGGCCGGACTTGCGGCGGCGGGGCATGCGGCGCCGAGCGCCGAGGCTCGGCGTCTTTCGGCGACCCGGTCACGCGGCCGCCGTCTCGCGGTCGTCATGGACGCCACCTTTCGTCCCCGCGAGGAGCTGCGGTCGCTCGCTCGAGCCGACACGATCGTGTGCCGCTGCGAGGACGTCCGCCTTGCGGCGCTCGCTCCGTTCGCAGGCATCCGCGAGGCCAAGCTCTCGACACGCGCCGGAATGGGTCCCTGCCAGGGCCGAGTCTGCGGTCCGGCCTTGGCCTTTCTCTTTGGGTGGGATTCGGACACCGTGCGACCGCCGATCAAACCGGTAGCGCTCGGCAGCCTCTTGCAGGAGGACTCCGCGTGAAGTGGCAGGGAGTCTTTCCGGCGGTCACCACGCCTTTCAAGGAGGACCTCTCGCTCGACCTCGACTTTCTCCCGCCGCATCTCGAAGCGATGCGACGCGCCGGCTGCCGGGGTTTCGTGCCGCTGGGATCTCTGGGCGAGTCGGCGACGCTGAGCCTCGCCGAAAAGGGGGCGATTCTGCGAGCCTGCCGGGCGGCGCTCGCGGGTCGGGCGCCGCTCATCGCCGGGATTGCGGCGCTTTCGACGGCGGAGGCCGTCGCGACGGCGCGGCTCGCCGAGCAGGAGGGTTGCGACGGACTCATGGTGCTGCCGCCCTACGTTTATCGGCCGGACCGCCGCGAGACGGCGGCGCACTTCTCCGCCGTCCTCGACGCCACCGCGCTGCCGTGCATGCTCTACAACAATCCCATCGCCTATGGTACGGACGTGTTGCCGGAGGAGCTTGCGGAGCTGGCCGCGCGGCATTCGAATCTCGAGGCCGTCAAGGAATCGAGCGGCGACGTGCGGCGGATCGCGGCGATTCGCGCGCTGATGAAGGAGCGTCTCTCGATCTTCGTCGGCGTCGACGATCTGATCGTGGAGGGGATTGCCGCGGGCGCCGTCGGCTGGATCGCGGGACTCGTCAACGCACTGCCGGAGGAGTCCGTGCGACTCTTCGATCTCGCGACGGAAGGAAAGGCCGCAGAGGCGCTCCCTCTCTACGAGTGGTTCCTGCCGCTCCTGCGTCTGGATGTGGTGCCCAAGTTCGTACAGCTGATCAAGCTGGTGCAGCAGGAGGTCGGGATGGGGTCCGAGCGCGTGCGTCCGCCGCGCCTGACGTTGGAAGGGAACGAGCGCGCCGAAGCGCTGGCATTGATCCGGGAACGCCTGGCCTCGCGGCCGCATCCATGAACGACGTCTCGTCGTAGGGCGGCCCTTGCGGCCGCCCGCTTCAAACGCTGCAGGAGCCGAGTCCGCGCTTCTCGAGGTAGCGCTGGTGATAGTCCTCGGCGCGCCAGAAGGTCTGCGCCGGCTCGATCCGGGTGACGACTGGCCGCCGGTAGCGGCCGCTCTTCTCCAGCCGCTCCTTCGAAGCGCGCGCCGCCGCTTCCTGCTCCGGCGTGTGGAAGAAGATGACCGACCGATACTGCGTTCCGACGTCGGGGCCCTGCCGGTTTAACTGCGTCGGGTCATGGCCGTTCCAGAAGACGTCGAGCAACGTGTCGAACGAGACTTCCGCCGACTCGTAATCGACCTCGACGACCTCGGCATGGCCCGTGCGGTCGGTGCAGACATCCTCGTATGTCGGGTGTTGGAGGGCGCCGCCGCTGTAGCCGACGGCCGTCTCGCGAACACCTTTGACCTTTCGGAATTCCTCCTCGACCCCCCAGAAACAGCCTGCTCCGAACGTCGCCTTCGCCATGACGGTTCTACCCCCCGGTCAATTACACCACGGCCCGCGCTCCGGATTCGGAGCGCGGAATCGCCGGTCGATCCCGCGCGTAGTAGTGTTCGGCCATGGCGGCCTTGCGCAGGGTCCGCGAAGTCGTGCCGAGCGTCGAGACGCTGGAAGGCGCCGGTTTCCTGGTCCACCGTGCCTTTCCGTCCCCCTACCTGGATCACTTCGACCCTTTCCTGCTCCTGGACGAAATGGGTCCTTCGGAGCTGGCTCCCGGAGAGGCGAAGGGGGCGCCCGATCATCCGCACCGCGGCTTCGAGACCGTGACCTACATGCTCGCGGGCCGCATGGAGCATCGCGATTCACGCGGAAACCACGGCCGCCTCGGGCCGGGCGACGTGCAGTGGATGACGGCCGGAGCCGGTGTCGTGCACTCGGAGATGCCCGAGGCCACATTCGCGGCGAGCGGCGGCCGGATGCACGGCTTCCAGCTATGGGTCAACCTTCCGCGGCGCGACAAGATGATGGCGCCGCGCTATCAAGAAGTGCCCTCCGCCGAGATTCCCGTCGGCGAGTCGGCCGATCGCGGCGCCGCCGTCCGTGTGCTCGCCGGCGAGGCCCTCGGCAAACGGGCGGTGATCGATACCCGAACGCCCATCGTCTATCTCGACGTCGAGCTCGCGCCGGGCGCGAGCTTCACGGAGCCGCTCCCGTCCGACTTCAACGCGTTCGCCTACGTCGTGTCCGGCAGCGGGTACTTCGGCGCCGAGAAACGGCCCGCCCGGGCGCATGAGCTCCTCCTCTTCGGCAATGACGGCGAAGCCGCCTTTCTCGAGGCGCCGGCCAACGCTTCGGCCCGGGCCTTGCTCATCGCGGGCCGGCCGCTCGGCGAGCCGGTCGCGCGTATGGGCCCGTTCGTCATGAACACGCGCGCCGAGCTCGTCGAGGCCTTCGAGGACTTCAAGAGCGGGCGCTTCGGTTAAGAAGCTTCCAGCGATCCGGACCGGACGCCGCGAGCAGGCAGAGTCCGGTGGAGGCGAAGGGAAGGCAATTCATCCCGCGCGAGTGCGGCGGCGCGCGATGAACTCGGTCCCCGTCGCGTAGACGACGACCCAGACGAGCCCGACCATCACGCCGGCGAAGGTGTCCGTTGCCCAGTGGGCGCCCAGGTAGATCCGGCTGACCGTGACGCCGGATACGAGAACGAACGCGACGGCCGTCGCGGCGGCCCGGTGGGAGCGCCGGTGGCTCAGATGGAAGACCACAGCGACCAGACCGCCGAAAAAGACGGTGGACATCGCCGCGTGGCCGCTCGGAAAGCTGTAGGTCTTCTCTTCGACGAGAGCGGGCCAGAGGTCCGGTCGGGCCCGGCCGAACGTGATCTTCAGTGCCGCAATCAGAAGGAACCCGCCCAGGACCGAGCCGGTGAAGAGAAGCGCCGAGACGGAATGGCGGGCTCTGAAGAGCCCGGTCGCGACCAACGGCGTGGCCACGAGCAGGAATCGATGATCGCCCAGAAAAGTCACGACTTGCATGAATCGAGTCAACCGGGACGACCGAATCCCGAAGAGAACCCCCCCCACCACCCGGTCGATGGGCTCCGAACGCATGGCGTTCTCGATGATCTCGTGCGCGAGCAGACCAAAAGCCACGATGAGAACGAGACAGACGAGAAAGCCCACGGTGAAGTAGAGCCCGACCGCCTCCTCGCGCGATAAGCGCTTTCGGACGAACGCGCGCGCTTTCACCAAGTCCATAGCCCGGAGGATACCGGGGAGCCTTTGAGAACCGCGCGACGTGGTTCCTCGTTATGGCAAGAATCTTGCGACACCCCAATGAGGAGGGCGGTCATGTTGTTCCGAGACAGACGCGACGCCGGCCGTCTCCTCGCAGAAAAGCTGACGGAATACGCGCATCGGCGCGACGTCGTGGTGCTTGCGCTGCCGCGGGGGGGAGTACCGGTTGCTTACGAAGTAGCGCGCGCCCTGGAGGCGCCGCTCGATGTCTTCCTCGTCCGCAAGCTGGGTCTGCCGGGACACGAAGAGTTGGCGATCGGCGCCATCGCGACCGGCGGCGTGCAGGTTCTCAACGAGAACGTGCTCGACCGGTTCCACGTCCCCGAGCGGATCGTCTCGACAATCGTGGCGCGCGAGGACGCGGAGCTCCAGCGCCGCGAGCAGGCCTACCGGGGAGGCCGCGCGCCGCATCCCGTCCGGGGGAAGACCGTGATCCTCATTGACGATGGGCTCGCGACCGGATCTTCCATGCGCGCCGCGGTCATCGCCCTCCGGCAGCGGGGCCCGTCGCGGATCGTCGTCGGCGTCCCGGTCGCCCCGCCCGAGACGTGTCGGGAGTTTCAGGAGGTGGTGGATAAGATCGTCTGCGCCACGACCCCCCAGCCCTTCTACGCGGTCGGGCAGTGGTACGAGGACTTCGCGCAGACGACGGACGAGGAAGTGCGGGAGCTCCTGGCTCTCGCGCGAGAAGAGGATCGCGGGCGCGGGGAGCCCGGAGCAAAACGGGGCGCCGCCGCCGCGGAGGCGAAGTAGACATGGCGCCACCTCGGAACGCCTTGCTCGATTCCGCGGTGCCCTTGACCGGCGGCCGCACGGATTACGATCCGCTTCTGGAAGCGATCGGGGACGCTCGATTCGTCCTCCTCGGCGAGGCGTCCCACGGGACCCATGAGTTCTACCGGGAACGCGCCGAGATCACGAAGCGCTTGATCGCCGAGAAGGGATTCACGGCCGTGACCGTCGAAGCGGACTGGCCGGACGCCTATCGGGTCAATCGTTTCGTGCGCGGACGACGCGATGATGCCGACGCCGAAGAAGCGCTCGCGGGGTTCCGGCGTTTCCCGACCTGGATGTGGCGCAACGCCGACGTCCTCGATTTCGTTGGATGGCTGCGGGCACGCAACGATGGGCTGCCCGACGCCGAGAAGGCCGGCTTCTACGGCCTCGATCTCTACAGCCTCCACGCCTCGATCGCCGAGGTGCTCGCCTATCTGAGAAAGGTCGACCCCGAGGCCGCGGCACGGGCGAGAGGGCGCTACTCCTGTTTCGATCACTTCGGCGCCGACGCGCAGGCTTACGGGTACGCCACGGCAACGGGAATCGCCGAGCCGTGCGAGCCGGAGGTCGTGCGCCAGCTCGTCGAGTTGCGCCGCAGCGCCGCGGAATACGCGCGTCGCGACGGCCGGGTGGCCCGGGACGATTTTTTCTTCGCCGAGCAGAACGCGCGCCTGATCAAGAACGCGGAAGAGTATTACCGGGCGATGTTCCGCGGCCGAATCTCCTCCTGGAACCTGCGGGACCGCCACATGGCGGAGACCCTCGAAGCGCTCATCCCCTTCCTGGAAGAAGACGGGCGCACGGCGAGGATCGTCGTGTGGGCGCACAACTCGCACTTGGGCGATGCGCGCGCGACTGAGATGGGGGAGGCCGGCGAGCTCAACGTCGGACAGCTCGTCCGCGAACGGCACGGACCCGAGGCGTTTCTGGTCGGCTTTACCACGTATCAGGGCACGGTGACCGCGGCCTCGGAATGGGATGCTCCTGCCGAGAGGAAGCGAGTTCGTCCGGGGATGCCCGGCAGCTACGAAGCGATCTTCCATGAGGCGGGGCTGCCGCGCTTCCTTCTGATGCTCTCCCCTCGAGGAAAGGCCGCCGACGCCCTGCTTGATCCGCGGCTCGAGCGAGCGATCGGCGTCATCTATCTGCCCGAAACGGAGCGCCGGAGCCACTACTTCTACGCGCGCATGCCGGCGCAATTCGACGCGGTTCTGCACTTCGACGAGACGCGAGCGGTCGAGCCGCTCGAGCGGTTCGCGGAGCTTCCGACCGAGGAGGTCCCCGAAACGTTCCCTTCGACCTTGTAGGGGGAGAAATGGGGACCCGAGAGATTCCGCGAGAGAAATGGACCGAGTTCTTCGACGGTTTCTCGCGGCGCCATGAAGGGTGGCTCGTGACCGTCCAGGTGCTCGGCGCCGCTGGCGCGCAGGTAGAGGTCCACGATCGGCCGCTCGCGGGAATCGCGGCCGACCGCGACGGGACGAGCACCATCTCGATCATCATCGGCGGCGCGCCGGAGGACAACATGGTCCACATCATCCGCAATCCTTCCCACGTCCGGGTGGAGGAAAGCGCCGGCGCCGAGCGCGCCCTCCAGATCCAGTCCGAGGACGGCGAAACGACGCTCGTCTCCTTTCGTTCCGCGCTTCCGCCCGAGATGGTCGACGGAGTCCTGGCGGAGGAGCCGGCGAAGGAGGGAGACACAACGAAGCCGACGCAGAGGAGCAACCGATGAAACCAAGGTTCGGATGGGGCGCCGGTATCGCAGCGCTGGGGGCGGGACTGATGGCCCTGCTCGATCCCCAGGTGGGAAAGCGCCGCCGTGCCGTGCTCCGCGACAAGGCCAACCGCGCGGCCCATTCTGTCGGAGACTTTGCCGGCATGACATGGCGCGACCTCAGCCATCGCGCGAGCGGCGTGGCCGCCGGCGCGCGCGGCTTGGTCCGGGGCGAGGAGATCCCCGACGAGGTCCTGGCCGAACGCGTACGATCCAAGATCGGCCGCCTCGTCTCGCACCCGGCTTCGATCCAGGTGACGGCTGCGCAGGGGCGCGTCACGCTCGCCGGCCCCATCCTCGAGCGCGAGGTCAAGGGGCTTTTACGCGGAGTCAAGGCGATCCGGGGCGTCACCGGCGTGGAGGACCGGCTCGAGATCCATGAGCAGGCCGGCAACGTCTCCGGATTGCAGGGCGGCAAGCCGGCCCCCGAGCATCGTTTCGAGCTGCTCCAGGAGAATTGGTCTCCCACGGCGAGGCTGCTCGCCGGGACGGCCGGAGCCGGCCTCGCCCTGGTCGGCGCGCGGCGGCGCGGCTGGCTCGGAGGGAGCCTCGCGGCCATAGGGTCGGGGGTCTTCCTACGCGCCGTGACGAACCTCCCCGCCAAACGCCTGTTCGGCATAGGCCCGGCCCGTCGCGGCATCGACATCTGCAAGTCGATCGCCATCGATGCTCCGGTCGAGGAGGTGTTCGCGCTCTGGTCTCGCTGGGAAAACTTTCCCCGCTTCTTCTCGCACGTGCGCGAGGTGCGGGACCATGGCGAAGGACGCACTCACTGGAAGGTGGCAGGCCCGGCGGGAACGGTCATGGAATGGGACGCGGTCGTCACCGCGTCGATTCCCAACCAGCTCCTCTCCTGGAAGAGCTCTCCGGGAGAGGCCGTCCGCCACGCCGGCACCGTCCGATTCGATCCGACGCCCGAAGGGGGCACGCGTGTGGATCTCCGCATGACGTACAAGCCCCCCGCCGGGGCCATCGGCCACGCGGTCGCCGCGCTCTTCGGAAGCGATCCCAAGACCGCGCTGGATGAGGACATGGTCCGCGTCAAGTCGCTGCTCGAGGAGGGCGCGACAAGCGCGCAGGGAAGGGAAGTGACGCGCAAGGAGGTCATCCCGGCGGCGGAGCCTCCGTCTCCGGCTCGCCGCCGGCCGTCTCCGGAGCCACCCGGCGCCGCCCCCATGCGGAGAGGGAAGCGGCCCGATGCCTAGCCGTAGCGAATGGGAGGGCGAAAGGGCCGTCCGCGTGCCCGCCGGGCCGGTCCTTCTGGATGGAAACCTTTCCGTTCCCGAAGACGCGATCGGAATCGTCCTCTTCGCGCATGGCAGCGGAAGCAGCCGGCATAGTCCGCGCAACCGCGCCGTGGCTTCAGAGCTCCAGGCCGGTGGTCTCGCGACGCTCCTCTTGGACCTCCTGACGCCGGAGGAGGAGGCCGTCGACGAGCAGACCGCCGAGCTGCGGTTCGACATCACGCTCCTAGCGAAGCGCCTCGTCGACGTGACGCGCTGGCTGACCGAAGAGGCGCGGACGCGGAAGCTTCCCGTCGGATACTTCGGGTCCTCGACGGGAGGCGGCGCCGCACTGGTCGCGGCCGCGGCGCTGCCAGGTGACGTACGAGCCGTCGTCTCGCGTGGCGGACGGCCCGACCTCGCGGGGCCGGCGCTCTCTGGGGTGAAGGCGCCGACGCTGCTCATCGTCGGCGGAGACGATACGACGGTGCTGGCGCTGAATCGCGAGGCCTTAGAGAGGATTCCGGCGGAGAAGGAGCTCGCGATCATCCCGCATGCCACGCATCTCTTTCCCGAGCCCGGCGCGCTCGCGGAAGTGGCGCGGCTGGCGAGCGAATGGTTCCAGCGTCACTTGGCCGGGGAGGTCCCGCGAAGGATGGCGCGACGTGAGTTCACAGAAACGAGTTGAACACCTGCAAGGAGGATGCAGATGCCGGAGAAGAAGACTCTCGAACGCGCGCGGAAGGACAAGAGGTCGGGGAAGGCTCCCTCGACTCAAGCCGGCGAGTTCGTAAGAGAGGAGATGGAGCACGTCCGCAAGGGCAAGCATGGAGCCCGCTCCACGAAGCAGGCCATCGCAATCGGACTATCCAAGGCTCGGCGGGCGGGCGTGAGGCTTCGGCCGCCCAAGAAGGGCGCGGCATCCGCCAGGACCCGCGAAAGCGCGCGCCTCGCGTACCAGAAGGGAAGGAAGCGCTGGAGCCGCAAGCCCTCGCCGACGAGGTCGAGGGCAATTTCGAAGGCGCTCCGGCGTGAGGGGCGGCGCGCCGCCACGCGTCCCGCGCTCGCCCGTCAGGCGCGTCGAGCCGCGAGAAGGCGCTCCGCAAGGGCGCGCTCCCGTTCGGCGCGGATGGGAGCGCGGAAGCGCTCTCCGGCGGAGCGTTCCCGCGCGGCGCGGAAGGCCGCTCGAACCCGGAAGCGGAAGTAGGAGAAGATCCGGCGGCCGCCCGCCGGCGTAAGTCCTCGAAGCCGGGATAGGATCGGGGGCCTCGCTGCGCCTCCGCGGGCTAGGACTCGGCGGGAAGAAGGAGATCGAACAGCATGGCGAAGAAGAAGCAAAAGGCCGAGAAGAAGACGCCGTTTCTGTCGGACATCCAGGAGCTCCGCCGGCGGGCCCGGATGCACATCGACCAGGGTGCGGTCACCGAGGGTTACCGGGCGGACCGCGAAACGGTCGTTCGAATCCTGAACGAGGCTCTGGCGACGGAGATCGTCTGCGTGCTCCGCTACAAGCGGCACTACTTCATGGCCGCGGGCATCCACGCGCAAGCGGTGGCTGCGGAGTTTCTCGAGCACGCCAACGAGGAACAGGGCCACGCGGACCAGATCGCCGAACGAATCACGCAGCTCGGCGGCGAGCCGAACTTGAATCCCGAGGGGCTGTTGACGCGGAGCCACTCCGAATACGTGGAGGGAAACAGCTTGATCGACATGATTCGGGAGGACTTGGTCGCCGAGCGAATCGCCATCGAGTCCTACGGGGAGATGGTTCGGTACCTGGGAAACAACGACCCAACCAGCCGGCGGATGATGGAAGGCATACTCGCCGTCGAAGAAGAGCACGCCGACGATCTGAAGATCCTGCTCGAGACGATCAGCAGAGAGGAATCCCAGGGTCACCTGTAAGAGAGTTGTGATTTGTGAGTTGTGATTGGTGATTGGAGGTCCGAGGCTTCATTCCCGCCCCAATCACAAATCACCACTCTCCGAAATCACAAACCAACCCGCTTGGCTCGTAGCGCGAGGAGTCTCCCGAAGTCACCGAGGGAGGAGGCTCGCGCCGCGGGAGCGGAGCGCAGCGAGGGATCAGGCGAGCGGTCGTCCAAAAAAGGAAAGTCGAAGCCCAAGAAGAAGCCGATCATGCGGCACTCCCGGGAAGGCGTCAGGGCGCGCACGAAGCGCAAGCCGATCATGCGCCACGACCGGGAGGGATAGCCGGCATCGCGATATCAGCAGCGTCAAGCGGCTTGCAGCCGGGGAGCAAGCCGTGTGACGCGTCGGCGTATCGATCGCCCTGTCGAGATCACCGGCCCGGCTCGGTCGGCATCGCGCTCCACCGCGGGTCACGGCCCGTGCAGCGAGGAAGAGCACGGGCCGCGCCCCGCTTCACCCCGTCGGATACCACCGCTGCCTTCCCGGCCCCCGAAGCTCGCCGCTTCGCGGTTTACGTAACCGGGATTACGTACAAGCCGGCGCCGGTCACCCGGCGCCGGAACTCCGCGCGGCGCGGGGCACCAGGCACCGCGCACCGTCACGTGCTGACGCGCGCGACCGTGCGCCCCGAAGCCGGAATCGTCCCTTTCGGCGTCATGCGATAAATGGGAACGGGGCGTTTTTCCTAGGAAATCAGGCGCTTAGTTGGCTACTTGGCAGAGCCGCGGCGGTGCTATGCTCTGCACTCGTTCGCGATCTTTGAGTTCGTTCGGCTAAGGGAAGCGGGTGAGAATCCCGCGCGGCCCCCGCCACTGTCACCGGGGACGCCCCGGGCAAGAACCACTGAACGCGTCAGATCGAGAGATCGGTCGCGCGTTTGGGAAGGAGCCCGGCGGCGGAGGATCCGGAAGCCAGGAGACCTGCCGGATGAAACGCTTCTCGGTCGGGGAACCGGAGAGAGCGCGCCTTCGAGTTCCCGCGGGCGCGGGTATCTCTTCGAGCCCCCCGAAATTTTCGTCTCGCCGAACGGGAGGTTCGAAATGACGACCGCGGTCCTGCTCGTTCTCTTTGGCGCTCTTTCCCGTCTCTTGCCCCATCCCCCGAACGCCGTGGCCATGGGCGATGCGGAGAACCGCGTCACGGGCAGTGCCCTGCCGCGACGCCCTCGACACCGCGCCTATCTGGGAGCCACCTTGAGCGCTGTCGAGAAGCTGACCGTCTCTCCCCGCGCCACGTTCGTCGGCCGGCGGGCTGACGTGGATGCGCTCTCGTTCCTTCCGATCGAGGCTCCCTCGTTCGTCCGTTACGATCTCTTCGCGCGCTATGAGCTCGCGTATTTGGCTCCCTACGCGCGGGTCGAGAACGTGATGGACCGGAAGTATGAAGAGGCGAACGGGTTTCCGGCGCCCGGCCGCCGCTTTGCGGTGGGCCTGGAAGCAAAGTTCTGAGAGTTGAGAGAGCGCATGCCAACGCCGTTGCGCATTCTCTCGCTTCTCCCGAGCGCAACGGAAGTCGTCTGTGCCCTTGGTCTCCGCGACGCCTTAGTCGGCAGATCCCACGAATGCGACTATCCGCCGGGCGTCGAGGAGCTACCGTTCTGCACGGAGCCGAAGATCGACGTCCATGGCTCGAGCCACGAGATCCACCAGCAGATTGAAAAGCTCCTCGGGGCCAGCCTGAGCGTCTATCGCGTCGACGCAGCGAAGCTTCGCGATCTGCAACCGACGCACATCGTCACGCAGGTGCAGTGCGAGGTTTGCGCGGTGAGCCTCGGCGACGTCGAGGCCGCGCTTTCGGACTGGGCTGACTCGCGCCCACGCATCGTCGCTCTGAAT
Organism: Thermoanaerobaculia bacterium; assembly: GCA_036505535.1. Lineage (GTDB taxonomy): Bacteria > Acidobacteriota > Thermoanaerobaculia > UBA5066 > Gp7-AA6 > DAHUXD01. The sequence goes on from DASXTI010000113.1 coordinate 31,038, forward strand.
CCGCGTTCGCTCGAGGACTGCTTCTCGGACATCGAGCGGGCGGCCGGCGCTCTGGGGACCCCGTCCCGCGGCGCCTCTCTTGTCGGCGCGCTTCGTCGGCGAATGATCGCCATCTCGAAAGGAACTCGCTCAGTCCTAGTGAGACCCCGTGTCGCCTCGATCGAGTGGCTCTCGCCGCTCATGGCGGCCGGCAACTGGATTCCACAGCTTGTCGAGATGGCGGGCGGCGAGAGCCTTTTCGGCGAGCCGGGCCAGCACTCGCCATGGCTCGACTGGGACGCTCTTCTCGCCGGAGACCCCGACTTCATTCTTCTCGTTCCCTGTGGGTTCTCCCTTCCCCGGATCAGGGAAGAGATTCCGCTGCTCGCCGCCGATCCCCACTGGAGGAAGCTCCGTGCCGTCCGAGAGGGAGGCGTCTTCCTCTGTGACGGGAATCAGTACTTCAACCGACCCGGGCCACGGCTGGTGGAGTCACTCGAGATCATGGCCGAGATCCTCCATCCGGAGATCTTCGGCTTCGGCCACGAAGGAAGCGGCTGGGAACGTTTGCGACAGGCTCAAGAATGAAATCGCTCGTCTGCTGGAGCGGCGGGAAGGATAGCGCCCTCGCGCTTCACGAAACCCGCCGCCGGGGCGACGGCGATGTCGTCGGCCTCCTGACCACGCTGAGCGCCGAGTTCGATCGAGTCAGCATGCACGGCGTGCGACGTGAACTTCTCGAAATGCAGGCCACGGCGCTCGGGCTCCCGGTCGAGAAGGTGCTCTTGCCGACGCCTCCTCCCGACGCGCCCTGTCCGGTGTCGATTCCTCGCCCGACGCACGGGTTCACCGTCTTCGCGACTAACGGCTCGTATGAGGAGAAGATGTTGGAGGCCTTCCGAAGAGGCCGCGATCAGGTAGTCGAGGCAATCGTTTCCGGGGATATCTTTCTCGAAGACCTGCGGGCCTATCGCGAGCAGCTGCTCGCCGAAGCAGGGCTCCAAGGCGTTTTCCCCCTTTGGAAGCGCCACACGCGGGAGCTCATGCAAGACTTCATTGGGTCCGGCTTTCGGGCGATCGTCGTGTGCGTAGACTCAAAAAAGCTCGATTCCTCCTGGGCAGGGCGGTTCTTGGACGAGGCATTTCTCCGCGACCTTCCCTCCGGCGTCGATCCTTGCGGTGAAAACGGGGAGTTCCACACCTTCGTCTTCGACGGCCCCGGCTTCCGCAACCCGGTTCCCTTTCTGGTGGGGGAGACCGTGTCGCGCGAGCCCTTCTGGTTCTGCGATCTCAAAGAAACTTTTAGCGCTTGCTCTGGACGGCCGGGCCAAGTGAGGGGAGAGCCTGCTCAACTTAGGGGGGCGGCGCAAAGGCCCGTATGACCCTAAATTCATAGATCCCGCAGTAAGGAGAAGCCTATGGTGATTGCCTCGAATCTCGGTTTTCCCCGAATTGGGCCGCGCCGCGAGCTCAAGAAAGCGCTCGAGCAGCACTGGTCTGGCCGGGTAGGCGAGGAGGAGCTTCAGTCAGTTGGCCGCGAAGTCCGCCAGGGCAACTGGCGGCTGCAAAAACAGCTCGCCCTCGATCATGTGCCCTCCAACGACTTCTCCTTCTACGACCATGTTCTCGATATGGCAGCGCTCGTCGGCGCGGTGCCGAGGCGCTATGCCTGGTCGGGCGACGCCGTTGACCTTGCCACCTACTTCGCCATGGCGCGCGGCGCGCGGCCCAAAGCGGCGACGGGCGGCCAGACTCCTCGCGGGCTCGATGTCCCCGCGATGGAGATGACGAAGTGGTTCGACACGAACTACCATTACATCGTCCCCGAGTTCGAGCGCGGACAGGAGTTCCGCCTGGCGGGCACAAAGCCCTTGGACGAGTTCCTGGAGGCAAACTCGCTCGGCATTCATACGCGTCCGGTGCTCCTCGGCCCCGTTTCTTTTCTTCTCTTGGGCAAGTCGCGGAACAGCGCGGGCGGAAGTCCGCTCAGCCTGCTTGACGGTCTTTTGCCGGTCTACGAGGAGCTGCTCCAGCGCCTCGAGCGGGCCGGGGCCGACTGGATACAGCTTGATGAGCCGTGTCTTTCCCTCGACCTGGGGCCTCAAGCGCTTCGCGCGTTTCCGTCGGCCTACTCTCGCCTCGCGGCCGCGGCGCCACGGCTTCGTCTTCTCATCGCGACCTACTTTGAGGGACTGCGAGAAAACTTCTCAGCGGTGTTGCGGCTCCCGATCGCCGCGCTGCACCTTGATCTCGTCCGCGCGCCCGAGCAACTGGATGAGGCTCTCGCGGGCGCACCGGCGACCCTCTCGCTTTCACTCGGAGTGGTGGACGGGCGCAACGTCTGGCGGACCGATCTTGAGCGTGCCCTGGCGGTCGTCGAGCGCGCCGTGAAGGCGGTAGGGGAAGAGCGTGTCCTCGTCGCTCCCTCCTGTTCCCTGCTCCACTCGCCTGTCGACCTCCAGTTCGAGACGCATCCCGACGAGGAGTTGCGCGGATGGCTCGCCTTCGCCAAGCAAAAGGTCGAGGAGGTGGTTCTGATTGCTCGGGTGATCCGCGAGGGGCACAAGGCCGTAAACGAGGCTCTCGAGGCCAACCGGGACGCGATGGAGCGGCGCAGGATCTCCCCGCGCATCCATAACAAAACCGTCAAGAAGCGAGCGGCGGCCGTCACCAAGGAGATGCTGCGGCGCGGGAGCCCCTACGCCGCGCGCCGGAGGCTTCAGGAGGAGCGCCTGGGTCTGCCAGCCTTCCCGACGACGACCATCGGATCCTTTCCCCAAACGAGCGAGGTACGCGCCGCTCGGGCTGAGTTGCGATCCGGCAAGAGGGACCTTGCAAGCTATGAGGGCTTTCTCCGCGAGGAGTTGGAGAGAACCATCCGCTTCCAGGAAGAGGTGGGCCTCGATGTCCTCGTCCATGGCGAGCTCGAACGCAACGACATGGTGGAGTACTTCGCCGAGCAGCTCACTGGGTTTGCCTTCACGCAGCACGGATGGGTTCAGAGCTACGGTTCCCGCTATGTGAAGCCACCCGTCATCTACGGTGATGTCTCACGGCCGGCTCCGATGACCGTCGGATGGTCCCGTTACGCGCAGTCGCTCACGAAAAAGCCGGTGAAGGGGATGCTCACCGGACCTGTCACGATCCTCCAGTGGTCCTTTGTCCGTGACGACCAGCCTCGCTCGGAGACGTGTCATCAAATTGCCCTGGCCATACGCGACGAGGTCGCCGACCTGGAGGCTGCAGGAATCAAGGTCATCCAGATCGACGAGCCGGCGATCCGGGAGGGGTTGCCGCTGCGCCACGATGACTGGAACGCCTATCTCTCCTGGGCTGTGGACGCCTTCCGCCTGGCCTCTGCGGGCGTTCGCGACGAGACACAGATCCACACCCACATGTGCTACTCGGAATTCAACGACATCATCGAGGCGATAGGCGCTTTGGACGCGGATGTCACCTCCATCTGGTTCGCGCGCTCGCAGATGGAGCTGCTCGATGCCCTGCGGCGCTACCGCTACCCGAACGACATCGGACCCGGGGTCTATGACATTCACTCGCCGCGTGTTCCCAGCCGGGAGGAAATGGAGGAGCTTCTCCGCAAGGCACTCGAGGTGCTTTCTCCCGAGCAGCTCTGGGTGAATCCGGACTGCGGCCTGAAGACCCGACGTTGGGAGGAAGTCCGCCCGGCGCTCGCCGCGATGGTCGAGGCCGCATCGAGTCTTCGCACCGGCTATCGGGCACCGTGAAACTGCTGCGACCTTCAGCGGCAGTCGCCGAGCCGGACCATCCATTGTTCCCGCCGCAAGGGCGCGTGACCGGAATCGGCAGCCTCCCCGGGACTGACCCGCGTGCCGCCGTCCGGTTCGTGGCGGAGGCTTCCCCTGCGGTTCCGTTCTGGCCTCAGCTCCCCGCAACGCTGCGAGCGCGAGGGGGTCATCGAGCAAGGCCTGGCAGGGATTGAAGATCTGCTCGAACGCCGCTGGTCCGCGTACGGATACGAGGTCAGGTCCGGGAGACTCGGGGAGCTGGAGGCACGGCTTCAAACCGGAGATCCAAGGCTCGACGAAGATCACGCGGCAGGCTTCTTCGCCTTCGAGAAGGCCCTCGCCGTGGGAGACTTCCGCCGCGCGGTGGCCGTCAAGGGGCAGGTGGAAGGCCCGATTACGCTCGCCTTTTATCTCCTCGATCGGGGCAGGCCGCTTGTTCACGACGTCGGCTTCCTCGATGCCTGCGCCCGCCACGTGGCGAATCTCGCGCTCTGGCAGATCGAGCGGCTCCGGCCTGCCGGGCTACCCGTGCTTCTCTTCATCGACGAGCCCGCGCTCAGCCTCGCGAAGGCTGTAGGCGTGGCGGAGGACCAGCTCGCCAGCGTACTGCGCCATCTCTTGACGAGTCTTCGAGCCGCAGGGGCCGTGGCCGGGCTCCACTGTTGTGCGGGCCTTCCTTTCCCCCTCATGCTGCAAGCAAATCCCGACGTCCTCTCGTTTGACGCCCACGCGGGCCTCGAACAGTTCTGCGCCAACCGCGGCGCACGAGCGTTCATCCGCGACGGTGGGCAAGTCGCCTTCGGCCTGGTTCCCACCTGGTCAAGACTTGATGGCCTCACGGCAGAGAGCCTGTTCTTCCGCTGGCTGGACGCGGCGAGCGCAGCCGGGGATCTCCGGCAGCTCGCGCGGCATTCCCTCGTCACGGCGACCTGCGGTCTCGGCCTTCTCGATCACACCGCGGCGCGCGCCGCGTTCGACATCGCCCACGGGCTCGCGTGCCTACTCGAGCGGGTCGCTCTCGTTCCAGCTCCACCGGAGAGGCCAGTTGCCGCCGACCAGAATGAGCTTACGGAAAGCGCTCGCAGGCAACGCCGCGCGCCGCCTTATCGTCGCCTCTGAAGAAGCTCGGAGAATCCTGGGTGGGCCGCCTGCTCGATGAACGTTTCCTGCGGGATCTTACCGAGGGCGTCGATCCGTGCGGTGAGAGAGGCGAATTCCATACGTTCGTCTTCAACGGCACCGGTTTTCGCCATCCCGTCCCGGTCGTTAAGGGTGAGAGCGTGTTCCGCGATCCTTTCTGGTTCTGTGACCTCAAGACAGCCAGCGTGAGCAGGATCGGCGAGTAGTGCGAATCACTGCTCGCTCGTCTACGGTTATGGCCACAGGTTTCGCGCCCAAAAGCCCTCGGACGCATCGAGGCCTCAAGGAAAGGGTTCCCCTCGTTCTGGCCGCAGGACCAGCAGGGAGGTCATCTCTGAGTGCCGGATCGGTGTACGTGGATCAGCGGGTGCGGGCTAACTTGGTGGAGCTGACCGGGATCGAACCGGCGACCTCGTGAGTGCGATTCACGCGCTCTCCCAAACTGAGCTACAGCCCCACGCGGAAGAGGGCGCGGAGGATAGCACGGCGATCCGAAGCCGGCAAACGGTCGTGCATCGCGCGCGTATCCGGTCGGAGGCCATCGATCGGCTAGGATGCCGCGATGGTTCCCGACGTCGACATCGGGACTTTCCTGTTGGCATTCGCCGCCGCGCTCGCGGGAGCGAAGCTCTTCGGGGAGCTCGCCGAACGCATCGGACAGCCGGCCGTTCTGGGAGAGCTTCTCGCGGGGGTCGCGCTGGGTCCGTCCGTCCTGGGCCTCGTTCCGCTGAGCGAAGGCATTTTCCTTCTCGCCGAGATCGGCGTCGTCCTGCTCCTCTTCGAAGTTGGTCTCGAGACCAACCTGGACGAGTTGATCCGCGTCGGAGCGCCGGCAATGGCCGTCGCGCTGGTCGGTATGGCGCTGCCGTTCCTCGGCGGCTACGCCATGACCCGGGCCCTTGGCGAGGAACCGCTGACCGCGACCTTCGTCGGGGCGGCCTTGACGGCGACCTCCATCGGAATCACCGCCCGCGTGCTCTCGGAGCTCGGGATGCTGGCGAGCCGGGAAGGACAGATCATCCTCGGGGCGGCCGTCGCGGACGACGTGCTGGGACTGGTGGTTCTGGCGATCGTCAGCAAGATCGCCGAGAAGGAAGAAATGGAGGTCGTCGTCGCCGCCCGGTCCGGCCTCTTTGCCGTCGGCTTCCTCATCGTAGCGGTGGTGGCGGGGATCGCGCTCGGGCGGCGTCTCATCCAAATCGTCGGCAAGGCGAACGTGCGGGGCGTGCTCGTGGCCGCGTCGGTCGCCTTCGCGCTGTGTGTCGCCTGGGCGGCCAAGAAGGCGGGTTCCGCCCCGATCGTCGGAGCCTTCGCGGCCGGGGTGGCGCTGGCCCGCACGAATCGCCGGCACGACATCGACGCCGCGTTGGCGCCGGTCGTGGACATCTTCGGGCCGATCTTCTTCGTCTTCGTCGGCACCCAGGTTAACGTCGGGCTCCTGAACCCCTTCCGAGTGGAGAACCGGTCCGCGCTGCTGCTCGGCCTCGGGCTGACGGCCGTTGGATTTCTCGGAAAGTTCGCCGCGGGTTTTTGCGCCTGGGGCAGGGTCCGCCGCGCCTTCGTCGGCGCCGGAATGGTGCCCCGGGGCGAGGTCGGCTTGATCTTCGCCTCCCTAGGACTGGCGACGAAGGCCCTGCCGGAGCGCGTCTTTGCGGCCGTCCTGATCGCGGTCTTCGCCACGACCTTCGTCACGCCGCCGCTTCTGAAGCGGCTGCGGCCGCGAGTCGCGAGTCGATCGGTCGCAAATACTTAAGTAGTCACTTATATATCGGCGGTGTCAGGTCTTGGCTACCGGCTCCCGGCGAATAACCCCCGATTCCGCCTCGTGGCGTTGGCGCAGCTCCGGAAGCGTGGCGTCGAGCAGGGCGCGCCGCTCCGCGTCGAGGCGCGAGAAGAGAGGCTCGAGAACGAGCGTAACGCGATCCTCACGCGGGCTGACGTTGAGGAGATCCGGCGAGAGGGCCTCGACCACCCGAGCGACGGTGATCTCCCGAGCGGGAATCGCCAGGCGGAATCCGTCGCCGGCGGATCCCTCGACCAGACCGGCTCGCTGTAGCTCGTCCAGAATCGCGAGCGTCTGGTCTGACGGCGCGCCCGGATGCCGGTCGATCTCGGCGAGCGGGCGCACACGGCCGTACGGCATGCGCAAGAGCATTCGTATCGCTCTCTCCGCCCGGCCTTCCCGCTCCGTCTCGTGAGTCTCGGAGAGAACCGTCGTCTCGAGGACGTGGGTCAGCTCCACGCCGAGCAGGATGACGAACCAAGCGAAGTAGACGGACAGAATCATCAGCAGGATCAGGACCAGTGACCCCGTGATCAGGTTCATGCGGCGCAGGGCCTCCACGTAGAAGCTGAAGCCCAGCCTCAGCAGCTCGAGCGCCAGCGCCACGGCGGCTCCCGCCAGAGCCGCGGCTCGGAGCCGGATCCGCGCATTGGGCAGGTATCGGTAGAGAAGCGTCAGGAAAAATGCCTTCAGGAGAAAGGGAGCGCCGGCGCCGACGACTGGCGAATTGACAAAGGAATCCATGCTCGCCCACCGGCGCAGGGCGACGAGTCCCCAGCCGATGCCGCCAAGCACCAGGCCGAGCGCCACCAGCGCAAAGGTGTAGAGGATGATGCGCGAGAGAAACGCCCGTCGGCGCGGCGCACCCCAGACCGCGTTGAAGACCCCTTCGACGACGAAGACCAGGCGCACGGACGCGACGACGAGCAGCAGCAGCCCGACTCCCGTGATCGCCGTCGACTCGGCGATGAAGTCGCGCAGGTTCTGAGTCAGGCGCGCCGTCTGGTAGGGCAGGACGATGTTGACGACCGAGAGGATCTGCTCATCGTTCTCGCGAAAGAGGGCGGCGAGAAAAAGAGAAAAGGTCGCCAGCAGAGGGATGGCCGTCAAAAGCGTCGTGAAAGCCAGCGAGCCAGCAAGGTCCCACCCGCGATCGGCCGCGAAGCGGCGCACGGTCTCCGAGGCGACGTCTCGCAGCGTCCATCCGGTCGTTTCCCGCGGCCGGGTCCCCGTGCTCACGAATCACCCGTCACTCATCGCCAATCGCCAATCGCCAATCACAAATCCCGAATCACAAATCACCAATTCCCCCTAAGGGTATATGATGCGACCGTCTCAGTCGGAGGTGAGCATGGCAAAAGAAACCCCGTTCGATCGCGCGCGCGACTTCGTCGAAGAGAAGATCGACCGCACCAAGGAAGTCCTGGGCGATTCCTATGCGAAGGCTCGCGACCAGTTCGACGACGTGAGCGAGGATGTCCGTAAGACGGTCAAGTCGACCGCGAAGAAGGTCGAGAAAGACTACGGATACCTCTGGGACGACCTGCGCGGCTACGTGCGCGAGAATCCGGGCACATCGCTCGCGATCTCGGCCGCCGTCGGATTCGTTCTCGGGTTCCTGCTCCGCGGCGACGACGACTAGAACAGGGTTCCGGGGCTTCAGGTTCCAGGTTCCGGATTGTGCGGAACCTGCGTTTCGGACTTGGAGCCTGGAACTTGAAACTTGGAACCTGGAACTTGAAACTTGTAACCGCGACCCCTAAACCGCCTCCGTCTCTATAATCCCCCCGTGACATTTCGCAAGGCGGGCTATCCTGCGCTCTCGACGTTCGCGTCGAGCGCCGGTTGAGCCTGCAAGATAGGTCAGTTCGACCTCTCCGCGCTTCTCCGGAAGCTACCCGCGCCGGCAGATCCGAACCTGCTGGTCGGGAATGCTTCCTCCGACGATGCCGCGGTCTATCGGCTCGGGGCGGGCCGCACGATCGTACAGACGATCGATTTCTTCACGCCGGTCGTGGACGATCCGCGCCTGTTCGGGCAGATCGCGGCGGCCAACGCGCTATCGGACGTCTACGCCATGCGCGCGCGGCCGGTACTCGCCCTGGCGCTCGTCGCCTTCCCCAGCGGCGCGCTGCCCTCGGAAATGCTCGAGGAGATTCTGCGCGGTGGCGCCGAGAAGGTGGAAGAGGCGGGCGCCGTGATCGGCGGCGGCCATTCGATCGACCACGACATCCCTCTCTACGGCCTGGCGGTCACCGGCGTCGCCGACGAGGCGAAGATTACGCGCAATGCCGGCGCAAAGGGGGGGGACGCGCTCGTCTTGACGAAGCCGCTCGGGATCGGCGTCACCGTCTGTGCCGGACGGGCCGACACGCTCGCGGCAGAGGGGCTCTCCGGGCTCTTCCGTCGGCGGCTGCTCACGGAAGAAGCGATGGAGGAAGCCGTGACGGTCATGGTCGCGCTCAATCGAGCCCCGGTCGACGCGATGGAGGGCTTCGCGATCCACGCCGCGACGGACGTGACCGGATACGGATTGCTCGGCCATGCGCACGAAATGATGGAAGCGTCGGGGTCCAGCGCGGAGTTCTTCGTATCGAAGATTCCGTTTCTTTCCGAGGCGCGGCGGCTCGCGGCCCGCGGCATCGCGCCGGACGGATCGCGCGTCAACGTCCGGAATCTGCGCCCTCGCACCATCGTGGAGGCAGGGGTCTCCGAAGAGGAGTTTCTGCTGCTGTGCGACGCGCAGACTTCGGGGGGACTCCTCGTCGCCCTGCCGGAGGAGGAGGCGGAGAGGTACGCCGCGCGCTGCCGGGAGATGGGAGCATCCCGGACGGCGGTCGTGGGCCGCGTCGTCGAAAAGGGAGAAAAGCGGCTTCGGGTCGAGAAATAGACCAGAGGAGAAAGGGCCCATGACCGAAAACGACGAGTGGATCGAGGTCGCCGCGGTCGGCGACGATGAGCAGGCCGAGATCATCGCGGGATTGCTAAAGTCCGAAGGGATTCCGTGCGAGGTCGAGGGGCCCTCGGCCTCGCCGTGGCCCGAGAACCTCGGATCGCTCGGGCTCTCCCGCGTCATGGTGCCTCCGGATCGGGCCGCGGAAGCGAAGGCTCTCATCGCGGAGCGTGAAAAGAACGCCGCGAAGGACGGCGTCTCTGAAGACGACGGCGAATGAGCTCGCTGCCTCCCGGCTCGAAGATCGGCCGATTCGAAATCTCGACGGTCGTCGGGCAGGAGCGGCGCGCGCCCGCTTCGCCGGCGAATCGGTCACGGCGGGGCCCCTTGCCGAGCCGACGACGTGAGACGTGAGGCCAGAGACGTGAGACGGGGGCAGAGACCCCATCGGAAATAGTGCGGCGGGGCCTAGGCTGTCCAAGACAACGGGGCTGGCATTGGATCCTCCGTTGAGATTCCCGGGCATTCTTTGTCTTTACGTCTCACGTTCTAGGCCTCACGACTTTGTGCTAACTTCCCTCCCGCGATGGCCGTCCCCGCCGCCGGGTCCACAGCGCTAAAGAGGACCCCCCTCTACGAGCTACATCGCGCGCTCGGCGCCAAGCTGATCGATTTCGGTGGATGGGAGATGCCCGTTCAGTACGCGGGGATTCTGGAAGAGCACCGGGCGGTCCGGGAACGTGTCGGCCTTTTCGACGTTTCCCACATGGGAGAGCTCGAGGCGACGGGTCCGGATGCCTTCGCAAACCTTCAGCGTCTGACCCCGAACGACGTCGCCAAGCTGGCGGACGGGCGGATCCAGTACTCGGCATTTCTCACGGAGAAGGGGACGTTCGTGGACGACCTCCTCGTCTATCGAAGGGCGGAGGACTCCTACCTGGTCGTCGTCAACGCTTCCAACACGCCCAAGGACTTCGGATGGGCGTGCGCGCGCGCGCAAGGCAACGCTCGAATCGAGGATCGCAGCAACGATTACGCGCTCATCGCGGTCCAGGGGCCGAAGTCTGCCGCGCTTCTCTCCCGCGAGTCGGATCCAGACCCGTCGGATCTTCCGTACTATGGTTTCCGCGACACGCGAGTGTGCGGGGCTCCCGCGCTCGTTTCCCGGACTGGCTACACGGGCGAGGACGGCTTCGAGGTCTATTGCAAACCGGGGGACTCCGAGCGCATCTTTCGCCAGCTCCTCGACGAAGGTCGGCCCGAGGGGGTGCTCCCGTGCGGGCTCGGGGCGCGCGACACCCTGCGACTCGAGGCCAAGATGGCGCTCTACGGCAACGACATCGACGACACGGTGACTCCCTGGGAAGCCGATCTGGGTTGGATCGTGAAGCTATCCAAGGGGGATTTCATCGGCCGCGACGCTTTGGTCGCCCAGAGGCAGGGGGAAGTGCCCCGTAAGCTCGTGGGCTTCGAGATGGTCGACCGCGGCATCGCGCGGCATGGCTATCCCGCCAAGACGATGGCGGGTGAAGGGGTCGTCACCTCCGGCACGCACTCGCCCACCCTCGGCAAGCCGATCGGCCTCGCCCTCCTGCCCGCCGCGGCGGCTTCCATCGGGACAGCGTTTCAGATCGATATCCGCGGCCGCAGCGCGGCGGCCCGTGTCGTTCCCACACCGTTCTACAAGAGAGTCGCTCGGTGAATCTTCAGGAGGTGCTCGCGTGAGCGCGGAGGAGCTGCGTTACACCGACAGCCACGAGTGGGTGCGGGTCGAGGGCGAAATCGGCACGGTTGGCATCACCGACCACGCTCAGAAACAACTCGGGGAGATCGTCTACTTGGAGTTGCCGGAAGTCGGGCACCTCTACAACGCCGGCGACGAGTTCGGTACCGTCGAATCGGTGAAGGCGGTCTCGGAGCTCTTCACCCCTGTTTCGGGAGAGATCGTCGAGGTCAACAAGAGCGCCGTCAGCGAGCCGGGCATCATCAACGACGACCCGTTCGGCGACGGCTGGCTGATCCGGTTAAAACTTTCGACCGACCAGGAAGTCGCCCGGCTCATGTCCGCGGAGGATTACGCGAAGTACGTTCGTGAGGAAGAAGAGGAAAAATGAAGTTCCTTCCGACATCCGACGCCGAGCGGGCGGCGATGCTCGCCGCAATCGGCGCGTCTTCCGTCGAGGATCTCTTCGCCGCGGTGCCGGCTGAAGTCCGCGCGGAGCCCGACTTACCGCCGCCAATGTCCGAGATCGAGATCCGTCGGCTGCTGGGAGGCCTGTCGGCGCGGAATGCGAACGCCCGCGAGACCTCCTTTTTCCTGGGGGGTGGCCTGTATCACCACTACGTCTCGGCGATCGCGGACCAGATGCTCTATCGGGCCGAGTGGCTGACTTCGTACACGCCATACCAACCGGAGGTCTCGCAGGGGAACCTCCAGTCCATCTTCGAGTTTCAGACACACATCTGTCTGCTGACGGGGCTGGAAGTCGCCAACGCTTCCCTTTACGAAGGCGCGTCGGCGCTCGTCGAGGCTCTCCTGATGGCGGAGCGGCTCTCGAAGGGAAGGGCCAAGGCGGTCCTCTCCGCGGGCATCCATCCCGAATACCGGGAGACGGTGCGGACCTATTTCGCCAACCTCGGGCTCGAGATCGTGGAAGTGCCGCTGGCGGCCGATGGTGCGACGGACCGCAAGGCGCTCGTCGCCGCCGTCGACGAGAGGACCTTCGCCGTCGCCGTGCAGTCGCCAAACTTCTTCGGGATCGTCGAGGACTGGAAGGCCGGGTCTGACGCGGCCAAGAATGCCGGGGCGCTTTCGGTGGGGGTCGTGGCGGAGGCGATCTCGATGGCGCTGCTTTCCCCGCCGGGCGAAGGGGGTGCGGATATCGCGTGCGGGGAGGCGCAGTCCCTCGGCGTTCCCATGCACCACGGCGGGCCCCTCTTGGGCTTCCTGGCCTGCCGCGCCGAGCACCGGCGGCAGATCCCGGGGCGGCTGGTCGGGCAGACGCGGGATGCCGAGGGACACCGGGCGTTCTGCCTGACGCTCTCCACTCGTGAGCAGCACATCCGCCGCGAGAAGGCGACCTCGAACATCTGTACGAACGAGGGCTTGATGGCCCTGGCGTCCAACATCCATTGCTCCTTGCTGGGCAAGAAAGGGTTGCGCGAAGTGGCGCTCCAGTGTCACGCCAAGGCCGAGTACCTGAAGGGCGAGATCGCGAAGGTTCCCGGTTACCAGATTCCGTACTCATCCCCGACGTTCAATGAGTTCGTCGTCGAGGCGCCCGAGGACGCCGCGCCCCTGCTCGCGCGGCTCGCGGCCCGAAAGATCCTCGCCGGCATACCCCTATCGCGTTACGACGCGAAGGAGAAACGCCGCTTCCTCGTGGCCACCACCGAGATGAACGTTCGCGCGGAGATGAATTCCCTCGTTGCAGCTCTGGGCGGCAAGGCATGAGCCTCGAGATCGAAGAAAAGGCCGCGTCCACGGCGTCGGCGCAGGGGGACGCCGAGCCGATTGTCGAGCCACTCGTCTTCGAGCGTTCGGGGGAGGGCAAGGTCGGCTACTCGCTGCCCGCCCTGGATGTTCCCGAGACGATCGCGATCCCCGAGGCGCTGCGCCGCAAAGAGATCGCCGGAGAGACGCAGGTCTCCGAGGTCGAGGTGGCGCGCCATTTCACTCGCCTCTCACGCCTGAATTTTTCGATCGACCAAGGACTCTATCCTCTCGGTTCCTGCACGATGAAGCACAATCCTCGAACCAACGAGGAAATGGCGCGGCTTCCAGGCTTCGCGGCGTCTCACCCCCTCGCGCCCGAGGAAGTCTTGCAAGGCGCTCTGGAGCTCGCTTGGCGCCTGGAACGGATTCTTTCCGAGCTGACCGGCTTGCCCCGCGTGACCCTTCAGCCCTCGGCGGGAGCCCATGGGGAGTTAGCCGGCATTCTCATGGTGCGCAAGGCGCTCGAGAAGACGGGCAAGCCGCGCTCCACCGTACTGATTCCCGACTCGGCGCACGGAACCAACCCCGCCTCGGCGCACTTCGCCGGCTACAAGGTCCGGGAGCTGAAGTCGAATGCGCGCGGAACCATCGATCTCCGGGCGCTGGAAGAGGGGATGACCGAGGACGTCGCTGCGATGATGCTCACGGTCCCCAATACGCTCGGGGTCTTCGAGGACCAGATCCTCGAGATCGCGAAGATCGTGCACGCCAAGGGGGGTTACCTCTACTGCGACGGCGCGAACTTCAACGCCTACGTCGGGGTTGCCAAGCCCGGGCTCATGGGCATCGACGTGATGCAAATGAACCTGCACAAGACTTTTTCGACGCCGCACGGCGGCGGTGGTCCGGGAGCCGGCCCGGTCGCGGTGAGCGAGACGCTGGTGCCGTTCCTCCCGCGGCCGACCATCGAGCGCCGGGCCGACGGCACCTTCTTCCTCGACGGAGACCGTCCCGACTCGATCGGTCGGCTGCGCACCTTTCTCGGCAACTTCGGGATGTTCGTGCGCGCGCTCGCCTACATCGCGGCGTATGGCAACCGGATCGGCGAGGTCGCCCGCGGCGCGGTTCTCAACGCAAACTACATCCGAGCGGGGTTGACCGACGTCTACCACCTCAAGTACGACACGCCGACCATGCACGAGGTCGTCTTTTCAGACAAGAAGCAGGTCGAACAGGGCGTTTCCAACATGGACATCGCCAAGCGATTGATGGACTACGGCTTTCATCCGCCGACGATCTCTTTCCCGCTAATCGTTCACGGGGCGCTGATGATCGAGCCGACGGAGACGGAAGGGAAGCCGGGACTGGACGCCTTCATCCATGCCATGCGGGAGATCGCGCGGGAGTGCAAGGAGAGCCCGGAGATCATCCGAACGGCTCCCCACACAACGCCCGTGAAACGGGTGGATGAAGTCGGCGCCGCCAAGAATCTCGTTCTTCGGTGGAGGCCGTGAACCGGGAATCGTGAACCGTGAACCGCGAGACGTGACCGAGTCCTCGATTCACGTTTAACGATTAACGATATCCTTGCAGCTCGCGCGATTATGAGTGATGCCTTCCATCGCAAATGCCCGCTCTGCGGAGGAGACCTACTGCGCTCCCGCACGAACACCTCCGGCTATACGTCTTACTTCTGGAAGAAGCCGTGGAGGCGGGGTTTCTTCTCGTGGGGCGTCGAGAAGGTCTACCCATGGGCATGCATGGGTTGCGGCGTCGTCCTCTTCTACCTCGACCGGCTGCCGGCGGTCGCCGAGGAGTACCGCTCCGCGCGGAGCCCGGAACGCGCGCCGGAAGGGTATCCCGCGACCATCAAGCCTTGATTTCGATCGGTTACCTCGACGGCAACCGGCTTTGTCGCGCGGTAATTGCCGGGGCGCATTTCGTTGCCGAGCGTGCCGAGCCTCTGAACAAGATCAACGTCTTTCCGGTGGCGGATGGGGATACCGGCACCAACATCGCCTCCACCCTCCAGAAGGTCGCCGCGGGCATCTCCCGCCTGCGCCAGCGCCACCTCCGGAAGATGTCCCGGGCGCTTGCCGACGAGGCGGTGGAAGGCGCGCGCGGCAACTCCGGGGCGATCCTGGCCCAGTTCTTCTGCGGTTTTTCCGAGGGCCTCCCGGACGCGCCACGCACGACGACTCGCGGTTTCGGGGCCGCCGTCGTGCGGGCCGCGGAATCGGCCTATAGCGCGATCGCCCGGCCGGTCGAAGGGACGATCCTGACGGTCATCCGGGACTGGGCGCGGAGCGTCGCGGATCGAGCCGGCGAGATCAGGGACTTCGGCGTGCTGCTCCCCGAATCGCTCGAGGCCGCGCGCCAATCCCTCGGAAACACTCCGAAGCAACTGAAGGTCCTTCAGAAGGCCGGTGTGGTGGACGCGGGGGCGCAGGGGTTCGTCTATCTGCTGGAAGGCATCGTGAAGTACTTCCGCGAGTCTGCGCGTCTGGCGCCGACCCCGACGGCTGCGGAGGACATCCGGGCCGCGGTCTTCGATAGGACGCCGGAGGCGATCCTCTTCCGCTACTGCACGGAGGCCCTTCTCGAGGGGGACGCGATCGATCGCGATGGCCTTCGGCGGGAGACTGCCTTGCTCGGCGACTCGATCGTCATGGCCGGCGGCGCTTCGCGGATCCGGCTCCACGTCCACACCAACGAGCCCGAGAAGCTCTTCGACATGGCCGCGCGCTTCGCCGACGTCGCGCAGACGAAAGTCGAGGACATGCGGGCGCAGCACGAGTCCCGCTTCGAGGCGAATCGCGCCGAGCGCGTTGGCGTCGTCACCGACTCCACCTGCGACCTGCCCCTCTCGATGCTCGAGGATCTCCACGTCGGCGTGGTGCCGGTCCGCGTGTACTTCGGCTCCGAGAACTATCTCGACAAGGTCACGATCACGCCCTCCGAGTTCTATGCGCGATTCGCGGTGACAGACGTGGCGCCGAAGACGTCGCAGCCGCCTCCGGCCGACTTCACGCAGGTCTACGGAAACGTCGCGACGCACGCCGCTTCGATCGTCTCGGTCCACCTTTCGGCGAGGCTCTCCGGGACGTATCAGGCCGCCATCGTCGGGTCGCGGCCGGTGCCGAAGACGAAGATCGAGCACGTCGACAGCCGCAATGCTTCGGTGGGTCTCGGCCTCGTCGTGCGCGCCGCCGCGGAGGCCGCCGCTTCGGGCAAGGGTACCGAAGAGGTCGCCCGGACCGCGCGCGACGCGGCCGAGCGCGTCCGGATCTTCATCGCGGTTCCCACTTTGAAGCACCTCGTGCGCGGAGGCCGCGTCTCGCCGCTTCGCGGTTTCGTCGCGAAGATCCTGGGCCTGCTTCCGATCCTGACGATCTCGCGGGAGGGTCTCGCCGAGCCCGCCGCCAAAGCGCGCGGTTTCGCCGCGGCGCGCCGGGAGATGATGAGACTTCTCTTCGAAGAAGCGGGGGAGAGGGTTTCCGTCTCCCGCCGGTTCGGTGTGGCGCACTGCGACGCGGAAACCGTGGCGGAAGAGCTCGCTCGCGAGATTCGCGAGCACTATCCGGAGTCCGACGTCACGATCGTCGAGTGCGGCCC
>DASXTI010000114.1:0-3703 GCA_036505535.1 Thermoanaerobaculia bacterium
CCGGCCGTCGCGCGACCAGCGAAATGAACCAGGGTTGTGCCGTCCGACCAGGAGAAGAGGCGTGTGGAGGTGAGCGACCAACGGACGTGAGCGCGCAAAGGCAAACGCGAGACCTTCCGCCATCCAATCCGGTGCTTCTACGACGTCGAAGTTCAAGTCCAATCTCCGGAACTCGAGGTAGCACGAGAGGGCGCCCTCGATCCGGAATGACGTCGATGGGAGATAGCGCCGAATGCGCGGAAGGACGTGGCGGACGCCGCGCCGGTGGAGGTGTACGCCTTCCCGCGTCGCATCCTGGCTCCCCTGGCCGGCCACGCAGGAGAGCACATGGACCTCATGGCCGCGGGCGGCGAGCGCGGGAGCGATGGTCGCGACATACGATCCGATTCCACCCCCACCAGTCTCCGGCGGATATTCGCGGGACAGGAAGAGCACGCGAAGCGGCGATTCGGTCTTCCGGTTCGTGGTCGGGGCGTCCATAAACGTGCCGCGCGTTGTAACACTTCGACGCGATCGAATGGTCGCCGAGCAGCGCGCCGAGATTGGGCGTGGCGCTCGCGCGGCGGCCGACCTTGGTCTAGGTTGAGCCCGTGAAGGCGCTCTCCAATCGACTCGTCGAGTTGCTCGCATGCCCGAGGTGCCGGGGCCGTCTCGCCGCCGGCGAGACGCCCGCAAGCCTCACCTGCACCACGTGCGGCCTCGCGTTCGGCGACCACGAGGGAATCCCGCTCCTTCTTCCTCCCATGACGGGAGGCGCCGCCGACGAGGATGGCTTACGCGGTCACAAGGAGCGTCAGATCGCCTTCTTCGACCAAGACTCCGTCGACGACTTCGGGGTCACGAGACCGCGGGGCGCTCCTGAGCTCTACGGTTGGCTTCTCGAGGAGAAGTTCAGGCGCAGCATCGTCGGTCTCGAGCACCTCCTGCCGGGCTCGACTGTCCTTACGATCTGCGGAGGATCGGGCATCGACGCCGAGTTCCTTGCGCGCAGAGGAGCTCACGTGATCCTGTCCGATATCGCCCTGGGAGTCGTCCTCCAGGCCCGCGAGCGGGCAAGGCGTTTCGGGCTCGAGCTGGATCTCGTGGTGGCAGATGCCGAGGCGCTTCCGTTCGTCGACGCTTCGTTAGACCTCGTCTACGTCCACGACGGCCTCCATCACCTCGAGCAGCCGGCGGTCGGCCTCGCCGAGATGGCGCGCGTAGCCCGTCGGGCGGTCTCGATCAGCGAGCCGGCCGACGCCTTCGCCACGAACGCCGCCGCCCGTCTGGGGTTGGCCGACAAGCGAGAGGAGGCCGGAAACCCGGTCCGGCGCCTGAGCCTCGACGAGATCACTTCCGCACTGACGCCGCGCGGCTTCCGACCGGTGCGGCCGCATCGATACGCCATGTACTACCGCCACTGGCCGGGTACGACGATGCGAATCCTCTCGAGTCCCGTGCTGCTTCCGCTGGCCAAGGCGGGCTTCGGTGTAGTCAATCGCATCGTCGGTCGATACGGCAACAAACTGGCTGTCCAGGCGGTTCGCGAGTCAAACTGAGCCGTCCAAGCGCCGAAACGCGTATACGTCCTGATGGCCGTCGAGCGCATGGGGCCTGAACACGAGCGGTACGACCCGGGATTCGTGCAGCTCTGCCATCTTGGTCTCGATGTACTCCTTCGAATGCCAAGTCATTCCGTAGTCGTCGGTGGCGAAAGGGTAGGAAAGGTACGCGATACCTCGCTCCTCCACAGAGGCGGCGATCTCGGTCCTTCTCGCCTCGTACTCGGGTCCGTAGAGCCTCGCGTTCTCGATCGACCACTGGCCATGCGTCGTGAACAGGGCGATTCCGCCGTCGTTGAGCGATTCGCCCAGGAGGCGCAGGAAGGCGATTGAATTTCGCTCGTTGAGATGCGTGATCACCGAGATGGCGTAGATGAAGTCAAAGGAGCCAAGGCTCACGCGATCGAGCTCCGCCTGCGAGTAGACGGGATGAACCCCGAACTCGGAGCTGCAGAAATCGACTCCTTCCTTGACCACGTCGCTGACGAAGATCCGCTCCGGCGGCACGCGCTGAGCTAGAAATCGGACCACGCGGCCGTAGCCGCAACCAAAATCGAGCCACCGGTCGATATCGTCGGTTGTCTTCTCGGCGGCGGCGAGGCTTTCTTCGATCAGGGCGATGACATTCCGGGCGCGCTCCGCATACGACGCGATCTCCTGTGGAGAGCTGTTCAGGAACATGAAATCGTTGAAGTGGACCCGGCCCGGAATCTCTGCGAACCGTCGAGGTGGCACCACGCGGCCGACCGCAGCGCGAGCCCCCCGCGCTGCTCGGTGAATGCGGCCATGCCGCTTGATCGCCTTGGCGAGGCGCTCAGAGACGGCGGCTACCACTCGGCCTCCGAGTAGTAGGTACTCGCAGGTATCTCCGTGGCGCGTCTGATGCGCCCAACCTCCTCGGCCGTCAATCTCTTTCTCCAGTTCTCAAGATTCGCCCTGCTGTCAATCCGCGTCTCATGAGGGCTATCCACGCGCGTCTCCGTCGGATTGTCGCTGGCGCTCGACGCCGCAACGGCGGCCTCAGCTCTGCCTGTAAACGATAGGCCCAACGCCTTGTAGAGGCTCGCATACTCCCGCAGGGGATCGCGAGAGAGATCCTCCTGTCGCACGACGTGAACTTGAAGCGAGCGCCGACGATAGTGGTCCACGACCGAGTAGATGACGCGCCAGAGCAGAGCGACGCGATCGACGAGATCCTTACCCGGCGACAATGCAGCCTCCATCTCGGCGTGAAACGGTTCGAGCAAATCGCGCATCAAAGCCGGCTGTTCCAGCAGATTCGTAAAGTCGAAGCTCCAGTCGAGCCGCTTCCAGCTACTGACGACGGCGGCGGGGTGCCTCACGGTGATGACGACCTCGCTGCCGAGCCGATTCAAGAACCACTCGGCCGAGAAGACAGCGTGCGGCTCCTTGACGAGCGGCCGCCGGCCGCGGCTGCGGACGAAGCTCAGCCACATCTTCAGTGTGTGGTGGACGTCGGTGCGGGTGCGGCACCGTCCGAGCTCCTTGGCGAGGCTGTAATCGAAGTGGAGCAAATCGAGGAGAGGCGGAAGAAACCGCTCCTCGTTTTCGCTCGCCACGTAGGTGTACCAGTGCTCGACAGGGAGGCGAACCGTTCCGGGCGATGTCGCAAGATTGAACGGTTCGTTGATATAGCCGACTTGCCCGCTTGCGGCGAGCATCCGTCCGACCCAGGTCGTACCCGAGCGCGGCATACCCGTGACAAGGATTGGGCGCCGCACATCGAGACCGCGGGCCGGGCCGGTCATTCTGTCTTGCTGACCGCGTAAACGAGCATCTCCTGGCGCGGGCCGAAGTCGCCCCGGGTGCGCGACTTCACCGATCTGACAGACACACGCGCGATCAGACGGGCGTCGAGATAGCCGACCTGGCGTTCCCGCTCCTTATCGCTGTCCAGGATGGCAATTCGCGTAACGCCCTGCTTCGCCACGAACGAGCGCGTCGCCTGGGCACCCGCATTGAGCGGGAGAACGTCGCCCATTGTCCCGAAGGTTGTGTACGGAACCTTCAGATACAGAAGCGCCCAGATATCGGTTGCCACCTTGTCTTCCGGCCCAAGCTGTCGATTCAGCCATTCAACTCCTTCGTAGTTCGACACCTTTTCCGTCAGGAACTGGTCTCTGGATTCCGTTCCAACGACG
>DASXTI010000115.1:0-36165 GCA_036505535.1 Thermoanaerobaculia bacterium
CGAACGAGAGCGGGTCGCGACGCCGCCCATCTCACGCGTCCAGCCGACTCCGAGGGAGGAACGCCCGGGCCGCGAAGTCGCGCCCGAGCGAGAGCGCGTGGCGACCCCGCCGTCCTGGCGTGAACGTTCTCGGCCCACACCCGGCGAGGAGCGTCCCGGCCGCGAAGTCGCCCCCGAGCGCGGACGCGTACCGACCCCGCCGTACATGCGCGAGCGTCGTCAACCCACCCCACGCGAAGAGCGGCCGGGACGCGAAGTCGCTCCGGAACGCGGACGCGCCGTGACCCCACCCGCTGGACGCGAGCGCGTAGAGCCGACACCGAGTGAGGAGCGCCGCGGCCGCGAAGTCGCCCCCGAGCGCGGACGCGTTCAAAGGCCGCCGGCGCCGGGCGAGCGTCCACAGCCGGAGGTCACACCCGAAAGATCCCGGTCGGAGGGCGGGTCGGCGCAACGGGGTCGTCCACAGCCCAGGCCCAAGCCCACGAAGACCCCAAAAAAGCCGGAGAGCTAGCCGGCCGCGTTCAACCCGCCCGAACAGACGCCCGCTTCGGCGGGCGTCTTTATCTCAAGTTAAGTCAATAACTTAATGAGCTAGCTCAAAGTTGACTTTTGAGTATAGATTCACTAGGCTTCAGTTGTGACACAAAAGGGGATTCGCGATGGAGAGCCGTCATGAGCCGTGATCGGAGCTCGGTCCTGGAGCTGACCAACCGGGAGTACAAGGCCGGCTTCGTCACGGACATCGAGTCCGAATCGATCCCCCCTGGCCTAAACGAGGAGGTCGTCCGGCTCATCTCGGAGAAGAAAAGAGAGCCGGAGTGGATGCTCGAGTGGCGGCTCAAGGCTTACCGACACTGGCTCACGATGAAAGAGCCGAACTGGCAGAACGTCCACTATCCGCCCATCGACTATCAGGCCGCCGTCTACTACGCGGCGCCCAAGACGAATAAGGCCGGCCCCAAGAGCCTCGATGAGGTCGATCCGAAGCTGCTCGAGACCTACGAGAAGCTCGGAATCCCCCTCCGGGAACGCGGCAAGCTCGCGGGGGTCGCCGTGGACGCGGTCTTCGATTCCGTCTCGGTGGCGACGACGTTCCGAGAGAAGCTGGCGGAGGTCGGGATCATCTTTTGTTCGTTCTCCGAGGCGGTGCAAAACCATCCGGACCTAGTGCGCAAGTACCTCGGCTCGGTCGTTCCCTACTCCGACAACTTCTTCGCGACTCTCAACTCGGCAGTCTTCTCCGATGGCTCCTTCTGTTACATCCCGAAAGGCGTGCGATGTCCGATGGAGCTCTCGACATACTTTCGGATCAACTCCGCCAACACGGGCCAGTTCGAGCGCACTCTCATTGTCGCCGAGGAAGGCTCGTACGTCTCCTACCTCGAGGGCTGCACGGCCCCCATCCGCGACGAAAATCAGCTCCATGCCGCGGTCGTCGAGCTCATTGCCCTCGACAATGCGGAGATCAAGTACTCGACGGTTCAGAACTGGTATCCCGGCGACAAAGAAGGGCGAGGCGGTATCTACAACTTCGTGACCAAACGCGGCGCCTGTCGCGGGAGGAATTCCAAGATCTCCTGGACTCAGGTCGAGACCGGGTCCGCCATAACCTGGAAGTATCCGAGCTGCATCCTGCAGGGGGATAACTCGGTCGGCGAGTTCTACTCGGTCGCCGTCACGAATAACCGTCAGCAGGCCGACACCGGCACGAAGATGATCCACATCGGGAAGAACACGAAGTCCACGATCGTCTCGAAGGGAATCTCGGCCGGCCACGGCCAGAACACGTATCGCGGAATGGTGAAGATCCTCGGCAAGGCGGACAACGCGCGCAACTACTCGCAGTGCGATTCGCTCTTGATCGGCGATAAGTGCGGGGCGCACACGTTTCCGTACATCGAGGTCAACAACTCGACCGCGCAGATGGAGCACGAGGCTTCGACCTCGAAGATCGGCGAAGACCAGATCTTCTACTTCCAGCAGCGTGGCATCTCGGCGGAGGAGGCGGTCAACATGATCGTCAACGGCTTTTGCAAGGTCGTCTTCCGGGAGCTGCCGATGGAGTTCGCGGTCGAGGCGCAGAAGCTTCTCGGAGTGAGCCTAGAAGGCAGCGTGGGATAGGAGGATTTGCGATTGGCGACTGATTTGCGATTCGGGCGCGGCGTGACTGTTTCGGCTTAATCATCAATCTTCAATCCTCAATCATCAATTGTTCATGACGCCACTACTCGAGATTTCGGACCTCCACGCTTCCGTCGCCGGAAACGAGATCCTGCGCGGCGTGGACCTGACGGTCGGCGCAGGCGAGGTCCACGCGATCATGGGGCCGAACGGCTCCGGCAAGTCGACGCTCGCCCACGTGCTCGCGGGTCGACCCGGCTACGAGGTCACCAAGGGTCGCGTCCTCTATCGGGGTGAGGACCTACTCGCCATGCTTCCCGAGATTCGTGCGCGGGAGGGGGTCTTCCTGGCATTTCAGTATCCGGTCGAGATCCCGGGCGTGTCGAACGTCTACTTCCTGAAGGCGGCGGTCAACGCCGTGAGA
Organism: Thermoanaerobaculia bacterium; assembly: GCA_036505535.1. Lineage (GTDB taxonomy): Bacteria > Acidobacteriota > Thermoanaerobaculia > UBA5066 > Gp7-AA6 > DAHUXD01. The sequence continues at coordinate 2,546 of DASXTI010000115.1, forward strand.
AAGCACCGGGGGCTTTCCGAATATGACGCCATCGAATTCCTTGGTCTCGTCAAGCAAAAGGCGCATCTCGTCGATCTCGACGAGGATCTCGTCAAACGCCCCGTCAACGAGGGCTTTTCGGGGGGCGAAAAGAAGCGCAACGAGATCTTTCAGATGGCGCTGCTCGATCCGACGCTCGCGATCCTCGACGAGACAGACTCGGGCCTCGACATCGACGCTCTTCGGATCGTCGCCCACGGCGTCAACGAGCTTCGCTCGCCCGAGCGCTCGATGATCGTCGTGACGCATTACCAGCGGCTCTTGAACTACATCGTCCCCGATTTCCTGCACGTCCTCGTGGAGGGACGCATCGTGCGGTCGGGGGGCAAGGACCTCGCGCTGGAGCTCGAGGAAAAGGGCTACGCCTGGCTCGAGAAGGAGCCGCCGGCGGTTCAATCCGCGCCGGCCACGGCGGTCCGGTGATGGAAGCCGTCGCCGCTGAGAGAGGCTTCGCGCCCGATCTCTCGGAGCTCGAGGTCTCGCGCGCGGGTTCGATGGCGGCGTGGCTGTCGGAGCTGCGTCGTGAGGCGTTCGCGCGATTCGAGGAGCTCGGATTCCCGACCGCGAAGGATGAGGGATGGCGACAAACCGGAATCCAGCCGATTACGAATACTCCGTGGGTCCTCGCGAAGCCGGTCTCGCGCACGGTGCCCCTGCCCGCGATCGACGGGGCGCGCGCCGTCTTCATCAACGGGCGCTTCGCCAAGAATCTTTCGCGGCTGCCAGAAGGCATCCGCGTGGAGAGCATGCGCACCGCGCTCGACGCCGAGCCGGAGGCCTTCCGGGCCCACCTCGCCAGGATCGCGGCGTTCGAGCAGAACGCTTTCACGGCTCTCAACACCGCCTTCTTCCAAGACGGCGCCGTGGTGCGGATCGCCTCAGGAGCGGTCGTGCCCGCGCCGATTGCCCTGGTCTTCGTCTCGGCGCCGAACGGCGCTCCGGCGGTGAGCCATCCGAGAATCCTCATTCTCGCCGCCGAGCGCTCGCAGGCATCGATCGTCGAGACCTACGCGGGCGACTCTCGCTACTTCACGAATGCGGTGACCGAGATTGCGTTGTCCGACGGGGCCGTGCTGGAACACTACAAGGTGCAGCGGGAAAGTGAGGCGGCCTCCCACGTGCAAACGATCGCCGTCCGTCAGGCGCGCGCGACACAATTCACCTCGCACAACATCGCCTTCGGCGCCGCGATTGCCCGTACCGACCTGCACGTCACGCTGGACGCCGAAGGAGCCGAGTGCACGCTGAACGGGCTATTCGTCGGCGACGGCACGCAGCGCCTCGACAACCACACGGTCATCGACCACGCAAAGCCCCACTGCGTCAGCCGCGAGCTCTACAAAGGGATCATGGACGGCGCCTCGAGAGGGGTCTTTCACGGAAAGATCATCGTCCGCCCCGACGCGCAGAAGACGGATGCCATGCAGACAAACAAGAACTTGCTCCTGTCGCGGCAGGCGCTGGTCAACTCGACGCCCGCGCTCGAGATCTTCGCCGACGACGTCAAATGCAAGCACGGCTCGACGACGGGCCAGCTCGACGCGGCCGCCCTCTTCTATCTGCGGTCGCGGGGAATCGGCCAGGCGGACGCCCGTGCATTATTGACCTACGCCTTCGCCGCCGACGTCGCCGGCCGCATCCGGATTCCTTCGATTCGTGCGGCCGTGGAGGAGGAGCTCGGCCTGCGGCTCGGGGGCGCGGCCGGTTCGAGGGAAGCCGTTTCATGAGCACCGTCGCGCCGGTTGCGAGCCGTCCGCGGACGACTGCGGCCTATGACGTCGGGGCGATCCGCGCGGACTTTCCCATTCTCTCGCAGACGGTCTACGGAAAGCCCCTCGTCTACCTCGACAACGCCGCGTCCGCGCAAAAGCCGCGCTCGGTCATCGACGCCGAAGCGAACGTCTACGAACGCGGCTATGCCAACATCCACCGCGGGGTGCACTGGCTTTCCGTCCATGCCACCGATACCTACGATGCCGCGCGAGAGAGAGTGCGCGCGTTCCTCAATGCGCGCGAGGCGCACGAGATCATCTTCGTGCGGGGCACGACGGAGGCGGTCAACCTCGTCGCGCAGACCTACGGCCGAACCCACGTCGGTCCCGGCGACGAGGTCCTGATATCGGGTCTCGAGCACCACTCCAACATCGTTCCCTGGCAGCTCCTCTGCGACGAGAAATCCGCGAGGCTCTCCGTCGCTCCGATCACCGACTCCGGCGAGGTCGACCTCGAGGCTCTGGAGAGGCTCCTCTCGCCCCGGACGAAGATCGTATCCGTCGCCCACCTCTCCAACGCGCTCGGCACGGTCGTCCCGGTCAAGCGGATCGCGGAGATGGCGCATGCGCGTGGCGTCCCGCTGCTGGTCGACGGGGCGCAGGCGGCGCCACGGATGCCGGTCGACGTGCAGGAGCTCGGTTGCGACTTCTATGCGTTCTCGGGGCACAAGCTCTACGGCCCGAGCGGGGTCGGGATTCTGTACGGGAGGACGGCGCTTCTCGACGCGATGCCCCCCTATCAAGGCGGGGGCGACATGATCCGCTCCGTTACCTTCGAGAAGACGACGTTCAACGCGCTGCCCTACAAGTTCGAGGCCGGCACGCCGAACATCGCCGGCGGGATCGCCCTCGGCGCCGCGCTCGACTACGTCTCGAGCATCGGTCTCGAGCGAATCGCCGCGCACGAGCACGGCTTACTTGCGTACGCCACGGAAGCGGTCACGGCGATTCCGGGTCTGCGGATCATCGGCACCGCCCACGAGAAGGCGGGGGTGCTCTCGTTCGTGCTCGACGGCGTCCACCCCCACGACATCGGCACGGTGCTGGACCGCGAGGGCATCGCGATCCGGACGGGGCACCACTGTGCACAGCCCGTCATGGAGCGGTTTGGACTCCCCGCGACCGCTCGGGCGTCCTTCGGTCTCTACAACACGCGGGAAGAGGTCGATCTCCTCGTCCGCGCGATCCACAAAGTCATCGGGATGTTCCGCTAGCGGGTTGCTGAGAAAGGGTGTGGGATGGCGTTACGAGCGCCGTGGGGTCAGATGCAAGGAGACGCGACGACGGCGATGCGGTGGCATCGGCGAGGAGCGGCGAGGCTTTTTAGCGGGCGCTCGACGCGCCCAAACGGGAGCGGAGATGAGTAATTGGCTTGAGGGAATGGGTATGGCACTCGGCCCCGGTATTAGAAACTCTCGGCCGCCGTTCGCGAAGCGAACGCCCGCGGCCGACGGCCACGCCCGCATCCATTTCTCAGCAGCCCGCTAATGTCTACCGACTTGCGCGACCTCTACCAGGAAGTCATCCTCGACCACAGCAAGCGGCCACGGAACTTCCGTCCGCTCCCGACCGCCAACCGCCGAGCCGAGGGGTACAACCCGCTCTGCGGGGACCGCGAGACCGTCTACCTCGTGCTCGACGGGGACCTCGTCAAGGACCTTAGCTTTCAGGGGGCCGGGTGCGCGATCTCGACGGCCTCGGCATCGATGATGACCGAGAGCCTGAAGGGAAAGACGCGCGCGGAAGCCGACGCGCTGTTTATGCGCTTTCGCGACCTCATCACGGGAAAGCCGGAGCACGCCGGCGGCCCCGAGCTCGGCAAGCTCGCCGTGTTCTCCGGCGTGCGCGAATATCCGGTGCGAATCAAGTGCGCCACACTCCCATGGCACACTCTGAAGGCGGCCTTGCAGGGGGACGGCGCGGTGGTCTCGACGGAATCGGAGGGTCCGGCCGCCGAGAGCGGAGGAGCCTGATGCAGATGCGCAAGGAAACGACGGTGTCGCGCGACGTCGCGGCGCGCGAGATCCCGAGCGGAACGCCGATCATGCTCCGCGCGGGAGACCCGGTGATCATCACCCAGTCGCTCGGCGGCAGTTACACCGTCATGACGCCGGTGGGATTCCTGGCCCGCGTCGAAGGAAAGGACGCCGACGCGATCGGCGAGCCCGTCGTGACCGCCGACGCGGCGGCTCAGGAAGGCAAGTCGACCGAGGATCTCGCCTGGGATCAACTGCGGACCTGCTACGATCCGGAGATCCCGGTCAACATCGTCGACCTCGGCCTCGTTTACGGCTGCGCGCTCATTCCGCTTCCGGAGGGGGGCAATCGGATCGAGGTGAAGTTCACGCTCACGGCCCCCGGCTGCGGTATGGGGGATGTGCTCCGGGAGGACATCCGGGGCAAGCTCCTCACGGTTCCCGGCATCCAGGAGGCCGACGTCTCTGTGGTCTTCGATCCGCCCTGGAGCCTTCAGATGATGTCGGATGCGGCGAAATTGCAGCTCGGAATGATGTGATGAGGAGGGGAGGCGGAGGTCTTCGATGAAGCTCTCATCGCAGGAAGAATACGGACTACGGTGCCTGCTCCGCGTGGGGCGGGAAGGGGACGGGGCGAGCCTGACCATTCCCGAGCTCTCCCGCGCCGAGGGGATCTCCGAGCCAAACGTCGCGAAGATGATGCGAACCCTGCGGCGCGGTGGCTTCGTCAAGTCCACGCGAGGACAGTCCGGCGGCTACTCCCTCTCGCGCCCCGCCGATCAGATCCTGGTGGGCCACGTCCTCGCGGTGCTCGGCGGCCGCCTCTACGAGCCCGCATTCTGCGACGACCACTCAGGCCTCGAGCGTTTCTGCACCCATATGCCCGACTGCTCCATACGCTCGGTGTGGAGAATGGTGCAGCAGGCGGTCGACCAAGTCCTCGGCAGGATCACCCTGAAGGATCTGCTCCGCACCGAGCCGGAAATGAACGCCTGGAAGCAGCCCCAGACGCCGACGCTTCCGACCTACTCGCCCCAGGCCTAGGTCCCCGCGTCAGGCCCCTTCCGGAAACCTGGCCAGCATCCTCAAAGCCTCGCGCCTGTGCTGACGCGCCCGGGCGAGATGCTCCCGGTACTCCTTCCGGTCCCGGCGGCGCTTCTGCCTGCGGTCGTTCCACAGCGTGGCCGCGCGCTCGAGCGAGTGGTGCGCCTGCTCCATCCGGTGGCGGATCGACTCGTGCAGCGGTGACGGAGCCTGAGACAGACGTCGCTCCACTCGATCGATCGCCGTCTTCAGGCGAGAGCGCTCGATGGCGGGGTGCGGCGTCTTCCGAAGCCCCCGGGCCAGGCCCAGGACACCGAGCAAACGGATCAGCCACTTGGTTGGATCCCAGTGATACCAGCAAATCCCGTTGCGAAAGTCGGAGGGGAACCGGTGATGGAAGTTATGAAATCCCTCGCCGTTGGTGACAAACGCCAGCAGTGCATTGTCCCGAGCGGAGTTCGCCTCCGTGTAGGGGCGCGAGCCGTAGAGATGAGCGACCGAGTTGACGAAGAACGTCGTGTGATGAATCACGACGATCCGTAGGAAGCCGCCCCACAGCAGGCCGCCGATCGGATCGCCAAAGGCCGCACCGATGGCCGCCGGAAGCCCCAGCCCAGCGACGATGCCGAGAGGGTTCGCGAAGCGGTGCTGCCACTGCGCCAGACGATTCCTCTTCAGGTCTGGCACCGAGTCGAAGTTATCCGGCGCCCGCTTGTAGAAAATCCAGAGCACGTGCGCCCAGAGGCCGCCGCGCCGGATGTTGTACGGGTCCCAGTCACGGTCGACGTATCGATGGTGGATGCGGTGATCCGAGGCCCAGGCAAGGATCGAGTTCTGCAACGCCATGGCGCCGAAGAAGAGATAGAAGGCCTGGATCACGGGATGGCATTCGTAGCTCCGGTGGGCGAAGAGTCGGTGATATCCGGCCGTCACCGACAGGCCCACAAGCGCGTAGAGGACGAGAAAGAGAACGGGTTGCCACCATCGGATCCCGAATCCCCACGCGTAGGCGGCCGTCCCCGCGACGCCGATGATCGGCGACAGCATGAAGAAGCCGATGATGAGCCAGTCCTTCTTGCGTTCTTTCACGATCCTCTGCGTCGGTTTGCGGTCAGTGCGCCGCCGGCGGCTGGCGCACCAGAACTTCCATCGCTTCGTCGGTTACGTCGACGATGATCTCGGCGCTCTTCTGGCCCTGCAGCGTCTCGAGCAGGTTCCAGATCTCGCCGGCTCGGGCTCCCAGATCCTCCAGGAAGACGGCGAGATCGCCGTCCCCGTAGAGGTAACGGACATCGAGAGCAGTTTCGTCCTCGCCGGAGCCGCGCAGGACGAAGCTCGCCTTGAAGATGAAAGGCTTGCGTTCCGCGGGTTGGACTCGAATTTTCCAGTCCTGGTTCATGGAGGCCTCCTCGCCTTGCGGCCAATCGCCGAAGACTCAGTACCGGTTTCGCCGTCCGCCACCGCCGCCGTAGCCGCCGCGGCCGCGGCCGCCCGCGCCCGCCCCTTCGTTGCGCGGCCGGGCCGGGCTGACCGTCAGCGCACGTCCCGAAATCTCCTTGCCGTTCAAAGCGGAGATGGCCGCCTGAGCCTCGGCGTCGTTCGCGAATTCCACGAAGCCGAAGCCCTTGGAGCGGCCGGTATCTCGATCCGTGATGACAGCGACCGAATCCACGGCGCCGAAGGGGGAGAAGAGGTCTCGCAACTCGTTCTCCGTCGCGCTGTAGGAAAGATTGCCGACGTACAGTTTCATGGAAGAACCTTTCGTGTCGGAAGAATCCGAAGTCTCGGCGATGTCCAAACGCGAGGCCCGCCGAGGCACCTCCGCGCCTTCTCGCTTGACCGTTCGGAATTTGCAGGACGGGCCTGAAAAGGCGAGCGAACGAGAACCTGTCAAGCATAGCACGGCACAAACGGCCCGCCCTCTGGCCGCGGAGCGGTGCGATGTAGGAAATAATCGTTCCGTGCGGATTCTGATGCTCGCGGCCGAGGCCGCCCCGCTCGCCAAAGTGGGAGGCCTCGCCGACGTGGTCGGATCGCTCCCGAGAGCGCTTCGGAAACTCGGTCACGAGGTTCGCCTGGCCATTCCCGGTTACGGCTCCATCGATTGGCCACGTTACGCGCCGAAGCTCGCCGCCCGACTCGCCGTGAGCACGACCTGGGGGGAGCCGCCCGCGGAGATCTGGGAGACGCGCGTCGAAGAGATCCCGGCGTATCTCATCAGCGGCACGCCGATTCCGAAGGATCGCTGGATCTACGGGCGCTCGATCGAGGAGGACGGGCCGAAGTTTATTTTCTTCTCGCTGGCCGGGCTCTGGTCGACCGAAGCTCTGAACTGGAAGCCCGACGTCGTGCACGCGCACGACTCCCATACGGGCGCGGCCGTCTGGTGGCTCGCCACCGACGGGCGCGAGAGCCCTTTCTTCCGCGACGTCGCCTCGCTCTTCACGATCCACAACTTGCCGTATGCGGCGAAGGGAGCGGGCCGGTTCCTCGGGGAATACCGGCTGCGCCGCTCCGACGCGCTTCAGGCGCTCCCCGAGTCGTACCGCGACTCGCTCATGGGGCTGGGCATTCTGGCAGCCGACGGCATTTCGACCGTCAGCCCGACCTACGCGCGAGAGATCCTGACGCCCGAGGGCGGCGCTGGTCTGGACGGAATCCTTCGGCGCCGGCACGACCGGCTCGTTGGAATCTTGAACGGCATCGATACGGACTCCTGGAATCCTGCCGCCGACGGCGAGATCGCCGCGACCTTCGACGCTGCGACTCTCGAGCGCCGAGCCGCGAACAAGGAGGCGCTGCAAGAGGAAGCCGGCCTCGAGAAGGACGAAAGGATGCCCCTTCTCGGCGTGGTCTCGCGGCTCGTGAAGGAGAAGGGCTTCGAGATCGCAGCTCCCGCCCTTCGGCGCTGGCTCGATCGCGGCGGCCAGTTCGTCCTCCTCGGCACCGGAGACCCCGCGCTCGAGCACGAGTACGCGCAGTTCGAGATGCGCTATCCGCATCGTGCGAGCGTGCGGTTGCGGTTCGATGCCCGTTACGCCCGGCGGATCTATGCGGGCGCCGATGCGCTTCTGATCCCCTCGCGTTACGAGCCCTGCGGCCTCGCGCAGATGATCGCGATGCGCTACGGCGCGGTTCCCATCGCTCGGCGCACGGGCGGCCTCGCCGATACGGTGGTCGACGCCGGGGATCCGGGGGGCACCGGCCTCATGTTCGACGAATTCCATACCGCGGCGCTCTGGGACGCGCTCGAGCGCTCTCTCCGGGTGTACGCTCAGCCCGCCCGATGGCGAGAGCTCCAGAGGAACGGAATGGCCCGCGATTTCTCCTGGTCGAGGTCGGCGCAGGAGTATGCCGCCGCGTACGAGAGGGCGAAGGCGGCGCGCGCCGCCGGATAGGCCTCGTCCCGTGAGAGCACGCGCGGTGATCCTCGCCGGCGGAGAAGGCTCCCGCCTGGGCGTCCTCACCGAGAAGCGCGCCAAGCCCGCGGTCCCCTTCGCCGGAAAGTACCGGATCATCGACTTCACGCTCTCCAACTGCGTGAACTCGGGCATCTCCGACGTCATGATCCTGACGCAGTACCGGCCACACTCCTTGAACGAGCACATCGCCTCCGGCCGGCCGTGGGACCTGGATCGGAGCTTCACGGGGGGCGTCCAGATCTATCAGCCATTCCGAGGACGGGCAGTGACCGACTGGTACAAGGGAACGGCCGACGCGATCGCCCAGAACCTGTCGTTCGTCGAGCGCGGCTCGCCGGATCTCGTTCTCGTTCTGTCCGGCGACCACATCTACAAGATGAACTACGGTTGGCTGATCGCCTTTCACCTCGAGAAGCAGGCCGACGTGACGATCGGAACGTTGAATGTCTCGCGCGAGGAGGCGACGCGCATGGGCATCCTGGCCGCCGACAGCGAGCAGCGCGTGACTCAATTCGTGGAGAAGCCGGCCGACCCTCCAGGCACGCTCGCCTCGATGGGGATCTACGTGTTTGGCCGGGCGATGCTCTCGCAGGTTCTCGTCGAAGACTCCAAGAGGCGCGACTCCTCGCATGACTTCGGCAAGGACGTCATTCCGCGTATGGTGACCGGCGGGTTACGTGTCTTCGCATATCCCTTCAATGGCTACTGGGTCGACGTCGGGACCGTCGAGGCGTACTGGCAGACCCAGATGGACCTTCTCAAGGCGCCGCCCCCGCTCGACTTGAACGACCGGGCATGGATCATCCACACGCGTTCGGAAGAGCGGCCGCCCGTGTCGATCCAGACGGGCGCCACCGTAAAGGACAGCATGATCACCGACGGCTGCATCGTTTCGGCGGGAGCGCGCGTGGAGAGGAGCATTCTCTCGCCGGGTGTCTACGTCGGCCCGAACGCCGTCATCCGCGAGTCGGTGATTCTGACCGACACCTGGATCGACGCCGGCGCGCGCGTCGAGCGGTCGATCCTGGATAAGTCCGTCAAGATCGGCCGGCGCGCCCGCGTCGGAAGGCCGACCAAGGGAGAGAAGCCCGCCGAGGGGTTAGCCATCACGACGATCGGCAAGAACGCGGAGATTCCGGACGGCATCACGATCCGGCGTGGCACGGTCATCCACACCGACGTCACGCCGGAGCATTTCACGCCGGCCCTCGTCCGAAAACGCGCCGCCGCCCGGCGCAAAGAAGCCGCCAGCACCGCGTAGTCACGCGCAGCGGCCGATCCCGGAACCGAGGCTCTCAGTCCGTATCGTGCATTTTTGCGCCACCCGATGCACTCTTCTTCTGGCGCGTCTCTTGCAATCACTATCAACAAGTGCCTTTCCGGGGAGGGCGCCCTGCTTTCTGGTTAAAGGAGGTTGTATGAAGCGAATCCTCGTTCTTTCTCTGGTGATGGTCTTCGCCCTTTCGGCGGCGGCCGTCGCGATTCCTCAGTCCGCGGACACCTCGCAATCGGCGGCAGCCAAGAGCATCCGTGGAACGATCAGTTCGGTGGACCAGAACGCGAAGATGCTCGTGGTCAAGGACAACAGCGGCAAGGACATCACGGTCTACTGGAACGACGCCACGCGTTTGAGCGGCGATCTGAAGGAAGGTGCGACCGTCTCCCTGCAGACGACCGAACAGGGTGGCAAGACGGTCGCGACTTCTATCGAGGTCAGCGGCACGAAAAAGCCCTACTGACGAGAGCAGTCCCGAGAGACTGACCCGTCCGTAGCACCGTTTCGTGCGTTACGGATGGCCGGCGGGAGACCCCGGATATCTCCAGCCGGCCATTTCCTTTTTACCGGATTCGTGCGCCGTCTCGCTTCGGATGCGAGCGGCCAGCCAATCGACGGCGAACTCCTCGGCCCAGTAGCGCGGCCGCCAGGGACCGGCGATCCATCCGATGTGTCCGCCATGCGGGGTCGCGACGAACTCGACGGACGAAGAGGCCGCGGCCCGCGCGAGACGGAGCGCCGAGAGCGGCAGAAAAGGATCGTCCTCGGCGGAGAGACAGAGAGTCGGCGTGACGATCGCCGGAAGGAATTGAAGGGAGCTCGAACGGCGATAGTAGTCGTCCGCTCCGGCGAAGCCATGCAACGGTGCGTTCGCCGCATCGTCGAACTCCCAGAAGGTCCGGGAGGCGAGCGTGCGGGCAACGTCGATCTTGAGCGCTGCCTCGGGGAATCTCCGCGCCGTATCGGCCGCCTTCCGGCGGAGCGTAGCCAGGAAGCCGGCGACGTAAAGCCGACCCGTCCGCGACTCGAGGTGCCTCGCGCTCGCGGAAAGATCGTATGGAGTAGAGAGCGCCGCCGCCGCCGCGATCGGCGCCCGCGCCGGTCTGTCCCCGAGCCATTTCAGGAGAACATTGCCTCCGAGGGAGATGCCGGCGGCGAGTAGAGGCGCCGCGGGCTCGCGCGACTGCAGCGTCCGCACGACCAAGTCGAGGTCTTCGGTCTCACCCGAGTGATAAAGCCGGGGACGGCGATTCAGCAGAACGAGCGAGAGGTTTTTCGGATCGCGGGCGCAGGAGCGGAAGTTCATTACCGTGGCGCGCCAGCCCCGCCGGGTGAGCCGCCGCAAGAAGCCCTGGATGTACACGGAAAAGGAGCTTCCCTCCAGGCCGTGGAGGATCACGACGCGCGGCGTACCTTGCCTCCCCTCCAGATGATCGAGGACGAGCTCGTCCCCGTCCGGCGTCTCGAGCAACTCGCGCCGAAACGGGACGAGGCGCCTCCCCCGAGTCAGCGGTCCCCAGATGGTCTGGAGGTGCGGACCCGGAAGCCACCGGGCGGGAGTGAAGGAAGTCTCAGGTCTCAAGTCTCAGGTCTCAGCTACGTTTCGGGCGGACAAAGTGACCACCTCGGAGGACAAAGGGAAACCTTACCTGCCTTCTGACGTAATCTCAGTCCGTTTGTCACGGGAGAAGGGGAGGAAGGGCATGAAATCAGCGTTGCGACTCGGGGCCGCGGCGGCCCTCGCGGCCTTCTTTGCAGTGTCGGGCCTCGCCGACTCGCCGCCCGCGGAGCCCAGACCGGCCGGCGGTTTCACCGTGCCCGTGGCGTATCACAAGCTCGGCAACGGTTTGAAGGTCGTGCTCTCGCGCGATACGACGGCGCCGACCGCGGTCGTCGCGGTTTATTACAACATCGGCTTCCGCATCGAGCCGAAGGACCGCACGGGATTTGCCCACCTCTTCGAGCACATGATGTTTCAGGGCTCGGAGAACCTGGGCAAGATGGAGTTCATCCGGCTCGTGCAGTCCAACGGCGGAGTCTTGAACGGTTCGACCCGCTTCGACTTCACCAATTACTTCGAGGTTCTCCCCTCCAACGCGCTGGAGACGGCTCTCTGGGCCGAGGCGGACCGGATGAAGGGGCTCGCGATCACGGGCGAGAACCTGAAGAACCAGCAGGATGTCGTCAAGAACGAAGTGCGCGTCAACGTCTTGAACCAGCCCTACGGCGGCTTCCCGTGGCTCGACTTACCGCAGTACGCCAACGAAAACTGGTACAACGCCCATAACTTCTACGGCGATCTGAAGGACCTCGATGCGGCGACCCTCGAGGACATCACCAAATTCTTCAAGACCTTCTACGCGCCGAACAACGCCGTCCTCGTCGTCGTCGGCGATTTCGATCCGGCCCAAGCGCTCACCTGGATCCGAAAGTATTTCGAGGCGATCCCCGCCGCGCAGCTTCCGCCGAAGGCCGACATCTCGGAGCCGCGTCAAGAGAAAGAGAAGCGGGCGACCAAGCCCGATAAGCTCGCGACCCGGCCGGCGCTCGCCGTCGGCTATCACACGCCCAAACGCAACACACCCGAGTACTATGCGATGGGCCTTCTCGACCAGATCCTGGTGCAGGGCAAGGACAGCCGGCTCTATCAGGCTCTCGTTCAAAAGAACGGGCTGACCGGAGACGTGAAGGGAGGCATCAACTCGGGCCTCGGCGACATGTTCAACATCAATGGCCCGACGCTGTGGGACGTCTCGCTCTTTCACGACAAGGACAAGTCCTCCGACCAGATCCTGAAGGTCCTCGACGGGGAGATCGAGAGGGTTCAGACGACGCCGGTGGATCGCGCCACGCTCGACCGCGCGATCGTCAAGATGCGCTCGAACCTCTACGACTCGATCGAGCAGACCTTCGGTTTCGGCCGCGCGGACCTGCTGGCCTGCTTCGCGCTCTTCGACGACGACCCGGGAAGAATCAACCGACTCGAGTTCGAGTTTCGCAAGGTTACGCCCGCGCTCATCCAGAAGACGGCGCAGGAGTACCTGCGGGCGGGCAACCGCACGATCCTGGTGGTGGAGCCGAAGGCCGAGGCGAAGACCGATTCGAAGAGCGGGTCGTAAGGGGGAGATCGCCATGAAAAAGAAAACCGCCCTCTTCATGCTCGCCGCGGGACTGGGTCTCCCGCTCCTCGCCGACAAGCAGACACCCCCCGCGCCGGGGGCGCCCAAGGGATTCTCGGTCCCCGCGCCGCGCCACTTCGTGCTGGACAACGGCCTGGCGGTCACGCTCGTGTCCTACGGCACGGTGCCGAAGGTCACGGTCAATCTGGCCGTCCGCGCCGGCAACGCCAACGAATCCTGGAACGAAGTCTGGCTCTCGGATCTGGCCGGCGACATGCTCTCGGAGGGCACGGCCACGCGAAGCGCCTCGAAGATCGCCGAAGACGCGGCCCGGATGGGAGGCTCGCTGGATGTCGTCGTCGGCGAAAACCGCACGGAGATCTCGGGCGACGTCCTCTCCGAGTTCGGGCCGGAGATGGTCGCGCTCATCGCCGACGTGGCTCGTCGTCCGAAGTTTCCCGAGTCGGAGCTCGCCCGGCGCAAGGGGGACCGGGCGCGCCAGCTCTCGATCGCCAGGAGCCAGCCACGGCCGATCACCGCGGAGAAGTTTCGGGCGGTGCTCTATGGCGATCATCCCTATGGCCGGCTTTTTCCGAGCGAGGCGATGCTGCAGGGCTACACGATCGGGCAGGTACGCGACTTCTACGAGAAAAATTTTGGCGCCGCCCGCTCGCACCTCTACGTCGCCGGACGCTTCGACGCGCCGGCGATGGAGTCTGCCATCCGTAGGGCCTTCTCCGACTGGAAGCGCGGCAGCGCTCCGGCGACGCCGCCCGCCTCTCCGAAGAGCGAGCGCGCGGTCTATCTCATCGACCGCCCGGGAGCGGTGCAATCCACGATCAACCTCGGCATGCCGGTGATCGATCCTTCCAAGCCCGACTGGGACGCGCTCTTCCTGACCAACGTCCTGCTCGGCGGCTCCTTTTCCTCGCGCATCACCTCGAACATCCGCGAGCAGAAGGGCTACACCTATTCGCCGAATGCCCAGCTATCCAGCCGCCACCGAGACGCCTTCTGGGTCGAGATCGCCGACGTCACGACGAACGTGACCGGACCCGCGATCAAGGAGATCCTGGCGGAGATCGATCGGCTCCAAGCCGAGCCTCCGTCCGAGAAGGAGCTCAAGGGCTTCCAGAACTACCGCGCCGGCACGTTCATCCTCCAGAACTCCTCCCGAGCGGGCATCATCGGACAGCTCGAGTTCGTCGATCTGCACGGCCTTTCGCCCGACTACTTGAACGGGTACGTGAAGCGGATCTACGAGGTGACGCCCCAGCAGGTGCAGCAGCTGGCGCAGAAGTACATTCAGGAGGACAAGGCGACGATCGTCATCGCGGGGGATCGGAAGGTCATCGAGGAGCAGGTCAAGGAGTTCGGCCCGGTGCGGTAGGCGGTGTCGGTAGTTGGTAGTCGGTAGTTGGTAGTCGGTAGTCGGTACCCGACTACTAACTACTAACTACTAACTACTAACTATTTTCCATCCACGGCGGACGCCGGGCCGCCACGCGTCGGTACACCGGACAGTTCCGGGTATGCGAAGGCGCGGCGGAAGCCGTCCCGTTTCTTCAGCATCGTCAGCCAGGACAGCCCTGCCTGATTGATCTCGAGCGCCAGCCGCTCCAACAGGGCCGCATCTTTGCGAATCGGAAACCCGTACTCCCGGTCGTGGTACGGGCCGTGGAACGGATGGCCGGGGGCGACCTTGCAGTAGCTCATGCCTGATATCGCTTCGTCTGGCAAATCATTGATGATTGAAGATTAAGGCATGCAATCTCTGTCTCGCCCCAATCACTCAATCATCAATCTTAAATACACCCGGCTTGTGGGACACTGTTAACGCATGAAACGCCTCCTTCTCCTTCTTATTGTCGCGGGCGTCGTGACCTATCTCGTGAAGTCGCAGGCGCTGTTTCACTCCGGCACCGGCGAAGCGGAGGGACGCGCTCCGATCGACCGCGCGAGAGCCGTCGCTCGGGCGAGCGATGCGCGCGCGGCCGCGGGCGAAGCCGTCTCCCGAGAAGCCGACCAGCCGGCCGGGGCGGCGGTCACGGAAAACATGACGCCGGAGCAGGTGCGCTCGCTTCTGGGGCCTCCTGACGATGTCGCGATCGAAACGACCGGCAGCGGGGCCTCGCGCGAGACCTGGACCTACAGGAGCGTCGGCAAGAGCGTCGTCTTCGAGAATGGGATCGTCGTCGAGGTCCACTGAACGGGCGGGAGCCCCGCCCCTACGCCGTAGGGGCGGCCGCCCTACGAGATCGTCTTCCGGAAGGCGCGGGTCGACGCGGCGACCAGGAGCACCGCGATCATGAGCAACGCCACTACGTTGCGCCAGAGATCGCCGAAGGCGGCGCCGCGGATGATGATGCCCCGCGCGATCGCGATGAAGTGCGTGGCCGGCAGAATCTGGGAGAAGGCGCGCAGGGGCGCCGGAAGCGAGGAGAGCGGAAAGATGTATCCCGAGAGCATGATGGACGGGAGCAGGAACATCTGCGCGAGCTGGATCGCCTCCATTTGCGTGCGCGCGCGCGAGGAGACGAGAAGCCCCAGGGCGAGGAGCGCGAAGAGGTAAACCGTCGAGAGGCCCAGAAGCAGTGCGAGGTTGCCGTGGATCGGCACGCGAAACACCACGGTCATCAGCAGGAGGATGAACAACAGTTGGGCGAACGCCAGACCGAGGTAGGGGAGAAGCTTACCCAGGATGACGGCGACCGGGGAGGCGGGCGTGACCATGAGCTGCTCGAGCGTGCCGCGTTCGCGCTCCCGGACGATGGCGAATGCCGCCAGGAGCGTCCCGGAAAAGGTCAGGAGAATCGCCACGAGACCGGGAATCAGCAGATTCGCGCTTCGCGAATCCGGATTGAAGAGGAAGAGCGGGTGCGTGCGGATCGGCAAGTCCTTCGCGTTGGCGCGCTCGGTCAGCTCCGCGAGCGATCGGGAGAGAGTGAGGCCGTTCGCGGCGGCAAGCGCCTGGCTGGAGATGCTCGAGTCGGAACCATCGATCAAGACCAGAATGTCGGCCGGCTGCTCGTTCAAGCGCCGGCGAGCGTAATCGGGCGGGATCTCGAGGCCCACGGAGGCGCGCCCCGCGACGATGAACTCCGAGAGCGCCGCTCGCGACGGCGCATACGCGACGATGTCGAAGTAGCTGGTATTGACGAAGTCGTTCAAGAGCTCACGGCTCTGCTCCGTCCGGCTCTGGTCGAAGACGACGGTCCGGACGTGCTTGACGTTCGTGTCGATCAAACCGAAGAGGACGAGCTGAAAGGCCGGGATGAGCAGTGCGAACTGGAGCGTTCCCCGGTCCCGGATCATCTGGACCGCCTCCTTCTTCAGGACCGGCAGGAAGCCTCTCATCGCGCGGAACCCGCGGCGGCAGGAATCTCTCCCCGCTGCTCGATCTGGAGCCGGGTCAACCGCACGAAGACGTCCTCGAGGGAGGCCGCGATCGGTCGGATCTCGACGGGAGCGCCCGCCGCTTCCGTCAGGTCGCGCATGATCCGCTCCGCGGAGACCTCCGAGCTCACGAGGAGGTGCAGCGAGTTCCCGAAGATCGTGACGTCCTCGACGTAGGGAAGGGCGCGCGCCTCGCTCATGAAGGCCGCGACGCCCTGCTCGCACGCTGCCTCGACCCGCCGCGTGCCTTCGGGCGTGACCTCCCGCAGCTTCGTCAGCTCGTCCGGCGTCCCCTCGACGAGCATCTTGGAGAGGTAGAGGTACCCCACCTCTCCGCACCGCTCCGCCTCGTCCATGTAGTGCGTCGTGACGAGGAGCGTCACGTCATCGGCCGCGAGCGTGAAGAGCAAGTTCCACAGCTCGCGCCGCGCGACCGGGTCGATGCCCGCCGTCGGCTCGTCCAAGAAAAGGACCCGGGGACGGTGCATGAGCGCGGCGGCGAGCGCCAGACGCTGCTTCCAGCCTCCCGAAAGCTGGCCCGCCAGACGTTCCCGGTATGGGCCGATCGAGGTTAGCTGGATCGCCCAGTCCCGGCGTTCCGCGAGCCGCGCGTTCTTCAAGCCGTAGACCGAGGCGAAGAAGGTCAAATTCTCGAGAACCGTCAGGTCCTCGTAGAGCGAGAACCTCTGGGGAACGTACCCGATACGGCGGCGGACCTCCTCCCCCTCTTTCGCGACGTCGAGACCGTCGACTCGCGCCCCGCCCTCCGTCGGGGCGAGCAGGCCGCAGAGGATCCGTATCAGCGTCGACTTGCCCGAACCGTTGGGGCCGAGCAAACCGTAGATCTCCCCCCGCGGCACACGTAGCGAGACTCTGTCGAGCGCGCGGACCTTGCCGAAGTCGCGAGAGACGCCATCCACCTCGATCCCGTATTCGCGCGGCGCTTCGGCCATCACGGCTCCACAAGCCGCACGGTCGCCGCCATGCCCGGCCTCAACTCGGGACCCCGGTCTATCGCCACCTTCACCCCGAAGACCTGGTCCATCCTCTGGTCGAGCGTCTGGACATTGCGGGGCGTGTACTCCGACTGCGTGCGGATCTCGACGACGTGTCCCAGGAACTCCCGCTTCGGAAACGTGTCCACTTTCAGAGCCGCCTTCTGCCCGAGGCGGACGCGGCCGAGCTGCGGCTCGGGCACGAAGACACGCACCCAGAGCTGCGACGGCTCGAGCATCTTCGCGACCGGCTGATTGGGTCCCACGAGGTCGCCCGGACGCAGATCCATCGATTCGATGACGCCGGCGGCCGGGGCGCGGACGATCGCTTCCTGCCTCTGCCGCCGCAGGTACCCGAGCTGCCTTTCGTCTGCCTCCAATGCGGCCCGCGCCGCGGCGATGTCTTCGGGACGCGACCCGCGCTCGAGCTCGCGGAGCGTCTCGGCGGCCGTCTTCGCCTGCGTCGCGGCGCTATCGTACGGCTGCTCCCCAACAATGCCGTTTTCGAGAAGCGACTTTTGACGCAACCGCTCGCGCTCGGCGTTTTCCGCGGCCGCGCGCGCCCGAGCAATCTCCTCCGCCCGCGGGCCCCGCAGCGCCTTGGTGAGGTTCGCCCGCGACTGGGCGATGCGCGACTCTTGTTGCGCGATCTGCAGGTCGATCAAGTCTGTCTCGAACTCGACGACCGGCTGATCGGCCGCAACCTGCGATCCTTCTTCGACAAGCACCTTCGAGACGCGCCCGCCCAGAAGCGACCCGACCTCGACGTCCCGGGCCTCGATCGAACCGGAAAGGAGGAGTGGCTTCTCACTTCCCCGTTTCGACACCCAGACGGCGCCGCCAGCGGCCAGGGCGAGAAGGAGCGCGACGAGGAGCCACTTACGGTTCATCGCCCTTCTCGGGTGGGGTCGGGTCTCCGTTTTCCGCCCGACCCGGAATCTGGAGACCTGACCCCGGAAACGGACCGAAACGCGCCGCGCGTCCAGACGTCGAGCACGGTGTCGACGTACGTCTGCTGAGGCATCGGCTCCTCGGGGATTTGCATCACGTGCTGAAGAAACACGAAGGAATGGACGGTGGCGAGGAAGGCCATGGCGGCCGCCCCCGGATCAAGCTTCCGGAGTCGGCCCTTTCGGAGGGCCCGCCGCATGTAGTCCTCCAGGAACCTCAGGTTCTTCTGAGGAGCGGTGGAGCGAGCCTGCGGGTCGAAGGGCAACGGAATGTGGCCGACTCCCGGCACCTTCTTGAAGTAGATCCAACGGGCGACGCTCTCCCGAAGCTTCGACTCGAGAAACGGAATCATCGCGAGCGCGACGCGCCGCAACACATCCCGCGGGTCCTCGGAGCCGTCACAGTCCTCAAGAAACTGGAGCGGCGTCAGCTCCGGCTCGGGGCTCTGTCCCATCGCCGCCGCGAAAAGAGCCTGCTTCGTGGGCGCGTGCCGCAGGATCGCCGCCGGCGATACTCCGAGCCGCGATGCGATGTCGGCGAGCGTCGTACCCGCGTAGCCCCCGTCGACGAAGGCCTCACGCGCGGCGGAAAGAACCTGCGGACGGGTGATCCTCGCCGTTCTCCCCATAAGTAAGTAAATATTTACTAATTTATTTTGAACTGTCAAGTGTGCCTAAAACGTCGAAATCGTAACTCTCAAAATATCATTTAGAAGGTTTGAACCTCGACGCCCGGCAAGCGATTACTTGGACGAAGGGGATCGGTTTGAAGCTTCTCTCCGTCAACGTCGCCCGCCCGAAGAGAGTCCGTCACAGCGGGCGCGCCGTCCGAACGTCGATCTTCAAGGAGCCGGTCAGCGGCCGAGTCGCGGTGCGGCGACGGAACGTCGAAGGGGACGAGCAGGCCGACCTTTCCGTCCATGGCGGCCCGGACAAAGCGGTCTACGCCTACGACATCGGCGGCTACGAGCACTGGTGTCGCGAGCTCTCCCGCGAGCTCCCCTTCGGCCAGTTCGGCGAGAACCTGACCGTCGAGGGAATGCCCGAGACGGAGGTCCGGATCGGCGACATCTATCGCGTCGGAACGGCGCTCCTACAGGTTTCGGCACCCCGGTCCCCCTGCTTCAAGCTCGCATTGAAGATGGGCCTGCCCCGGTTTCCAAGAGACTTTCTCGCGAGCGGCCGGACCGGCTTCTATCTCCAGGTGCTCGAGGAAGGAGAGATCGGAGTCGGCGACGCGATCGAGCTCGTATCGCAAGACCCCCGCGGCGTAACGGTGGGCCAGATGACCCGTTTCGCGTATGGAGGCGGAGGATCTAGGACTCTCTAGAGCGTCGCGAGAAACTGGTAGTAGTCCTCGGGAGTGTCGGAGAGAAGCATGGAGAAGCCGCTCGGAATCAGCCGCGACAACGCCGCCGGCACGCGGAACGACCGCACGACCTTGCCCCGCACGGCGATCCGCTTGCCCTCGGGAAGATGAAGATTCGCCGTCAGGAGCGTGCCGGGATTCGGGAGACGAACCGATCGGACGAAGATTCCTGTCGGCGACACGTCGTAGGTGAAGCCCGTGCAGCGCGCTCCCTGCAGATCGAACTCGACGAGGAAGCGGCGCTTCTTGCGCGAGGTTGTTCGCCTTTCGGTCATGATCTCGCTCCGCCCGCGCCCAGACGATCCGTCCGCGGATCCTCAGCCGGCGAATTTTTGAGCGATTCTGTTGCCGTCACCACACTCTCCTGCTCGGAGGGTTCGAGATGCAAGACGAATACCCAGTTTTCGATCGCTCCTCAGCTTTGTCTGACGAACGCGATCCCCCGAACGCGTCCCTCATCGAGACGGAACCCGGTGACCTTCTTCGAGGCATCTCTCGTGAAGGTGATGTTCATTCCCTCGAGCGTGAAACCGTCTGTGATCGTTGGCGTCAACGGCTTCGCCGGAAGGCCGCGGTGGCGAATCAGAAGCTTGCCATCCTCGGCCGTTAGCCGCCAGGCCGTTTCCAGCTCCTCGCTCGTATAGGTGCCGGCGAAGTCATTGAGCTGCGCCGCCGTCGGTGTCCACGTCTCGACGGGCTCGAAGAGCTCTCGTTCCTCTTCTCCATTCTCCTGCCGCGTGACGATTCGCATGCGCGGACGCGCGGATCCCGAGACGGCTTCGAAAGTCACTTCGCGGCTCCGCGGAGGATGGTATCCCTCGACGACATACCGATTCGGCGAGACCGCCGTAAGGACGTAGTGGGTATCCCCCGTCTCGGCGATCAGCTTTCCCTCCTTGACGCCGACCCGGACCGTCTCCCCCGAACTCGCATTGCGGTACTGACCGGAGAGCCGCTCGAGCTTCTCCAGGGGTTCCGCGAGACGCACGGAGCCGGCCGTCTTCGAGGCAGAGGGGGGCGCTTCCTTCTTCATCAGGCTCTCAAGGTAGACCTCGGCCACCTGCCTGGCGAGACCACTCGGGTTCGAATCCGCGAGGTTGCACAGGCACGCGACCGAGAGCTTCTGTTCGGGAAAGCGGAGCAGCTGCGCGCGGTAGCCGACCCAGGCGCCGCCATGGCTGACGGTCGGGAGTCCCCGGTAGGAGCTGACGACGAGAGCCGACGCATATTCGAGCTTCCTGCCGTTTTCGAGCACGCCGGGCGTGAGCATCGCGTCGAGAAGCTGACGATCCCCGACCCTCGGCTCATAGAAGTTCTGGTCCCAGTGGAAGAGATCCTCGACCGACGTCAAGACCGAGCCATCGCCGGTCTGCTCGAAATCCGACATGTCGATTCCGAAACCGCCCCCCTCGGCCCGTCGGTAGCCCGTCGCTCGGTTCGGGATGATTCGCGTGTGCGAGTCATTGAACTGCGTATGACGCATGCCGAGCGGCCCGAAGATTCGCTCCGCCGCGAAGTCTCGCAGCGACATCCCGCTCGCCCGCTTCACGATGACCGAGAGCAGGAAGTAGCCGGAGTTGCTGTAGAGGTGCTCGGTCCCGGGCGGGAAGTTGAGGGATTTCTGCCTGGAAAGAATGGCCAGGGCGTCCTCCTCGGTCGTGAGGTCCTCGTCCTTGACGCCCTGGAGGCCCATGAGCTCCAGATAGTCGCGCAGGCCGCTGGTGTGGTGAAGGAGGTTGCGGACCTTGATCGCCTTGCCGTAATCCGGCAGCTCGGGCAGCCACTTGCGGATGTCGTCATCGAGCGAGAGCTTGCCCTCGCGGACCAGCAGATGAATCGACATCGCCGTGAACTGCTTGGAAGTCGAACCGAGGTCGAACGCCGTCTGCGGCGAGTTCGCCACGCCGAGCTCCAGGTTGGCCATGCCATAGCCGCGGGCATAGAGGATTTTTCCTTCCCGGTAGACGCCGAGGGCGCAGCCCGGTGAATCGCTTCGGTCGAAGTCCTTGAAAACCGCGTCGACGCGAGCCTTGGTGTCGGGCGCGTCCGAAGCGGCGGGCAGCGCCGCGGAGAGACAAGCCAGGGCGAGGACGGAGAATACGGAACGCCTCATGATCTCCTCTCGACGACCGTCCGATGCCGGTCGATCCAGTAACCCCATGGAACGAAGAGCCACATCGCGATCCCGGACAGCTCGACGGTCCGCTCGTTGGGCGGCGGCGGCCTCACGATGCTAGCGGCCCACACGAACGCGAGAAAGACGAGCAGCGTCCATAGCGCCCAGGCGCCGGTTCGGTCGACTGCGCGTGTCGTCTTCAGATAGATAGCGATGCCCAAGCCATACAGCAAGAGCTCGGCGAGCACGGTCGCGAAGAGCGAGTTCCACAGACCGAGGCCGAGGTAGGGTCCCCGCGGCATGACGGGCATATCCGGCCGATGAACGACGAAGTCCAGAAGCCAGTGACTGACGATTCCGAGGCCGACCACCAAAGCGGCAACCCCGTTGCCGCGAACGAGCAGGTAGGCGACGCCGACGAGGAGCCCCCAGCCAACGAGCCCCACCAGGCTGTGACTGATTGGATAGTCGTAAAAGTCGAACGGCGAGACAGCCGTCGCGCCTGGGGAGATTCGGAAGTGCTCCACGCCGAGGAGTGCCAGGATCCAGAACAACAGATCGGCGAATTGGACCGCCAGGAAGAGCGTGCCCAGCGACAGCATCGGCGCCAGCCTCTTGCCCGCTAGCCCCAAACCGAAGTGTCCGAGGAACATGGGTGCCGACCTCGCTGCGGCGAGTCTCCGACGCCGCAGCCTGACGGTCAAGGAGACGTTCGTCCTTGATCCCAGCCCAGGGCCGGATTAGCCTGTGCAGGGAATTCTCATTCAACAGATGAAGAGTCATCCGAATCCGCTCAGAGGTGGCGCATGAAGGGTCCGTCTCTCCCCTCCGGCCTCCGGCTCGGCCTCTGTCTCGCGTTGACCATTGCTCTAGCAAGACAGGAGGCCCTGGCAGCAACGTGCGGCTCCGATGTCTTCGTCAGCGCATCGTCCTACCCGGTCGGAGCTTTCCCGAACGACTTGCTCGTAGCGGACTTCAACGGAGACGGAATTCCGGATCTGGCAACCTTGAGCAACTATTACTACGGCTACAGCATCTCGGTCCTGCTCGGAAATCCCGACGGAACTTTCCTGCCGGCGATCTCGACCGCACTCGCTAATCCTCCCCTAGCGTTCACGGCAGGGAACTTCGACGGGGACGGCAAGGCCGACATCGTGGTCAGCTTCAGCGATTACTACGACAATTACATCGAAACATTGCTCGGCAATGGCGACGGTACGTTTCAGTCTCCGATCGTCTCACCGGTCGAACCGCCATTTGCGCTCTATGGGATCAAAGCCGCCCAGTTTTCTTCCGGCGGCGAACTCGGCCTCGCGGGAGTCGGGGGAGCCGCTTCGATCGTCCTTTTCGCCGGCAATGGAGATGGAACTTTCGGTGCCCCCGCCTCGTTTCCAACGTCGATCTTCGTCGATAGGCTGGTTCTTGGAGATGTGGATGGCGACGGCAACCTCGACGCGGTCGCCCTCCATACGAGCGGCAACACGCTGGCGGTCCTCCTGGGAGCCGGCAACGGCACGCTCGGGACGCCTCACCTGGTGATCGGTGGAAGCGGTCTCGGCGAGGCGACGCTCGCAGACTTCAACGGCGACGGCAAGACCGACATTGCCGTTCTCGCCGGCTCGTATGTCGCGGTGCTCCTGGGCAATGGCGACGCGACCTTCCAGGCACCTCGCGACTATCCCGTAGGCTTGTCTGCACTTCACCTCGCAGTCGGCGACGTCGACGGCGACGGACATCCGGACCTGGCGGTGGGGAACTCGTCGGGCCAGGGCAACGAAACGGCAGGCGTCCAGCTCCTGCGCGGCCTGGGGGACGGTTCCTTCCTGAACGGGCCTTCGTACAGCACGGGCCCGTCCATGGCTGGCCTCGCCGTGGCCGACCTGGGAGCCGATGGTCTCTTCGACGTGGCCACCACGGAAGGCTCGCCCGGCACCGTCTCGGTCCTGCTCGGCAACGGCGACGGCACGCTGAGGGCTGTCCGGACCGACGCGTTCGGAGTCCACCCCGCTTCTCTGGCTGCTGGCGACTTCGACGGCGACGGCCTGACGGACCTCGCAGCGGGCGTGGCGCAATCCGCCACGCTGAAGATTCTCCTGCAGGATCCCCTCACGGGCTTTCACACCGGACAGACCTTCTCGCTGCAGGACACGATCACCAACGTCGGCGCCGGCGATTTCAACGAGGACGGAAACGCCGATGTCGTGGCGTTGACCTTCTACAACGACCAACTGTGGCTGCTACTCGGGAACGGCGACGGCACGTTTCAAACGCCAGCGCCGCTTCCCTTGCCGGGATATCAGCCGACCACGCTCACCGTCGCAGACTTCAACAGCGATGGACATCTCGATCTCGGCATCACCGGTGGGGGTGGAGACCTCTTCGGAAAGTACACTGTTCTCCTCGGCAACGGCGACGGGACCTTTCAGAGCCCCGTCACCAGCCCCGTTTTCCACACCGCAAACTCGGCCGGCTACGGAGACTTGGACGGGGACGGGATCGCGGATCTGGCACTGACCAACGGCGATTACTATGGCGCGGATGTCGTCAGTGTGCTGCTCGGGCGCGGAGATGGAACCTTCGGAACGCCGCAAGACTACGCAACGGGTCTCGATCCGAGCTTCGTCGCCATCGGCGACTTCAACGACGATGGCGTGCCTGACCTCGTCGTCGCCAACTCCGGCGAAAGCACAGTCTCCGTCCTCTTCGGCGTCGGCAATGGAACGTTCCAGGACGGGACCTTCCTGGGGCAGGGCTGGCGGCCGACGGCCGTTGTCGCGACAGACTTCGACAACGACGGACACGCCGACATCGTAACGGCGAGCCGGGAGGGGGCAAACGCCACGTTGCTCCGCGGTTTGGGCGACGGCGCTTTCGACAGTCCGGTCGTCTACACTGTCGGGACGGTGCCGTCTCCGATGCTCGTGACCGACGTCGCCGGCAACGGAACGCCCGACGTAGTCATCGGAAACAGCGGCGGTCTCGGCGGCGTATCGCTCCTCCTGAACTCTCGGCTCTCGGTGGGAGCGCTGCCCCCCTTCGGCGCCTGCATCGGTTCTGCGGCACTCCTGCGGGCGCACGCCGGCGGCTTGGGGCCGCTAACCTACCAGTGGCGCAAAGACGGTGCGAACCTCGTGGACGGAGGCTCCATCTCCGGGGCGACGACGGCCACACTCACGATTAATCCGGCCGCCTCAAGCGACGACGGTAACTACGACGTCGTCGTGGCCAATTCCTGTACGGCCGTTACGTCGAACACGACGACGCTGACGGTGACGGATCCACCCCCGACGCCTGTGATCGCGATCGGAGCGCTACCGGCACCGAGTGTCGCCGGAACGGCTTCCGTCTTCGCGACCGTCGGCCACACTTATGTGTGGACCGTCACCGGAGCGGCGATCGTCTCGGGTCAAGGCACGTCCGACATCCAGTTCCTCACGCCTTTGCCGGGGACCGTCACGCTCCAGGTCGTGGACTACGCGGTGCCCGGCTGCGGCACCTCTTCCGCTGCCATCGATGTCGCCGTCGACTTCTTCGACGTTCCCCCCTCGAGCCTCTTCCACGCGGATATCGTCGCCATCGCGCAGCTCGGCATCACCGCGGGCTGCGGCGCTGGCAACTACTGCCCGGCTCTGCCCGTGACGCGTGCGCAAATGGCGGTCTTTCTCCTGAAGGCCCTCTTCGGCGCCAACCACGTTCCCCCGTCCTTCGGCCAGATCTTTCAGGACGTTCCACCCGGCTCCTTCGCCTACGACTGGATCAACGAGCTCTGGAGCCTCGGCGTGACGACCGGCTGCGGCGGAGGCAATTACTGTCCGGACAACTCCGTCACGCGCGCCCAGATGGCCGTGTTTCTCCTGAAGACGCACCTGGGCGCGGGCTACGCGCCGCCGCCGGCCGCCGGGATCTTCGGCGACGTCCCCGTGGGCTCGTTCGCGGCGGACTGGATCGAGGACCTGTACAATCGAGGCATCACCGGCGGCTGCAGCGCGAATCCGCTTCTCTACTGCCCGGCCAACGCGGTCAATCGCGGGCAGATGGCGACGTTCCTGGTCAGAACCTTTCTGACGCCTTAGAAAACCGAGCTCGGTGACTCAAGCGGAGAACTGCGCCGAATCCGCGACGACCGACGCCCCTCCACACCGCCGCGACGCGATGAGCGCGAGCGCCCGCCAGCGCGCGGAAGAATCTTCGGGAAGCCTCTGCGCCACGCCCGCGAAGCCTGACACACGCGGGCCGGCGATTCTGCTAGGCTCGGCTCGTTGGCGATGCGAACGATGGCGGCGGTTCTCGCCCTTCTGCTGCTATTCGCGATCGGCGCGGCAAGCGCGGAGCAGAGATCCGCAAAACCGTGCCCGCCCGGAGGCGACGCGACCCGACCCGGTATCCAGAGGCTCAACGAAAGCAAGAGCCGCGTCGATGAGCCTTCCGACGAGGACATCGACGATACCGTCACGATGGACGCGATCGTCAGCCCGGGCGACGACCGCCTGCGCTGGGAGGACGGCCAAGCGTGCGAAATCACCGCTTACGTCATCGAGGTTCGGGATGGTGGTATGGCCAGCTCAAACTGCCACTCACCGGATCCCGCCATTCACGACACGATTCTGGAGCTCATCCCCGATCCGAATGTGCTCGATCGCGCGCACCGCGTCGTCGCCGTCATCACGCCCCAGTGGCGCAAGACCATGGCGACCGACCGCGTCGACTGGTCGACCCGCGCCATCCGGGCGAAGTACACGCATCAATGGGTGACGATCAGCGGCTGGCTCCTCTTCAACTTCGAGGCGGCGTCGAAGGCGATCAACACCACGCCCCTCCCCGGCGTAGACATCGCGCGCGCGACGGCCTGGGAGATCCACCCGGTCACCTCGATCGAGCTCGAGGAAGATGTCCTCGACGAAGAGGCCGTGCTGACCCCTCTCGACCCGGACCTCTCCCGCGGCGGACGAGCCGCCGCTTACGCGAGATCGAAGGCGAGAATCTCCGCGCCCTGATTCGCCGCCGAGAATCGAAAATCCGTCTCGTTCGAAACCGCGAGGCCGTCGCCGGCCGAGAGTCGGTTTCCGTTGACCTCGAGATCGCCTCGCAGCGCCTGCACCCACATGTGCCTGCCGGCCGCGACGGACAGCGGCACTTGCTGGCCCGGTTTCAGGATCGACGCATACAGGTTGACGTCCTGCCGCATCGCGATCGAGCCGTCGGCTCCCGAGCCCGATGCGACGAGGCACAGACGTCCTTGCTTCGCCTCTTCGTCGAAGCGCTTCTGGTCATAGCGCGGCGGAAGGTTCCGAGCGCTGGGAAGGATCCAGATCTGTACGAAATGGACAGGCTCCGAGTCCGAGGCGTTGAACTCGCTGTGTCGCACGCCGGTTCCCGCGCTCATGTATTGCACATCGCCCGGCGTGATGACCGATCCGCTGCCCATGCTGTCGCGATGCGCGAGCTTCCCCTCGAGGACATAGGAAATGATCTCCATGTCTCGATGCGAGTGTGTGCCGAAGCCCGCTGCCGGCTGGACACGATCCTCGTTGATCACCCGAAGAGCGCGGAAACCCATGAAGCGTTCGTCCTGATAATCCGCGAAGGAGAACGTGTGTCTCGTATCGAGCCATCCGTGGTCGAAGTGCCCCCGCTCCTCCGCGCGTCGGATCTGCATCATCGTGGCCTCTCTTTCGGATCGCCAGGCGACGGCGACCGGTCGAAAGTACGCCGCCCGGGCGGCTTCGGCTTCAGGCCCGAACCGTGGACGTGTCCGTATTCTGCACAAGGCCTCCGCTTTGGAGGACACTCTGACGCCCTGCCGCTCGCGGATCTCTTGCAAATACCGCCAGGATCGAGGTTCGAAGGCAGGCAGGGTTCTTGAATGACAACTTGAGCCATGAAGAAACGAAAGATCCCTCTTCTTCTCTTGCTATTGCTGGCCTTTGTCTCGCCTGTCCCTACCGGCATCTCGGCCGCGGCCGAAACGCGACCGGCCGCCGAACAGGCAAAGATCGACCGGCTTCTCGAGGAAATGAGGAGCTCGGGTGCGGTCTTCATCCGCAACGGCAAGGAGTACGACGGCGAAAAGGCCGCCGGTCACCTCAAGGCCAAGCTCTGGTGGGCCGGTCGCAAGGTCCAGACCGCACGCGATTTCATCCTCGGCGTCGCGTCGCGGTCCGAAGAGTCGGGAAGGATCTACGAGATCAGGCTGAAGGACGGACCGACCAAGCCTTTGCAGGCCTGGCTCCTCGAGCGGCTAGACGCAATCGAGAAATCGAACGGCTGACGCGCCGCCCTCGACGATGGGTCCAGCATCGCCGGCTCGCGTTCCGGCTTCTTCTCAGCCGCCGAGCGCGCCGGCGACGAGCTTCAGGTCCGCCACCAGCGTCCGATAGACGCGCTCCTTGCCGGTCTCGTCCTCCGCGCGCAGTACGGCCGATGGATGAAACGTGGCGAGCAGTTTCGGCGCCCAGGGCGTCTGGAGGAACTGGCCGCGCTGCTTCATCAGACGAAAGTCGGGGCCGAGAAGGGCCTTCGAAGCAGTCGCTCCGAGGCAGACGAGGACTCGCGGCCGGATGGCGGCGAGCTCGGCGGCGAGCCACGGGCGGCACGCCTCGATCTCGCGACGGTCCGGCGTCTGGTGGAGACGGCGCTTCGGCGTCCGCAAGAACTTGAAGTGCTTCACCGCATTGGTGACGTAGACCTCTTCTCGGGGCAGGCCCGCCTCGTCGAGCGCCCGCGTGAGCACTTCGCCGGCGGGTCCGACGAACGGGGCTCCCTGGAGATCCTCCTGGTCTCCGGGCACCTCCCCGACAAGAACGGCGCGTGCGGTCGCCGGACCCTTTCCAAAGACCGTCTGGGTCGCGTTCCGGTAGAGGTCGCAGCCGCGGCAGGAAGCCGCCGCGGCGGCGAGGGTCGCCAGATCCGAGGTTTCCGGAACGAAGGGGGCAGCGCCCGCCCCAGCCTCCCCGCTCGCCGAGCCGGGGGCGTTTTCCGCCTCCGCGGCCAGTCGCCGCAGCTTCCGCAGATCCGGATCGCCTCGCCGCAGAAGCAGATCGCGATCGCCTCCGACGAGGCGCCACAAGACCGAGTAGAGCAGCCGCCAGCGGTCGGGCTCGGGACTGCGGACCACATCCTGAGTGAGGGCCACGAATGCCCGGGGCACCAGGAGTTCCGGCGTCGCTTCCGTCACCTCCGGAGCGGGCATCTCGTCGAAGAGCCCCGGAGCCTCCGATGCGCCTTTCAACTCCCGCCAGACGATCTCCTCGGGCGGGACGCGGTCCGCGATCAGCCGGCGCGCCGCAGTGCGCCACCCCTCGAGCGTCGGCTCGAAAGCCACCTCACGCACGACTCCGCCTCGAGCGCATTCCTGCACAACTCCCAGACAACTTCACGCCTTCCATGAATAGCAAGAATCGGTCCGCTCCGCTAGCGACCGCGACTTGCCGACAAATCGGCGCTGGTACTCCGTTTGCAGGACTCGCTTCTTCGGCGAGGAGGGAGCCGGACCCGCGCGGAGGATCATAGGATTGTGTTGGTCATTCTGATCGTCGTCATTATCGCCGCCGCGGTCGCGGTCTGGCTCTCTCTGCGCCGCCAGCGCACCCAACACCTTCGAATCGGCTTCGTGGATGAGCCCCGCGGATCGGTCGAAGGCGCCGACGAGCTCGTCGCGCGGGTCATCCATAGGCTCGCCGGAGTCTTTTCCGAAGAGCGCGGCGCCCTGGAGAAGCAGTGGGACTGCGGCGACCAGGTCTCGACGGAGGATTTCCGTCTGGCGCTCCAACGCTATCGCTCCTTTTTCGGACGGCTTCTGGCGGTTTGAGCAACGCCGAGCGGCAGCAAACGGATTCCCGCCCGCTTCTCCTCCGGCAAGGAGCGCGCCAGGGAGTCGCATACAATGCGCGGCCGAAGGAGATTGGAGTGAGAAAAGAAACGAAAAAGGCTCTGAAGCTTTCGGCGGATCATGCTGCCCACGCTCTGCAGATGCTCATCGAGGACGGGAAGATCGCGGCGGGAGACGTGCTCAAGGCCCTCAGGCGCCGGGAGGCGATGATCCAGGAGCTTCGAGGAAGACTCGCGGCTCTCGAGCAGGGAGTGTCCGCCTCCGTCGCTCGCGCAGCGAAGCAGGCGCGCCGCAACTTCGATCGCCAGCGTCCCCGCGCGAAGACGGCGATATCGCGTGCGCAGCGGACCGCCCGCCAGGCGCAAGGCCGATACATGGCGGCGATTCGCATGCTCTCCAAAGAAGGGCGGTTGAAGATCAAGGCGGTCCGAGAACGGTCCGGCGTGGATGAGGCGATCAAGGCCGCGAAGAAGATGGCGAAATAGCGCGGACGAACTCGAGTCTCCACCGCCCATATTCGCGACCAGAAAGCTCTCGCGGCGTACCCATCCCATTTCATGGACGAGAGGACTGTCTCCATTCCGACTCCCGACGGCGAGATGTCCGGGTTTTTCGTCGTCCCGCGGAGTCCCGCGACACGTTCCGCGGTGGTCGTCGCGCAGGAGGCCTTCGGCGTCAACGATCACATCCGCGACGTTTGCCGCCGTCTCGCGGGCGACGGTCACGCCGCGCTGGCGCCCCAGCTCTACCACCGCACCCGCCGCAACGTCGTCATCGACTACGGCAACTTCGAGGCGGCGCGGACATACTTGAACGAGCTGACGAACGAGGGCATCGAAATCGATGTGAAGGCATCGGTCGGCTTTCTGCGCCGAGAGCCGGCCGTCGGCACTTCGCCCGTGTCGGCGATCGGATTCTGCATGGGCGGCTTCGTGGCGTTCCTGGCGGCCTGCCGCACGGATGTCGATGCGAGTGTCTGCTTCTATGGCGGTGGGATCGTCCACGCGCGACCGGGTGCTCAGATGACACCGCTTCTCGATGAAGCCGACCGCATCCAGTGCCCCCTTCTCGGCCTCTTCGGGGAAGAGGATCCTTCGATTCCTCCCGAAGACGTCGCAGCCATCCGAGACCGCCTCGCCTCGCTCGGGAAGAAGGCGGAGATCGTCTATTATCCGGGCGCGGGGCACGGGTTCTTCTGCGACCAGCGTTCCTCGTATCGTCCCGACGCCGCGAAAGACGCCTGGCGGCGGACGCTCGAGTGGTTGACCGAGATGCAAACCCGGAATTAGGCCGAGCCCTTTTTCTCCCGCGCCGAGGCTCACTCCATCGTCATCACGGCGGCGAGTGCCTCGATGCCGTCCCACAGATTGCCGAGCCGGAGGTTCTCGTTCTCGGCATGCTGGTTGCTGTCGGGATTGGCGATCGGCACGATCACGGCCCGAGTGCCGAGGGTCTGCGTCAGAATCGAGACGGGTAGGCTCCCGCCCAAAGACGGCAGGATGACCACAGGCTTCTCCGACACCGACTGGACGGCCGCGATCACCGATCGCGAGATGGGCAGATCCATGGGGGTCCGCGCGGCGTTGTAGCCGCCGGGCCGCTCGAGGATCGTTGCGATCAAGGGATTGTGGCGGCGCTGCTCCATCGTCGGTTCCCGGTCGAGGACCAGGAAGCCCTGTCCCTTCACGAAGCGGATCAAACGCTCGACCTGCCGCCGATGGTCGTTTCCGAGAACGAGGCGGAGATCCAGAACGGCGCTCGCGGTGGTCGGAATGACGTTGCGCGCCTGATCGCCGATATCTCCGCTGCGCATTCCGTTGATGTTCAAAGATGGAAGCGTGAGAAGCTCGACGAGCGAGCGCCCCTCCCCCTCCGGCTGCGCGATCCCCAGCTCGCCTCGCAGCATGGATTCCGACTCTGGCACCGCGGCGATCGCCTTGCGCTCGCTCTCCTTCAGCGGCTCGACGTCGTCGTACCAGCCAGGAATCCGAACTCTCCCGCCGGGTTCCTTCATCGACGCGAGAAGCCGCGCGAGCCGCAACGCTGGATTCGGCGCCCAATTTCCGTAGTGGCCGCTGTGGAGCGGGCGAGCGGGGCCGTAGACGGTCAGATCCACGTTGGCGTCTCCGCGAACGCCGAACACGACCTGGCGACGGCCCGAGGCATGCACCGGGCCGTCGCAGATGATCCAGGCGTCGGCGGAAAGAACCGAGCGGTGCGCCGCCGCGATCGCTTCCAAATGCGGCGAGCCCGCCTCCTCTTCCCCGTCGAAGAAGAACTTCAGGTTCGAAGTCGGCGCGATCTCCTTCTCCCTGAGCGCCGCAAACGCCCACAGGATCGCCGCGACGCCGGACTTGTCGTCCGCGGCGGAGCGGGCATACAACCTCCAGCCGGGGTCGATCCGGTCGCGGGCTCCCGGCGGCAGGAGGATCTTTCCGCCTTCATCGATCCGCGCCGACCGCAAGACCGGACGCCACGGATCGGATTGCCATTGCGCCGGGTCCGCGGGTTGGCCGTCGTAGTGGGCATAGAGGACGAGCGTGCGCGACGCGCCCGGCGTCTTCGATTCGGCAAAAACGGCGGGAGGGGCGCCGGGATCGGACGCCTCGAGCAGGCGCGAGTCGAGGCCGAGCCGGTTCATCCACGCGACCAAGTGATCCGCGTTGCGATGGATGCCTTCGCGGTCCCTCGCGAGATTGGGAATGGCCAGGAAGCGCAGGAGCTCGTCCAGCACATCGTGCTGCCGGCTGTCGACGAAATCGCGAACCGCCCGGCGGCGGATCTCCGGCGAGGCAGGCGCCTCGGGGGACGAAGGGACCGGAGAGGCCGCGAGCAGGAGGCCGACGGCGAAAAGGGATGGCAAACCGGCTGTCTTGCGCTTCGTAACTTCGCCCCCGTTCCAGCGTCTCCCCTCGTGAACGAGGAGGACTCCGATGCTATCTCGAAGCCTGGCCGCCGCATCGTTGGGGGCGCTCCTGATTGGCTCCATGGCGGCGCCAACTCGCGCCGCCGCGAACCCTCCGAAAACGAGCAGAGCTTCCAAGGCGGACGACACTTACGTCATTTCGAGGGGAGACCACTGGGTGAGCACGAACGCCTCGCTGGAGGTCGTCCGGGCAATCCAGAGGAGATTCTCCGGGACGCTTCTCTGGATCCGCCGCGGCGGAAAGGAATACCTGATTCGCGACCGGGCGATCCTCGACGAAGCTCAGTCCCTCTTCGCGCCGCTCAAAGCGCTCGAGCCGGAACAGGCCGCGCTGCAGGAGCGGCAGGCTCCCCTCCAATCCGAGGAGGCGGCTCTGGATCGCGAGCAGGAGAAGCTCGAACGCGAGCTGGAGAAGCTCGAGGACGACTCGGAGGTCGGCGACGAGGACATGAATGCGGCGCGTCGAGACATCCAGGTCCGGCAGGCGGAGCTCGAATCGCGAATGCGCGCTCTGGAAGATCAGGAGAGAGAGCTCGAAGCCGTGGAGCGCTCCCTCGATGAGCGCGAAGAGGATCTCGAGAGGAGGGCCGAGGAGGAGCTCTGGGGCGTGATCGACCGCGCGATCGCCCGGGGGCTCGCTCGCAGTCTCGACAGACGCTAAGGGCGACTCGCCTTCGCCCCAAGTGTGATTCCTCAATAGGTTGTTCGCTGGAGTTGGAGTCGGCGGCGTCTTCCGGACGCCTCCCCAAGGAGGTGAAAGGCTGAGGAGCACGGGGTTCCCTTCACGGATGCCATCCCATCTCTGCGACGAAGCCTCAGCGGCGGCCGGTTATCCCTTTGGCGGCCGGACGCCGCGTGCCGACGCGGGAGGCGGACCGGTATCCTCTTCTCCCCGGAACAACATCGTGAGAAACGACACCTTAGGCCGCGGGGGCGCCGGCGCGGACGAGCCATTCCTTCATTTGCGCGCTCGGGACCACACCCGGCTGCTGAAGGAGAAGCAAGCCACCCTTCATCACGACGAAGTTGGGAATGCTCTGCA
The DNA here is from genome assembly GCA_036505535.1 of Thermoanaerobaculia bacterium. Classification (GTDB taxonomy): domain Bacteria; phylum Acidobacteriota; class Thermoanaerobaculia; order UBA5066; family Gp7-AA6; genus DAHUXD01. The sequence continues at coordinate 35,816 of DASXTI010000115.1, forward strand.
CGCCGAACTGCGCCGCGAGCTGTGGGTGCCGCTCGGTGTCTACCTTGAGGACGAGCGCTCGCCCCGCCATCTCGGCGGCGGTCTTTTCGACCTCGGGCGCCGCGACCTTGCACGGGCCGCACCAGTCGGCCCAGAAATCGATGAGCACCGGCACACGGGCGCCGCGTGTGACTTCGCGGAAAGTCTCCGGGTCGGCTTCTATCGGTTTGGCGACCGGCGACAGCTCCGCCTTGCAGGCGCCGCAGCATCCGACGTCCGCGAGGCGCTCGGCCGGCGACCGGTTCTTCTTGCCGCACGAGGGGCAGGTCAAAATCATGCTCCTTCCCCTTGCAACAGTTTTGCCGCCTCAT
>DASXTI010000116.1:0-23090 GCA_036505535.1 Thermoanaerobaculia bacterium
CGGATTTCTCGAAATCCCGCCCTCTTCGCCTCCCGCAGATATTCCTCGACGGCGGAGCCGACGTCCTGCGGCAGGAATGAGTGTAGGTCGAAGGAGTCTTCGATCGGGACGCGCTTCATTCTTGGAACTTGAAACCTGGAACTTGGAATCGGTCTCTAGAGCGCCGGCCCCTCCGTCGTCGCGCGCTCGATCCGCGCAGGATCGACGACGATCGCCTCGCCGCAGACGCACGAAGCGGTAAACCCTCCCTCCGGCGAGACCTCCCCCTTCGGCACCATGAGCTGCCGGCCGTCGTTGATCGTCCGGTCCGTCGACCAGCGCCGCACCGACCCCGTCAGCTCGTCGGCGTGTGGAACGAATTGAATCGTCAACTGGCAGGAGCAGCGGGGACAGGTCGTCCAGTAGTAGTTCACGTCGTCTTCTCCCCGACGGGCCCTCGGAGCTCCCGGTGGGCTCGCTTGCGCTCGTACATGATGCGGTCGGCCTGGGCGATCGCGATGTCGAGCGGAACGCGCTTGGAATAAGGGGTCACGCCGACCGAGGCGGCGAGGAACCGCGTGTAGGGCTTGCTTCCGGGCCGGTCGGTCCGCTTGGCCTCGTCGATCTTGGAGGGGAGCATGTAGAAGCGCTTTCGTGCCAGCTCTTCGTCCATGCCCGGGAGAACGACCAGGAACTCGTCCCCGCCCCAGCGGATCACGTGGTCGTTGCCGCGCACGAGCTTCTTGATCGCGGTCGCCACGGTCCAGATCGCCTTGTCCCCCTCTTCGTGCCCTTCCTGGTCGTTGATGCGCTTGAGCCCATCCACGTCGATCAGCACGATCGATCCGCCCGCATCGCTGGCTTCGAGCGAAGGCCGGATCTCATCGAGGAAGAAGCGATTGTGCGTGTCGGTCAGCGGGTCGAGCCAGGCGCGCCGTTTCGACCGGCGCGTGTCGTCGAGCGTGCGCGCGTGAAGGGCTTCGAGACGCCGTTCCGTGTCCTCCATCGCCCAGATGATCAGGCCGATCCCGAAGAGCATCTCCAAGAGCACGTCGTAGAAGCCGGTATATCCGAGCGGCTGAAAAGGGCGGTTTTGTTGCGCCGCCGACATCCCGAAGAGCACGACATAGGCAAACTCGACCGCGGCCGTCACGAGCGCGAGCAGACCCGCGAACTGGCGTCCGAGACCCGCCTGCGGGCTCTGGTAGATGAAGACCGCCACGAGCAGCCATCCCATGGCCAGGATCCCGTTATGTACGGCATAGAAGCGCGAATCGCGGCCGGCCATCTGCACGATGAGCAAGGACAATGGGATTGCGGCGACGGCGGCCACCGCAAGGGGCTTGGCGAGCGATACGTTGCGATTCATCCGGATCGCGGCGATGCACAGCGCCGCGATGTAGAGGAACTTGAAGTACTGGTAGACGGGCTTGTCGTACGGGACCGCCCATTGCGTCAGGAGCAGGAGGCTTATGAGCGCCAGGAACAGAAAAAGCCACGCGTAACCCGCCGCTTGGAGGATGCGATTGCCCTTCCCCCGCGAGAGGTAGATGAAGATGACCGACAGGAGAGCCGCGCCGACCGTCTGGACGACGAGCCCGATGAGCCAGAGTTCCATTTCCTATTCGATCCCTACGAAGGTTAGACAGCGCGAGCGCAGCAGTCAACCCGCGATGCGTCCCGTGTGTTACCTATCACTTTTCGCGGGGCGGAGTGCGCTAGCGCGCGTTCACGCGAGCGCCGACGCGGCGGAGCGTCTCGGCTTTCCCCTCGGCCCGGCAAGACCGGGCGGCATCCTGTCCTTCCCCCGAGCAGGAAAACGGGATCCTCTGAAGAGCGTTCGGCCCGCGCAGCGTGAGACCCCATGGGCGCCCCGACGCTCCGGCGGGAAGCAGAAGAAGATCGGCCGGAGGCAGCGCGCGTTCCATGTCCGGCGTGAACGTCTCGGAGCCGATCCGAACCCGGTACGGTGGGGCGCCCTCGACTTCGATCGAGACGTTCTGACCGCGCTCGTCGTTCCAGACGCCCGCGAGGTCCTCCGAGACGAGCTCGTCGGCGGCCGTCGGAAAAACCATCCGCGCCCGGCCGCGCCAGCTTCCAGCCGGGGCGTAGATTCGATCGAGAGCAGGCCCGAGCCCCGTCACACGGACCTCGACGGGGACATTGCCATCGCCGCCCAACCGGACATTCACGTGCGCCGTCTTCGTCGCCGCCCGCGCGCCGAGTATCGCCGTTCCCTCGGACCCGGCGGCGTACGCCTCGACGGACGCCACGGTCTCGCCGGCCGGGCCCCTCCATCGCAGCGCGAAGACGCCGCGTTCGCGGTCGGTCTCGATCGTCAGAGTCGGCTCCGGCTTCAGGGCCGCCAGGTCGAATCGGCTGTAGAGCGTTTCGAGCGCCGCGCTCGTGTAGAGGACGGCGTGATACCAGGACGGAATGGGAACTCCGTTGATCTCGCTGACGGAGAGGTTCGGGTCGAAGTCGAGACTGAATCCGGCAAAAGCAAAGACACTCTTCTTTCGAAAAATGCCACCCGCGACGCTCTCGGTGCGCTCCCGGACATAGACAGGGGGCCGTCCCTCGACCTCGCGCTCCCATCGATCATTCCACTCTCCCGCGGCGGAGCAGTCGGGGAGCTCTCTGCCGCCGGCGTCCCGGATCGGCAGCCGCTCGAGGGCATCGGCGCGATAGCGCCAGACCGTGTGGCAATCGGAAGCATCGGTAGAGGCCGAGACCTCGAGAAGCGAGCCGGCACTTCCGAGAGATGCCGACGTCAAGGCGACGTTCACGATGTCCGAGGCGGGCGCCGGTGCGCGCGTCTCGGCGGTCTTCTTCCCATTCGCGCCGTGCACCTGAAGACGGATGAAGCCGCGGCCGGAATCGGCCGCGACGGTCTCTGCGATTCCGTCCCCGTCGAGATCGACGGAGAGGCTGGGCGCGAGCGATGACGTCTGTGCGCCCGCGAGGCCGAGAATCAGAGCGAGACTCGCGAGCAAAGCGAACCCGGATTACTTAGGGTCGGGGGCAGAGGAGGTCATTCTCACGCACGACTCCGACGCCTGGAAACCGATCCGGCCATGGGTGCCGTCGCAGTAAGGCTTGTTTTCCGAATGGCCACAGCGACACAGAGAGACCGCGCGTCCCTCCTCGATCGAGATCTCGTTGCCCTGCGGGTCGGTGATCTTCGTCGGTCCGGTCAGGCGATAGGGTCCGTTCGGAATGACGCGTATCGTCGGGTCCGCCATGAAACCACCTCCTCATGCATCGCGGTGCCTCACCATTGTAGTCGCATCGTTTTGCGGTCTGCGCGATCGCCTCGGAAGTACGCGGGACGTCTCCTGTGTTACTCTTTGATGAAGTCTCTTGCGCGCGTTTGAAAAAGCCCCGCCCGACGTCCAGGAAATCCTGACCAAGCCCATCAAGGAGTTGGGCCTCAAGCTCGAGGGATCCCCGATCGAGCGATTGGTCCAGCAGCTCTACCACGAGCTCGAGCGCAAGGGCCTCCGCAAGTTTCGTCCCCTCTGCTACCTCACCGACGAGTGGGGCTGCCCCTCGGGAGAGCCCGTCATCGGAATCCCGTTCTATCTGGCCGATCCCAAGCTCGCGCGCCTCGAGAAGGAGATGAACGATCTCGAGGACCGGCGCGAGATCCTGATGTACCTGCGGCATGAGGCCGGGCATGCATTCAACTACGCCTACGAGCTGTACCGGACTCCGGAGTGGCGCGACCTCTTCGGGCCCTTCCGGCGGCCCTACCGCGACAGCTATCGGCCCGTCCCTTTCTCGCGCCGCTTCGTGCGGCACATCGCCGGCTGGTACGCGCAGAAGCATCCCGACGAGGACTTCGCCGAGACGTTCGCCGTCTGGCTGACTCCGCGCTCGAACTGGCGCAAGCGCTACAGGGGATGGGGCGCCATGGCGAAGCTGCGGTACGTGGACCGGATGGCCCGGCGTTTCCGCGACGCCGAGCCCGTGCGGCCCCAGGGACACATGGACATCACGGTCGAGGAGATGGAAACGACGGTCGAGGACTTCTACAAGCAGGCCCTCGAGAAGGAGAGTCAGTCCGTCGAGCTCGCGCTCGACACCGATCTCGTCGACATCTTTCGCGTCTCGAAGCGCCGGAAGAAGGGCGCGCGGCCCGCGGTCGACCTTCTCCGCGAGAACCGTAAGACGCTGGTCGACAAGGTGACCTACTGGACCGGCGTGCAGCGCCCCCTCGTCAAGCGCTTGGTCGAGTCGATCGAGTCGCGAGTGGGCGAGCTCGATCTTCGCGCCGCGGTTCGGGGCGAGAAGGAACACCTCACGGAATTGACGGCCTACGCGACGGCGCTCGCCATGAACTATCTGGCGCGCGGAAAGTTCGTCCAGCCCTAGGAGGTTACGGAGAAGCCCGTGGAATGGCCAACATGAAAGAAACAAGCCGAGAACCACTCTCTGTTCCCGTCGGCGCGTCGAGCGCCGCTCAGGCAGGACAATGAGCCGGGAGAAACTCAAGATCGCGGTCCTCTACGACCTCTGGGAAGAAGAGCCGGAACCGCCGCCGCTTCCGGAAAAGCCGTCGAAGACCAAGCGCCCCCGGAAGCGGAAGAAGGAGAAGCACGACCGAGAGGAGATCTTCGAGGCTCTGGGGAAGCTCGGGCACGAGGCGGTGTACCAGGTCGTGGACGGGCGGGATCAGTCGCTCATCGCCCTCGCGCGCGCGGAAGCCGATCTCTTCTTCAATCTGACGGAGTCCTACGCCGGCGACGATACGAAGGACATGAATCTCGCCGCCTACCTGGATCTCCTGGATAAGCCCTACACGGGCGCCGGACCGCACGCGCTCTATCTGGCCCAAGACAAGGCGCTCGCCAAGAAGATCTTCGCGTTTCACAAGATCCGTACGCCTTTCTTCGCCACCTCGTACAAGGGCAAGCTCGATCACTCGCACGACATCTCCTTCCCCCTCATCGTCAAGCCCACCTCCGAGGATGGCTCGATCGGGATCGACGCGGGCTCGGTCGTCGGCAGCGTCAAGGAGCTGATGGAACGGATCCATTACATCCACGAGGAGTTCGATTCCCCGGCTTTGATCGAGGAGTACATCGAAGGGCGGGAGATGTACGCCGCCGTGCTTGGAAACGAGAGCCCGGAGGTCCTGCCGTTGATCGAGCTCGACCTCTCGAAGCTGCCGGTAGGCACCCCCAAGATCGCCGGCAAGGAAGTCAAGTGGGACAAGGAAACCGAGCACTATCGGGTGACCAAGTCGGCGCCGGCGGAAGACCTCGATGGCGACACGGTCAAGCGTCTTTCGGACACCGCGCTGGCCGCCTACCAGGCCTTGAAGCTCCGCGACTACGGCCGCATCGACATGCGCCTGACTCCGAAAGGAGAGGTATACGTCATCGAGGCCAATCCCAATCCGTGGCTCTCGACCGGCGCCGAGTTCTTCATGGCGGCCAAGAAGGCGGGGAGAAGCTACACGCAGTTGATTAGCGAGATCGTCGACCTTGCCAGAGCGAGGTATGCCGGAGCTTAAAGAGATTGATGATTGAAGATTGATGATTGATGATTGAAGATTGATGATTGGGGGCGCGTTTTTCAATCTTCAATCTTCAATCTTAAACCTTCAATAAGTGTGACTGACATGAAGAGACTGACCGTGGCCGCTCTGGTTCTTGGACTCGCGGCTCCTGCCTCCGCCGGCGAATTGTCCGGCGTCAAGATGCCGGACACCGAGACAATCGAAGGCAAGACGCTGAAGTTGAACGGAATGGGCCTGCGCAAGAAGATGATCTTCAAGGTCTACGTCGCGGGTCTCTACCTCGAGAACCCTTCGAAGGATGCCGCAGCCGTGCTCTCGGCAACTGAGATCAAGAGCATGCGTCTCCACATCTTGCGAGGCCTGAGAGGCTCGAAGGTCAGCGAGGCCATCTCGGAGGGTTTCGAGCGCAACTCGAATGCGCAGATAGGAGCCCTCAAGGCAAGGCTCGAGAGGTTCAGCGCCATGATTCCCGACGTCGCCGAGGGGGACGAGATCCTGCTGACGTGGGTGCCCGAGAAGGGAACGAAGGTCACCGTTCGAGGGACGGACCGCGGGGTGATCGAAGGCCGGGACTTCTCCGGCGCCCTCTTCGCCGTCTGGCTCGGCCCCCATCCGGTGCAGGAGGATTTGAAGAAGGCGCTGCTGGGAGGGTAGGGGTTTCTGGTTTCCGATCGGGGAGCCAGGACTAGGAACCTCCGACCTGCGGTTCCTGCCGGCGGAACCGTCGGGTTGCCCGATCGAAGGCGACTCCCACGAACATCAGCTGGGTCCAGAACCACTGGCGAAGACTGACCCGCTCGACCCCTCCCGCCAGCGTCGTCGTGACCGCGGCACGGATCGTCTCGGGCGGGTGCTCCGCGCAGAAAGCGTCGAAGAACACCGGGTCGTAGAAGTTGTACACGAAGCGCCGGAATCGCGCGAACATGCGATTGGCGTGGCGAGCGTATGCGCCGAAGTCTCGCGCGTCCACGCGCCCGCGCTTGGAAAGCGCACGATCGATCACGCGGGCGGCGCGCTCTCCGGTCGCCATCGCGAGAAAGACGCCGGTCGAGAAGACCGGATCCAGAAATGTCGCGGCGTCCCCCACGAGCACCCAGCCGTCGCCGGCGAGGCGCTCGGACCTGGCCGAATAGTCGGAGATGCCGTAGACCTCGGATACGCGCCGGGCGCCTTCGAGCAGGCGCAGCATCCGCGCCGAGCGCACGATCATCTGTTCGAATCGCGCTTCGAGCGAGACGCCGATGGGGGACCGCACGACGGCCGGATCGAAGACGCCGCCGACGCTGCACGATCCGTCGGCGAAGGGAATGATCCAGTACCATACTCCCTGGTCGATCGGCAGCAGAATGTCGCCGGGCTGGTTGTCCGCCGGCCAGCGTAATCCTTTGTAGTGGGCGAAGAGCGAGGCGCGCTTCAGCTTCGGATCGAAGCGCCGGACGTTGAGCTTCCGCGAGAGCACCGCCGCCTGTCCGGAAGCGTCCACCACGACCTTCGCGCGAATCTCTTCGGATCCTTTCGCGCCGTTCCCGACGCGCACGCCGATCGCGCGGTCTCCCTCGAAGAGGACGTCTTCCACGGGAGTCTCTTCCCGGAGCTCCGCGCCGCAGGATTCCGCGTGCCGAAGCAGAAGGTCGTCGAAGTCGGCGCGCTTGACGTGATAGGCCATCGGATGACGGTCGTCCCGCGCCCTGGCGAAGACGACGGGGCGCGTGCCCCCGGTCTCCTCGTTCCAGAAGAAGGCGCCGTACTTTTTCTGGTAACCGGCGGCGCGAATCTTTTCGTCGACCCCGAGGCGCTCGAAAATCGGAAGCGAGTAGGGGAGGAGCGACTCGCCGACGTGAAAACGCGGAAACCTCTCGCGCTCGAGAACGACCACGCGCCGGCCGGCGCGGGCGAGCATCGTCGCAACCGTCGAACCGCCCGGTCCGCCGCCGATGATCGCCGCGTCGTAGAATGACGGCATGGAGCGATTCTAGCGTTAGCCCTCTTATCGGTTCCTGGTTTCTAGTTTCGGGTATCTGGTGAGCTCGCTTCACCCAACTAGAAACCAGAAACCAGAAACCTCTTTTTACCTTGCCGTCTCCCGTCCTCGAATTCCTCGACGTCCGAAAGGCATTTACCCCAGGCCGTTCGGTGCTGGACGGGTTTTCTTTGAGTGTGGCGGCCCGAGAGACGGTGGCGCTCGTCGGCCCGTCCGGCTGCGGAAAGACGACGGCCTTGAAGCTCGCCAACCGGCTGCTCGAAGCCGACAGCGGCGAGGTGAGGGTCTTCGGCCGGCCCGTCTCGGACCAGGATCCGATCGCGCTTCGAAGGCGGATCGGTTTCGTCATTCAGGAGGGGGGTCTGTTTCCCCACTGGAGCGTTGAGGAAAACGTCGAGACGGTGCCGCGCCTTCTCGGGTGGCCCGAGGAGAAGCGTCGCACGCGGGCCGCCGAGCTTCTCGGGATGGTGGGTCTTCCTCAAAGTGAGTTTTGTGAGCGCCGTCCCCGGGAGCTCTCGGGAGGCCAGAGACAGCGCGTCGGGGTGGCGCGTGCTCTCGCCGCCGATCCGCCACTCGTTCTGATGGACGAGCCCTTCGGAGCGCTCGATCCGATCGCGCGGCGAGGAATGCAGAAAGAGTTTCGGGACTGGAAGCAGCGGCTGACTTCCGCCGTGCTGCTCGTGACGCACGACCTGCGCGAGGCCTTCGCGCTGGCCGACCGCGTCGCCGTCCTGCAGGGAGGAAGGGTGCGGCAGTCGGGCTCCCGCGAAGAGCTGACATCGACGCCTGCGGACGATTTCGTGCGGGAGTTCGTCTCGGAGTTCTCGACGTGACCGACCTTTCCTCCTTCTTCTGGGCGCGCCGCGCGGAGATTCTGGCGCTCGCCGGGCAGCACCTCGCCCTCGTCGTCGTGGCCACGCTCGTGGCCATCGCCATCGGCGTCCCGCTCGGCGTCGCGCTGACACGGCGGCCGCACCTGGCTCGCCCGGTGCTCGGCTTTGCCAACGTCGTCCAGACGATCCCGAGCCTGGCGCTCTTCGGGTTTCTGATCCCGCTGCCGCTTCTCGGAGGCATCGGCGCCCGCACGGCGATCGTGGCGCTCGTCGTCTACTCGCTCCTGCCGATTCTGCGCAACACGCACGCGGGGATCACGTCGGTCGATCCGGCCATCGTCGAAGCGGCGCAGGGACTCGGCATGACACCGGGAGAGCGGCTGCGGTTCGTGGAGCTGCCGCTCGCGTTCCCGGTCGTGCTCGCGGGAATCCGGATCGCCGTGGTCGTCGGGATCGGGCTGGCGACCATCGCGGCGGCCATCGGCGCCGGGGGGCTCGGCGTGCTGATTTACCGCGGCGTGGCGACGGTGGATCACCGGTTGATCCTCGCCGGCGCCGTGCCGGCGGCCCTGCTCGCGCTCGCCTTCGACTTCGGGCTCGGACTGGCCGAAAAGCACTGGGGGCCGCGGCGGTGAGACGAGGAGTCTGGTGCGTAGCGCTCGCGGCGGCTCTCCTGCTCTGCCCGGCCTGTCGCTCGCCACAGCGCGCGGTCCGCATCGGCTCGAAGAACTTCACCGAACAGGTCATTCTCGGTGAGATCGCCGCTCAGGCCCTCGAACGCGCCGGCGAGCGCGTCGAGCGCAAGCTCGACCTCGGCGGGACGTTCGTCTGCCACCGTGCCATGACGGCGGGCGAGCTCGACCTGTATCCCGAGTACACGGGCACGGCGTTCACGGCGATCCTCACGCAAAAGCCGATCGGCGACCCGGCGCGAGTCCGGGACTTCGTCGCGCGCGAATATGCCCGCCGCTGGAAGCTCGTCTGGTCGCCACCGCTCGGTTTCGAGAACACCTTCGCGCTGGTCATGCGGAGCGATCAGGCTCGGGATCTGCAGATCGAAAGGATCTCCGACCTCGCGCGCTACGGCGATCGCATTCGCCCGGGATTCGGTTACGAATTCCTGGAGCGCGCGGACGGGTTCCCGGGCCTGGCCGCCGCATACGGCCTTCGCTTTGCGGCTCGGCCGGCGGAGATGGACCTGGGCCTTCTCTATCCGGCGCTGGCGCAGGGGAAAGTCGACGTGGTGGCCGGCAACTCCACGGACGGCCTGATCGCCGCGATGCGGCTCGCGGTTCTCGAGGACGACCGCCATTACTTCCCGCCGTACGAGGCGGCATTCGTCGTTCGGGACGCCGTCTGGAGAGAAGCGCGTGTGCGGAACGTGTTCGAGAAGCTCGGCGGCGCAATCTCCGCCGCCGCGATGCGCCGGATGAACGCGGCCGTGGACCGCGACCGGCGACGGCCGGAGGATGTGGCGCGGGAGTTCGTGAACGGTGTCGTGGGTCTGAAATCTCAAGTCTTAAGCCGAGAGTCTCAGGCCTCTGGTCGCTGATCCACCGGGTCGGAACGGGAAGATTCTGATACTCTGTTTACAAGGAATCCGTGCCAATGTCCGGCATTTTCGAGGTTTTGACGCGGGCCGACTGGACGATCCTGGGCGCCGCGGTCTTGCTCCTTTTCCTCCTGATCGTTTCGTTCCGTTCTCGGTCCTACGTCTTCTGCCAGTATCTGAAGACGATGACCGGCATCGGTTTGAAGCCAGGCGAGGTCAAGAGGGCGTTCAAGACGGGCGGACGCGAAGGAGTTCGCGAGCTCTTTCTCGATCTCATCATCCGCGAGGATTTGAAGGGGGGGCCCGCCGCGATCCCGGACGAGGCGAGAGGGGTGGAGAAGTGAAATTTATAAGCATCTGCTTATACGATTCGTGATTGGTGATTTGTGATTTGTGATTAAGGCGAGAAAGTCACGCTGCCGCCCTGTTCACGAATCACAAATCGCAAATCGCAAATCGTGGAGCCTCAGTTCTCGATCAATTTGAAGGTCGGCACCACTTCCCGCCCCAGAACGCTCCTCAAGACCGTGGCATGGAGAACCTCATCGGAGAGGATTCGCGCGGCGGCGGCCGACAGGGCACGGTCGGCAAAGCGGTCGACGACGTAGAGGTAGACGCGCGCCGCCCCCACTTCGAGCTTGAAGGCGAGCTCCAGAACGTCCTTTTCGTCTTTGAGCGGGACGCCGAACACGTACTCCTTCTTCGCGTCCACGGGCGCTCCCCCCTTGCGCTTGACCGCGTCGGCGAGAAGGTCCCGATGAATCTCGTGGCTGCCCTGAAAGAGAAGACCGACCTCCTTGGCCTTGGCCGACAGCAGGCCGCTGCCACCCGCCAGACCATAGGCCCAGATCGCCTCGTGCTCGAGCGCGAGGGCCGTGTTCATGAGCGTGATGTCATCGGAAGCGGTCTTCTCTTTGCCCGGCAGCGCGATGAGCGGCCGTCCCGCCGCGGCGAGTCCCAGGGCGAGGCCGGTCGAGGCTGCGGTGAGGAAGAGATCGCGACGATTCGAGCGCATGGGATAGCTCCTTCGCGGCAATGATAGACAAATCCCCGGCTCGGAAGGATCCGAGCCGGGGCGAGGAGATCCGCTAGTCGACGGTTGGTTGAATCTCGAACTGGGTGAAGACGGGTACGTTGTTGGTGTCGTGAACGTGGCTGTAGCCGGAGTGCGGCGTCCAGAGAAAGGGAAAGCCGCCGATGAAAGGCACGTCCGGCCCGTCCACGCCGTCGCCGAGGGCGTTGTTCGGAGAGATGTCGAAGCCGGGCACGAGCACTCCCGCGAGCACCCGCAGCTCGATGTCGACGACGTCGTCGTAGGGGCGCCGTCCGTTCGGAAAGCCCGCGTTGTCTCCGGCGAGCACTCCGAGCCGGTCGACCAGCGAAACAGGGGTCGGATAGATCGCGGTGTTCAGCCGCAGCTGGTCGGAGATGACCTCGTTGGGGCGCTTGGTCAAGCCGTCGAGGCCGAGCACGAGCGCGAGCAGATCATTGCGCGGCGTCGGCGGAACGCTGATGCCGAAGAGCGCATTGAGGATGCCCGGCACCTCCGGCTGCAGAACGAAGGCGCCGTACTGCGCGTCGGCCACGGGGTAGGTCGCGTTGAACTGGTCCTTCATCCCGAGCGGAATGACCACCTCGTTGATGAGGGGATTGCCCAGGCGTGAGACCTGCACCCATCCGCCCGAAAGGGACGGGCCGGCGCCGCTTCCCGAGAGGGTCGTGGTCTGCATCCGCCAGGTCGAGGACCACATGCTGACGATGGCGTTGGGGTCCGCCGCGTCGGTCGTCACCGCGCCGTTGGCCGTCAATTTCTGAATGGGAACCGAGATCGCGATCGCGTGAACGTTGAAACCCGCGGTCTCGTTCTTTCCCCCGCCGTGATCGCCGGGAAGGGTCCCCGGCCGGAAGTCGATCAGGTCGAAGATCATTCCCAGGTCGACGTAGAAGCCTTCCGCGCGCGGCCCCGCGAAAACGATCGTATCGTCATCGATCGGATAGACCGTCGTCTCGATTTCCGACCCCTTGCCGTAGCCGTTGGGGAAGGACTTGGGGCCGACGTTGTTCGGCGCCTCGAGCAGATCGCTGCCGATCACCGTGCAGGAGGCCTGATTCGGCGAGGGCCCGAAGCACTTGGTGACCATGTAGGTGTAGTAGACGTTCTGGGCCGGATCGTCCGGAGAGGCGACCGGGCCGGTGTTCTGCAGGAACGTGTTGCCGTTGCGGACGTTCCGGGTGAACTCGACGCGATAGACGATGTCCTCGAGCCCGTCGCCGTTGCTGTCGACGTTGAACTCGTAGCGAATGTTGGGCTCGAAGTGGAACCAGTTCGGGCCCCCCGCGGGCTCCTCGAGCGGAATCCAGTTGGAGATCATGACGAGGCGGGACGGATCGACTGGGTCGCGGAAGAAATAGACATCGGTGTTGTCGGCGACCGGATCGTTGCTGATGGCGGGCGCCTCGCGGTGGCTCGACGCCAGCGCCGGCGGCGCGAGCACGAGGGCGGCCAGGACCGCGAGCAGAGCGAGCCGCAGAATGCCCGGGTATCGAAAATCTCTCATAGGCTTTACCTCCTTCGCTTCTGTTGGCCCGAGGCTCGGAATGGCCCGGCCTTCGGGCGTGATGTCTTTCGAGACCGTACACGTCACCCCAGATACGGGAAAGGTTTTCCGGTGGATTCAAAGGGGCACAATACCCGTGGGCGCGTGATATAAGCTCCGCCCGGCCCGAATCCTATTCCCATTTCGATGAACCTGAGACGGTTGGACCCTGACCGCGCTTTGATGGCCCGGGTCGAAGCCCGGGACGCGGATGCGCTCGCGGCCCTGTACGACCGTCACGCCGGCCGGCTCCTGGGTCTCGCCCAGCGAATCCTCGGGGAGACGGGGGAAGCCGAAGAGGTTCTTCAGGAGGTCTTCCTCTTCGCCTGGAGGGCCGCCGCGTCATTCGATCCTACGCGCGGCAGCGTCGCGACCTGGCTCTTGATCTCCACGCGGAGCCGGTCGATCGATCGCCTCCGTGCCCGCCGGCCCGCCTCGCGCCCCGAAGTCCGAAGCCTCGAGGAGCTCCCGGAGGGTCCGCCCGGTTTGCAGGACGTGGAGGGGGCTACGGTCGACCGCGAGTGGGAGAGGCTCTGCCGCAATGCCGTGGGCGAGCTCCCCGAGGAGCAGCGGCGCGCCCTGGAGCTCGCGTACTTCGAAGGGCTGACACATCAGGAGATTGCGGCGAAGACCGCGACGCCGCTCGGAACCGTCAAGACCCGGGTCCGGCTTGGGTTGATGAAACTCCGCGATCGGCTGCGTCCGTACTTCGAGAGTGGAAGCCATGGCCCATAGCGAGCGGCACGAGGAGCTCGTCGCCGCGGTGGCCCTCGGCATGCCTCTCGGCGCCGAGCGGGCTGAGATCGAGCAGCATTTGCGAGATGGATGCCCGCTCTGCGAGGAGCTCCTCGTCGACTTCCGGCAGGCCGCGTCGGCCTTCGCCGCCGAGACGCGGGCGGTCGCTCCGCCGGCGGCGCTTCGCGAAAGGATCCTCGGCTCGCTTCCTCCGGCGCGCGTTCCGGCCCGCCGGGGCGATTTCGCGGCGTGGCGAGTGCTCGCCGCAGCCGCGGTTCTGCTGCTCTTCGCGGTCGGCCTCGACGACGCTCGCCTTCGCCGGCAGCGCGAAGACCTGCGAAGCCAGTCGGCGGATCTGGCGGGTCGGCTCGCGTCCACCCAGATCGAGCTCGCGCAGCGCGAGCTTCGGGCGCGAGTGCTCGAAAGCGAGGACGTTCAGATGCTGATCCTCGGAGGCCACGGCCCCCAGCCCGATGCGCAGGGGCGTGTCTTCTGGAGCCCGCGGGCGAAGCGCGGCGTTCTCGTCGCGGCCAACCTCGCGCCGCTCCCGACCGACCGGCAGTATCAGCTCTGGGTATTCCTCGCGGGCAAGCCCGTCGACGCCGGTGTCTTCGACGCCGACCCGGCGGGCAAGGCCCTGTTCGAATCGAAGAACTTCCCCGAGGCCAACGCTCAAAACTTCGCGGTCACCGTGGAGCCGCGCGGTGGAGTCCCGGCGCCGACGGGACCGATCGTCTTGGTCGGCGCACCGAGCCAGGGCTAGAGACTCCACTCGCAAGACCCGACGGCGTTCGACCTCCGCGATAATGTGCGAACCCGTGCGCCGGATCATCATCGGCTGCCTCGCGCTGACGGCGGTCTTGCTCCTGGCGGCGCCCGTGCGCTCGCCCTCGCCGGCGCTCCCGCCCGCGCTCGGCATCGCGGTCAACCTCGAGCCGTCCGCATCGGCTGCCGCGCGGCAGGCGGCGCTGGACGCGGTCCGCCGGACGGGGGCCTCCTTCTTCGCATTCGAGCTCTCCTGGTCGGCCGCAGAGCCCCATCCCGGCGACTATCGTGTGGGCGATGTCACGCGCGCGGCTCGCGTGATGCGCCAATCCGGAGCCACCCTGCACCTGGATCTTCCGCTCGTGACCGAGAACGCGCGGGACGTCCCGGCGGATCTGGCCGTCACGGCCTTCGACGACCCGAAGCTGTCGCTTCGCCTGGGGCGCCTGCTCGACGCTCTGACGCCGGCGCTCCCCGATTTCCAGACGCTCTCGCTCGGCACAGAAGCCGACTCCTACTTTGCGAGCAAGCCCGAGCAGCTCCCGGCTTACCGGAGGCTCTTCGACGGCACGGTCCAATTTCTGCGCAAGAAGGCGCCTCGCCTGTTGGTGGGCGTGACGACTGTCGCGCCGACGGAGAGCCGTTCACCGGAGATCGCGGGAGCTCTTCATCAGAGGAGTCCCGCGCTCTTCTACATCTATGCCCCCTTCGTTCGTGGAACGCCCTTCGCCGAGCGCGCTCCCGATTCGCTGGAGGAAGACTGGACGGCGCTCGTCAAGGGCGCCGCCGGGCGGCCGATCGCTTTTCCGGTCGTCAGCTACTCCTCCTCCGCCGTCAATGGTTCGAGTCCCGAGAAGCAGGCCGAGTTCATCCGTCGATTCCGCCGCTTTCTCGCGAAAGCCGACGGGCGCGCCCTGCTGTTTGCCCGTTATGTGTCTCTGCGCGACGCAGCCCCCGACGCGATTCCCTCGATTCCCGGGGAGGTCTCCGCGACCGAGATTCGGCGGCGCGCCTTTCTGGCCAATCGCGGCCTGCAAAACGCCGCGGGCGAGCCCAAGCCCGGGTGGCGCGAATGGGTCAAGGAGGCAACGGGTGTGAAAAGATGATCGCAGGAGGTCCTATGGCTCGTGTCGGGAAAGCGTCTGCCCCGGTGATCCTCGCGGCGGCCTGCATGCTGGCGTGCTCGTCGTCGAAAAATCCGGCGCCGGCCGTACCGGTCGCCGGAGCGCGATCGGATGTTTCGGCGCTCGCCGGACGCTGGGAGGGGGAGTACAGCAGCGAGGCGACCGGCCGTTCGGGATCCATCGTGTTTGAGCTGAGGCCCGGCGACAGGGTCGCGCGCGGGGACGTGCTGATGGTTCCCAAGGGAGCCGCGGCGAATCCGCCCTCCCAGCTCCCCGGGACTTCCGACACGCTCCGCACGATGCCCCAGGTCTTGCGCATCGACTTCGTAAGCGCCGCCGGAGGAGTCCTGACGGGCACGATGGCTCCGTATCGCGACCCGGATTGCGACTGCGAGGTCCAGACGACGTTCGTGGGCCGGCTGTCGGGCAATACGATCGAAGGGACCTTCACGACGACGCCCAGCGGGAATGCGCCGATCACGACGGGCCGCTGGAAGATGGAGCGCAAGAAGTAACGCGGGCGATGACCACCGCGCCGATCACTCTCGACCGGTTCATCCTCGAGGCACAACGAGCGGCTCCCGGCGCGACGGGGGAGCTGTCGCTTTTACTGATGCGCTTCGGCGTGGCGGGAAAGCGCATCGCCAGCGCGCTGTCGAAGGCGGGGTTGACGAGAAACCTCGGCTCCGCCGGATCCTCGAACGTGCAGGGGGAGGAGCAGAAGAAACTCGACATCATCGCCAACGAGATCCTGGTCGAGACGTTCGACTACGGAGGGCTCGTGACGCTCGCGGCCTCCGAAGAAATGAAGGAGCCGTTCCTATACGGATCGAATACCGACCGCGGCCGTTACGCCGTCCTCTTCGATCCTCTGGACGGATCCTCCAATATCGACGTCAATGGCACGCTCGGAACGATCTTCTCGGTGCGGCCGCGGCGCGACGGCACTCCCGCCGACCTACTCCGGGCCGGCCACGAACAGATCGCGGCGGGCTACGTTCTCTTCGGTCCGGCGGTCCTTCTCGTCTATACGATCGGCGACGGCGTCCATCTCTTCACGCTCGAACCCTCGATCGGAGAGTTTCTGCTGACGAGCCGGCACCTGCGCATGCCGGAGCGCGGAAAGGCCTACGGCGTCAACGAGGGGCGCTCGCATGCTTGGGCGCCAGGCGTGCGCGCGTTCATCGATTACTTGAAGGAGCCCGACAAGGCGACCGGCCGCCCCTACTCGACGCGCTACTCGGCCTCGCTCGTGGCCGACGTGCACCGCTTCCTGCTCGAGGGAGGCATCTATCTCTATCCGGCCGACGCGGTGCCCGGCGGCAGAGCGACCGGAAAGCTGCGCGTCCTCTATGAATGCCATCCGCTGGCCTTCGTCGTGGAGCAGGCCGGCGGAAGAGCGTCGACCGGGACGCAACGCGTCTTAGACGTGGTACCCGAGTCGCTTCATGCACGGATCCCCCTGGCGATCGGCAGCCGCGCAGAAGTCGACCTGTTCGACCGCTTCGCTCAAGGGGTCAGGTCTCCGGAGGTGTGACTTTGGCGGCTACACTCACACGATTGCAGACCTGACCCCTCTTGTGGGATCAGAACCGTAGCGAGAGGCAGCTCAGCCCAATCCGCCGCTGCATTCTGAAGAAATATATAAGTAACTGCTAATATGCTTCCCGCGCGTCCGCCGGTGCCTCAAAACCGCAGGGAGAGGCATCTCGGTTAAGCGTCGGTCTTCGAAACTGCTTGGTGGGTAATGTTGGTAACCCTATTGCCATGAGTCACTTGGATCGAGCAAGATAGGTCAGCGGCCGAAAGTTCTCTGAGCGATGACTACCTGACCTTCTTGACAGGGGGCGTCTGCGGCCATACCTTCTCGCAAAAGTGTGTCTCGGGCTCGAAACGAAAAGGTGAGGAAGGCGGAGGAAGGCAATGAGAATGGGTGTGAGAGGGGATCGAGTAGCGTCCGGAGTCATCCGGGTCGCGCTTGTCGGGCTGGGGGTACTCTTCTGCGCCACGGCCGCTTGGGCGGTCCAGTATCAGGTGGGTGACGTATTCGCGGGGGCTGGAAGCGGCCAGATCAGGCATTTTTCTCCTGCGGGCACGCTGATCGAGACTCTCAATACTACGACCGGTTCAACCTTCATTACGGGGATGTGCTTCGATCTTTCGGGGAACCTCTTCGCGACCAACTTCTCGACCGGCACCGTCAGCAAATTCGATAATGCGGGGAACTTGCTAGCGGCCAACTTCGTGACCTTTACGGGGACGCCGGAGTCGTGCGTCTTCGATGCCGCCGGCAACTTGTATGTCGGTGGGCCCGGCTCGAACGTCCAGAAGTTCAGCGCCGCGGGCGCTCTTCTGGCCACGTATCTGACGGGGAGTTCGGACTGGATTGATCTGGCCGCCGATCAATGCACTCTGTTTTATGACGGCGAGGGCAACATCCACCGGTGGGATATCTGCACGGATTCGGCGCTCCCGGATTTCACGGCTAGTGGGACCAACTATGCCATTCGCATCCTTCCCAACGGCAACGTGCTCGCGGCCTCGGCAGGGATTTGCAATCAATACGACCCTTCGGGCACTAGCATCGCGACCTACACGGCGAGCGGCGTAAGCCTGTTCTTCGCGTTGAACCGCGACCCGGATGGCATAAGTTTCTGGTCGGCGGATCTTGGCGCCAGTGCTGGGCAGAATTCGATCTTCAAGTTCGCTATCAACCCCTCCGCCCCGCCGGTGCTGATGTTCGACGGACAGCCGGTCACGTCGATCGCCGGGCTGGCCGTCTTCGGCGAGCTAGTCCAGGGTCAGCCCACGCCCACGCCGACTCCTGGCGGCCCGACTCCGACTCCGACGCCGCCCGTCGGCCCCGCCGCTGTCGTACCGACGCTCTCCGGTCCCATGCTCGCGGTCTTGGGCGTGGCGCTCGCCTTGATCGCGCTCCTGGTGATTCGGCGGTACTGAAGCGTCCTGTCAATAGGCCTCTGTGGGGGTCAGGTCCGGTCGGACCTGACCCTTTTTCCTAGAACCGCAGCGACAGGCAGCTCAACCCGCCGTCCATCTTCTGGAACTCGGACATCTCCAGGACGATCACGCGATTACCGAGATTCCGCACTGCAGTCTCCAGTCTCGGATAGCCTGCGGCGACGAGAACGAACTCGTTGACGCTCACGCAATTGGTGGCGTACGCCTCGGCAGGGTCGACGCGGAGCAGGTCGTAGCTCCGAAACGCCTCGTGGTCTGCCAGCGCGTCGATGACGGCCAGCCGATCTGCTCCCAGGTGGGCGAGACCGCTCTTTAGGTGCAAGATCCCCTCGATCTCGCGGATGTCGACTGAGCAAGAATCGTACCCGTCGCGCCGCAAGAGGTCCGCGAGCTGGCCCGCGCCCTCCTCGTTCGTGCGCTTGGAGATGCCGATGAAGAAGTGATCACCCGCCTCGCAGACGTCGCCGCCATCGACGGTTCCCGGCGCGCGGATCCTCTCGCAGGACGGGTAGCAGCGGCCGAGCTCTTTCCCGATGCTCTCGACCTCCCCCCGCCGGCTCGCGGCGCCGAGACGGGTGAGGATGGCCCGACGCGGCGTGAGAACGGCCGTGTCCTCGACAAATGTCGAGTCGGGATGATCTGGATCGGCCTCCAGACGAATCAGAGTCAGGCCGCATCGCCGCAACGCTTCGCAGTACTCCTCGTGCTGTTCCAAGGCCTTCTCGAGGGCTGGAGCGCCCAGGCGGGCGGTCGTTAGGCCTTCGGCGAAATTGGGGGGCGGCGGACGCACGATCGCGTGTCGGAACATGAACGATTCCCTCACAGGGTCCACCTCATCAGACGTTGAACTTGAAGAACATCACGTCGCCGTCTTCGACGACGTAGTCCTTTCCTTCCTGGCGAACGAGGCCTCTTTCCCGGGCGGCGGCCATGGAGCCGGAGGAAACCAGGTCGTCGAAGGAGACCGTCTCGGCCTTTATGAACCCGCGCTCGAAGTCCGAATGGATGACACCCGCGGCCGAGAGAGCCGTTTTGCCCGCGTGGATCGTCCAGGCCCGTGCCTGCTTCTCGCCCGCGGTCAAGAACGTGCGCAGGCCGAGCAGGTGGTACACCGCCCGGATCAGGCTCGAGACGCCCGAATCGCCGACGCCGAGGTGGGCGAGATAGTCGCGCGCCTCCGCCTCCGGGAGCTCCGCGAGCTCCGCCTCGATCGCCGCGGAGACCACGACCGCCTCGGTTCCGACGTGGGTCTGCGCGTAATGCTTGACCGCGACCACGCTCGGCGAGGCCGTTTCCGCCCTCGCGAGCTCGTCTTCGGCGACGTTGCAGGCGAAGAGCATCGGTTTGGATGTCAGAAGAAAGAGCCGCTTCGCGACGGCCGTCTCTTCGGCGGAAAGCGCAAGGGTGAGCGCCCGCTTGCCGGCGTTCAAGTGCGCGAGAAGCTTGTTCGTCACGGCAAGAGCCTCGCGGGCGTCCTTGTCGGCTCCGCGCGCCGACTTCTCGAACTTCTCGCGCGCGCGAACGACCGTCTCGATGTCGGCGAGCACGAGCTCCGTCTTCACCGTCTCGATGTCGCCGACCGGATCGAGCGCCCCGGCGACGTGCACGATGTCCTTACTCTCGAAGCACCGGACGACCTCGACGATGGCGTCGACCTCGCGGATGTGCTGGAGAAACTTGTTGCCGAGCCCCTCTCCCTGCGACGCCCCTTTCACGAGTCCGGCGATGTCGACGAACTCGATGGTGGCCGGAACGATCCGCTCCGACTTCGAGATCTTCGCAAGCGGCTCGAGGCGCGGATCCGGAACCGTGACGACGCCGACGTTCGGCTCGATCGTGCAGAAGGGATAGTTCGCCGCCTCTGCCTTTCGCGTGCGAGTCAAGGCGTTGAACAACGTGGATTTGCCGACGTTCGGCAGGCCAACGATCCCGGCGCGGAGCATGGGGCGCGGGAGTATAAGAGAATTGAAGATTGAAGATTGTCGATTGATGATTGGGGAAACGGTGGAGGACCCCGGCAAATCGCCAATCGCCAATCGCCAATCGGCAATTTCATCGCTCTGGATCGACACCGACATCGCGCTCGGCGCCTCCCGTGGCAACGTGGACGACGGATTCGCGCTCGCGGCGGCGCTCGAGGCCACCCGGAGAGGGCACGTTTCGCTCTCGGGGATCTCGACGGTCTTCGGCAACACAACGGCTGCGGAGGCGGAGGCGTGCGCGAGGCGGCTCTGCGATGTCGCGGGCGCTTCGGTCGACATCGTTCGCGGCGCCTCGGCGGCGGGAGAGGCGACGCCGGCCGCCGATCGGATCGCCGGGATCGGCGCCGAGGCCGCGATCCTCGCGCTGGGACCGCTGACGAACATCGCCGCGGCATGCCGGCGCGACCCGGTGCTTCCGGAACGGGCGATGCTCGCCGTCGTCGGCGGCAGTCTTTCTTCCCGGGGCTTCCTCTCGCCGCTGTGGCCGCACGAATTCAATCTGACGGAGGACCGCGACGCGACCGGAGAAGTGTTCCGGCGAAGGTGGAAGAGTCTCGTGCTCTATCCGCTCGACGTCGTCGCTCGGCCCCGCATCACCCGGCACCGGCTCGAGGAGCTCGCCGCGGTCTCTCCGCTTGGCGGCTACGTCGCGCGAGGCTCGGAGCGGTGGTTGGCGCAGACCCGCTGGCGACACCTCGGCCGCGGTTTCCGAGTCCGCGACCTGCCGGCCGCGCTCGACGCGGTCGGAGCGCTCGGCGGACGCCACGAGCGCGTGAAGACGCCGGCGGCGTTGCGCCGCATGACGGGATGTGCGGAGCTGACATGCCTGGTTTCCTTCGATCCGCGTGCGGCATGGCGGCGGTTCCTTGCGCTCCTCGGCCGGGGACCATGAATAATTCAGGCTAGAATCCTCGCCATTCTGACGTCGACTCACCCACAATCTCCCGGCTTCCTGCGTGTCGTGTCCCGATGGGAGATCGTGGCTCTCTCGGTCAACGACGTCGTCGGCAGCGGCGTGTACCTCATCCTGCCCGTCGCCGCGGCACAGCTTCTGGGCGCGGCGAGCGTGTGGGCGATTCTCGCGGCGGGCTTCGCCGTGCTGCTGCTCGTTCTGTGCTTCGCCGAGGCCGCGAGCTTGTTCGACCGGCCGGGCGGCGCGATCCTCTACACGCGAGCGGCCTTCGGCGACTTCGTCGGTTTCGAGGTCGGCTGGATGACCTGGATGGCGCGCATCTCGTCGATCGCGGGTCTCTCGGTCTTCTTCGCCCGAGCCGTGGGTTATCTGTGGGAGGGGGCGAGGAGCGGTCCGGGCCGGTGGGCCACGATCATCGCACCGCTGCTCATCCTGACCGTGATCAACGTCGTCGGCGTCAAGTTCGGCGCGCGAACGGCCGTCGTTCTCGCGATCGGGAAGATCCTGCCCCTCGCGTTGCTCGTCGCCGTCGGGCTCTTCGCGATCAATTGGGGCAGGATCTTTCCCGTTCCGACGCCCGATCGGCAAAACTTCATGAAGGCGGCGCTGCTGGTTCTCTTCGCCTACGCGGGTTTCGAGAACACTTCGGCGCCCGCGGGGGAATTCAAGAACCCGCGGCGCGACGTGCCGTTCGCCCTAGTCATCCAGATCACGATCGTCACGGCGATCTATACGTTGGTGCAGCTCGTCGCGATCGGGACCCTGCCGAACCTCGGCCAATCGCAGACGCCGCTGGCGGACATCGGGCGCCTCCTGATGGGCCCTCTCGGAGGTCTGTTGCTGACGCTCGGCGCCGTTCTTTCGGTTCTGGGGACCAACAACGCGACGGTCCTCGCCGGTCCCCGCTACCTGTACGCCCTCGCCGAGGGCGGCAGGCTTCCCGCCGCCTTCGCCCGAATCCATCCGAGGTTTCGAACGCCCCACGTGGCGATCCTGACGCAGACCGCCGTCGCGATCGGTCTGATGCTCACGGGCACCGCCGAAGAGCTGGCCGAGCTGTCGGCAATCGCGAGGCTCGCCACCTACATTGGCACAGCGCTCGCGGTTCCCGTCCTTCGGCGCAAGCTCCCGTCGACGCCGCGAACCATCCGTCTTCCGTTCGGGCCGACGATACCGATCGCGGCGCTCGTGATCTGTCTTCTGTTTCTGTCGGCGGCGGAGCGCAAGAACTGGACTGCCGGCGCGATCGCCCTCGCTGTCGGTGCGATCATCTACGCCTCGCGGCGCCACGCGCCGGGAGTCTCAACAAAGGAGGAGACGTGAGCAAGTCGATCCTCGGCCCAAGTCTCGCGCTCGGACTCTCTGCGGCCGCGCTGGCGCAGGCGCCGTCGGGCGTGACCGCGCTCAAAGCCGCGCGGATGTTCGACGGCCGTTCGGACCAGACGGTCGCAAACGCCGTGGTCATCGTGGAGGGCGCGAAGATCGCGGCGGCGGGCGCGAATCTCCCGATCCCATCCGGGGCGACGGTGATCGACCTGGGCGAGGCGACGCTCCTGCCCGGCTTCATCGACTGTCACACGCATCTGAGCGAAGAATCCGGCGACAGCTGGCTCTCCGACTTCTTCGAGGGGCTTCGCCGTCCGGCGACCGAGAAGGCACTCTTCGCGGCGGGCTACGCGAAGAAGACGCTCGAAGCCGGCTTCACGACGGTGCGCGACGTCGGCTCCGAGAAGGACATCGACGTCGGGCTGCGCAACGCCATCCACAAAGGCCTCACGCCCGGGCCGCGAATGCTGGTCGCGCGCTCCGCGATCGGCGCCACGGGAGGACACTGCGACCGCACCGGCTTTCCGCCCGAGACCTTCGGGCCGGAGCCGGGCGTGGCGGACGGGATCGTGCACGGCGCCTCCGAGGGCCGGCAGGCCGTGCGCATGGACGTCAAGTACGGCGCCGACGTGATCAAGATGTGCGCCTCGGGCGGTGTGTTGTCGTTGGGCGACGACGTTTCGGTGCCGCAGTTGACCGATGAGGAGCTCGCGGCGATCATCGACGAGGCGCACCAGTTGGGAAGGAAGACCGCGGCCCACGCGCACGGAGACCTGGCGGCCCGAGCGGCGGTGCGC
>DASXTI010000117.1:0-32426 GCA_036505535.1 Thermoanaerobaculia bacterium
CTCGAGGCTCGGGCCGCCGCCATGGGAGCCGCGCAGCGCAACATCTGGGCCGGATACCAGGTCGAGGCGCTTCCCCTCTTCTACCGCGCGATGGACGTCTTCGTCTTCACGGCATCGGGCTCGCAGCAGGGCCAGCGCGCCATTCTCGAGGCGATGGCGTCCGGTTTGCCGGTCGCGGCGCTGGAGGTCCCGGGGGTGCGCGACCTCGTACGCGACGAGATCGAGGGCTTCGTCGCGCCCGGCGTCGAGGCGTTGACCGACGCGATCCGGCGGCTCTGCGGCGATCCGGCGCTGTGCTCCCGCATGGGGGAGGCGGCTCGCCGACGCGCGCTGGAGTTTACGGGGCAGGTCTTCGCCGCGAAGGCCCGCGAGTTCTATGAACGGCTCACAACGAGGCCAGAATCTCCTTCGGATGCGCCTTCGGCGCAACCTTCGGGTGCGCCCGAGCGATTCTCCCTTCCGAATCGATCACATAGGTGATCCGGCTGGCATGCTCGGCCCCGGGCGAATCGGCGGCTCCGTAGGCCAATCCCATCTCGCGGCGGACGTCGCAGAGCAGCGGAAACGGATAGTCGAACTTTCGAGCGAACGCGGCGTTGTCCTCGATGGTGTCGAACGAGACACCGAGGATCTCGATGTTCTTCTTCTGGAAATCGGCGTAGAGGCCGCGGAACCCGCAGCCCTCGAGCGTTCAGCCGGGTGTGTCCGCCTTCGGGTAGAACCAGAGAACGACCGTCCTGCCGCGAAAGTCCGAGAGGCGGCGCATCACGCCGGTGTGATCGTGCACCGAGAATTCCGGGGCGGGATCGCCCACCTTGAGCATTCTGGGCCTCCTGAAAGCGAGCTTGAGAATTCCCAGCATCGTTTCGGATTGGTGATTTGTGATTTGTGATTTGTGATTGAGGCGAGAAGGTCACGCTGACGCCCTGTTCACAAATCACCAATCGCCAATCACAAATTCCTCTCTCCTTCTCCCCACGTCTCCTCGGCCTCGTCGTACTCCGGAAGCTCGACGGGCCGGCCGTTGCGCTGGCATCGCTCCCACTCCCAGACCTTGGCCCACCGGAGAAAGACGCCCCATGACTGGAGCGCGCAGAGTATCAGCCCGTGGCGGCCATCGAGGAAACCGGCCTGGATGAAGTACATCCGGACAAAGCGCCAGAAAGGGCGGAAAACGATTCCCGCGAAGCCCGCGCGCCGCCCTTGCCGGAACGCGTCCGCGGCGCCCCAGACGGCATATCGATGGAGCTTCTCGAGGTACTGGTCGAGTGAACGGCACGTGTAGTGAATCATCGGCGCCAGAAGCGTCGGCGTCGCCCCCTCGGGCGCGAGATCGGCGTGAACCCGCCGGTTGGGGTATCGCGCCGAGCCGCGACGGACGAGCCGGACCACCTTATCCGTCGACCAGCCCGAGTGTCTGATCCTCCGGTCCAGGAACACGTTGTCACGCCGGATGAAGTAGTGATTCGCCTCGGGCCCCTTTTCGAGAACCTCGAGGATCTCCCGCGCCAGAGATTCAGGAATGCGCTCGTCGGCGTCGACGATCAGCAGCCAGGGGGTCGAAACCTGGTCCATTGCCCAGTTCTTTTGCGCCGCCGAGCCGTAGTACTCGTGCTGGACGATCCTAACGCCCGGAATCGAGCGCGCGATCGCGAGTGTGCCGTCGGTCGAGTACGAATCGACCAGAAAGATCTCATCCGCGAAAGCGACACTCTCAAGGCATCCTCGGATGTTCGGCTCTTCATTGAAGGTGGTGATGATCGCCGTCAAACGAGGTCTGGCCATATCGTTCCTAGAGGGCCGAGGTAACTCTCCGCTCCCTTCCGGGCGCGTCGAGCGCCCGCTAAGAAAACTACGATCGCGGTAAGTCGTGGTCGCATCGAGACCATGCCGATTGCCGATTGCCGATTGCCGATTGTTGGCGGTCCAATCGTCAATCGTCAATCTTCAATCTTCAATCTTCAATCTTCAATCCACTTTAACCTGCACCCGCTCGATCTTTCTCGCCTTTCCGGTCGTTTCGTCGACGTCGACCACGGCCCCCGAGAGGCGGATGTCTCTCTTGGCGGTCTCGAAGGAGCGCGGCGTCTGCGACAGGAATTTCTCGATGATCCGGTCCTTGGAGAATCCGATGATGCCTTCGTAGGCGCCCGTCATTCCGACATCCGTGACGTACGCGGTGCCGCCGGGATGGATGGTCTCATCGGCGGTCGGAACATGCGTATGGGTTCCGAGGACTGCGGAGACACGGCCGTCGAGATACCACCCGATCGCCGCCTTCTCGGACGTGGCCTCCGCATGCATGTCGACGACGATGACGCGGACTCCCGCGGCCCGCGAGAGCTCCTCGTCGGCGACGCGGAAGGGCGAATCGGCGTTGGCCGGCATGAAGACCTGCCCCTGAAGGTTCAAGACGCCGACCGGCGTTCCGGCCGCCGTTCGCTGCACGGTCCAGCCGCGGCCGGGATTGCCGGGAGGATAGTTGGCCGGCCGCAAGAGCCGGTCCGAAGCGTTCAGCGCCTCGGAGATCTCCTTCTTGTCCCAGATATGGTTCCCCGAAGAGAAGACGTCGATCGGCATTCGCGAAAGCTCGTCGAAGAGCTCGAGGGTCAGACCGAAACCGCCGGCCGCGTTCTCGACGTTGACGATCGTGAAGTCGATTCGGCGGCGATCGATCAGCCCGGTCAAGGCGTCCGCCAGCGCGCGACGCCCGGGAGCCCCCACGACGTCTCCGACGAAGAGGATGTTCACGATACGGAAGACGGAAGAAGGGAGACGGAAGACGTTGCGAGCGGTCGAAAGCTCGTCGTCTCCCGTCTACCGTCTACCGTCTCCCGGCTCTCAGCGCGCGTACTCCACCGCCCGCGTCTCCCGAATGACCGTGACCTTGATCTGGCCCGGATACTGCAGCTCGGCCTCGATCTTCTTGGCCACATCGCGCGACAGCCACAGCGCCTCGTCATCGGTAACGCGGTTGGCCTCGACGACGATCCGCAGCTCGCGTCCCGCCTGAATGGCAAAGGCCTTCTGAACCCCCTTGAAGCCGTCGGCGATGTGCTCGAGCTTCTCGAGCCGCTTGACGTAAGTCTCCAGAATCTCGCGCCGCGCCCCGGGTCGCGCGGCCGACAGCGCATCGGCGCCGTTGACCAAGACCGCCTCGAGCGAGCGCGGCTCGTAGTCTCCGTGGTGGCATTCCATCGCATGGATGACTTCGTTCGACTCGCCGAACTTCTTCAGCACTTCGCGGCCGAGCTCGAGGTGCGTGCCTTCCATCTCACGGTCGATCGCCTTGCCGATGTCGTGCAAGAGACCCGCTCGCTTGGTGACCTCCACGTTGGCGCCGAGCTCCGCGGCCATGTTCATGGCCAGATAACCGACTTCCTTGGAGTGCTGGAGGACGTTCTGGCCGTAGGAGGTTCGGTACTTGAGGCGTCCCAGCATTTTCACGAGCTCCGGATGCAGATCCGGAATCCCGAACTCGAGCGCCGTGGCCTCCCCCTCCTGCCGGATCTTTTCCCAGAGCTCGGAACGAACCTTCTCGACGATCTCCTCGATCCGAGCCGGATGGATCCGGCCGTCGGCGATGAGCTTCTCCAAGGCGTGTCGCGCGACCTCGCGCCGGAGAGGCTCGAATGCGCTGATGACGATCGCCTCGGGCGTATCGTCGATGATCAGGTCCACCCCCGTCGCCGCCTCGAGCGCTCGGATATTGCGTCCCTCTCGGCCGATGATGCGGCCCTTCAGGTCGTCCGACGGGAGCTCGACGACCGAGACCGTCGCCTCCACGACCGTGTCGGAGGCGAGCCGCTGGATCGCCATGCCGATGATCCGCCGAGCCTTTTGCGTGGCTCCCTCGTTGGCCTCTTCTTCGATGCGGCGAATCAGCCCGGCCGCCTCCAGTCTCGCCTCGTTTTCAATCGACTTCACGAGATCGCGCCGGGCGTCCACCGCGGTCAAGCCCGAGATCTGCTCGAGGCGCTTTCTCTGGTCGTCGATGACTTTCTGGACCTCGGCCTGCTGCTCCTCGAGGCGCCGCTCGCGATCGGCGATCCCCTTTTCCTTGCGCCCGTACTCCTCCTCCCGGCGCTCCTGCTGCGCGAGCTTGCGGTCGAGGTTCTCTTCCTTCTGCTGGACCCTCTTTTCGAGCGCCGCGATCTCCTGCCGGCGGGCCTGAACGGTCCTGTCGAACTCGACGCGGGCCGCCAGCACTTTCTCTTTGGCCTCGATGGCGGCCTCGCGGAGCTTCGCCTCCGCCGCCTTGTTCGCCTCGGTCAAGACCCGTTCGGCCTCGGTGCGGATCCCGATGCGCTCCTGCCGGACCTTCTTCTGCAGGAAGAAGTAGCCGACGGAGAGCGCGGCCACGGCAGCCAGGAGTCCCCCGGCGATCGCCATCGCGAAAGATGTGTTCATTCCGGCCCCCAAAAACCCGGGGGCGCCGCGGACGAGCGTGGCTACACGATGAACCGGAAGCGACTCTTCCGACGAGGGTTAGGACAGTAGGGAACCGAACTTTTCGACAGGACCACTCGTATTCCTTCGTGTTTCCCCGAGCTTCTCGGGGTGCCGACGCCTCGCCTTCAGGCGCCCAGGGCGTCGTCCAGTTTTCGAATCAAGCGTTCCGCGCGGGCTCTTGCATCCGTGGGATCGCCTTGCCGACGTTTCTCAACCTGGTAAAGGTCATCCGAAATGTTCAGAGCGGCCAGAATCGCGATCTTGGTCGTATCGACCGTCGCCGTCCGCTCTGCCACTTCCTTCATACGGGAATCCACAAAGCGAGCCAGATCGTGAATGTAGCCGCTCTCCCCGTCGGCACGGACGCTGTACGTCTGCCCGAAGATCTCGACCTGAGTCACGCTGCCCCGCTTTTCCAAATCGAGACACCGACTCCTTTCGGCGGCAGTTTAGTCCGTCTGAGCGAGAGGAGTCAATAGTTTAGCGGTAAGTCGCGGACGGACTATGACTTCTTGCTTTCGACCGCTTCGAGCGCATGAATCAACTTTTCCAAGCGCCCGCGCACGAGGTCCTGCTCTCGCTCGAGCCTTTCGACTACCCCTTTGGAGTCCCCCGCTTCTTTTTCGGCCTTGCGGGCGGCCGCGAGCTCGCCCTTCAATTTCTCGTTCTCGGATTCCACAGACTTCAAGTGCAGAAGCAGCCGCTCGATCTTCCGATCTAGGGTATCGAAAACCTTTGTCGTGTCCATTCTCGTTCTTCCTCAAAAATCAACCGATCGTCACCCCCAGCCGAGTGCGCAGCTCCTCGGCCAGGCGCTCCACCTCTCGATTCACTTCTTCCTGCTCCAACGTCCGTTCTGACGAACGGAAGGTCAATCGAATGGTCGTCTTGACTTCCCCGGGCGGCATCTCCGCGCCCTCGTAGCGATCAAGGCAGCGCAATGACTCGAGATTGGGCATCCGCCGGCTACGGACGAATTCTTCGAGCTTCTCCCAGGAGATCTCCTTGGACTGCGCAAAGGAAAGATCGGCCGTTATGGCGGGCAGAGACGAGTATTCGCGGAAATGAAACGGCCGTGTCTCGATGGGAATCGCGCCGACGACGATCTCCCCGGCGAAGACGTTGCCCGGGAGGCCCCGTTTCTGGCGCTCCGTTCCCCCGACGAGGCCCACGACGCTGAGCAGTCGGCCCGACCGCGTTTCGACGATCGCCGACGCCCCGGGAGTGAAGGCCTGTATGAGCGCGGGTTTCCAGACCATCTCTTCCGACGCAACCCACGGCTCCAGCAGGCGCTCGAGGAAGCCCTTGGCGTCGAAGAAATCGGCCTCCCGCAGCTTCTCGGGAAGGCTCCAGTGAGGGCGCTGCTCACCGGCCAGGGCGAATGCAAAGCGGCGCGACTCGTAGGACTCGGGCTTGTCCGGCTCGCCACGTTCGCCGAACGCGCGCCCGACCTCGAAGAGCGCCACGCCAGCCGCTCCGTGCCGCAAGTTGCGCGACACGGCGTCCAGAAGGCCGGGCAGCAGCGTGGCCCGAAGGTGCCGCCGCGAGGCGTCGAGAGGATTGAGGATCGCGAGAGGCTCGAAAGCGGTCTCGGTCAAGCGCAGCCAGTCCCCAAAGGCGGCTTCCTGGGTGTCGCGGTCGACGAAGGGGTAATTGACCGTCTCGAAGAGTCCTGCTGCCGCCGCGAGGTCGCTCAAGCGGTCCTCGACGCGATGGAGCGGCTCGCGGAAGTTGCCGGCGGAGGACGCCGCCGGAAGACGTGACGGCAGCCGATCGTAGCCGTAGACGCGGAGCACCTCCTCGACCAAGTCGTCCTCCCGGCGGACATCGGTGCGAAAGAGCGGAATCGAGACGGAAAGACGCTTCCCCTTCCGTTCCGCGGTGAACCCGAGGCGTTGAAGAGCTTCCCCCGCGAAGTCGAGGTCCAGCCGATTGTCGCCGGAGAGAACGCGGAGACGCGAGAGGCGGATCGCGGTGCGTCGAACGCGGAAGGGGCTGCCGTGGGCGTCGAGGAGTCCGGGCGCCACCATTCCCCCCGCCGCCTCGAGGAGCAGTCGCGCCGCCAGGTTGAGGGCGCCCGGAATCGCGTCCAGATCCGCGCTCCGCTCGAAACGGTGCGAAGCGTCGGTGTGCATCGAAAGCCGGCGCGCCGTGCGCCGGATCGTAACCGGATCCCACCAGGCGGCCTCCAGGAGGACGTTCCTCGTCTTCGCCGTGACCGCCGTGTCGAACCCGCCCATGATGCCGGCGAGTGAAACGGCACGCTCGGCGTCGGCCACGACGATGTCGGAGGGCTCGAGAACGCGCTCGATCTCGTCGAGCGTGACGAGCCTTTCTCCCTTTCGAGCCTTCCGGACGATGAGCAGCCCCCCCGCCAGCTTGTCGAAGTCGAACGCGTGGAGAGGCTGCGAGGTGTCCCAGAGCACGTAGTTGGTGGCGTCGACCGCCGGCGAAATCAACTTTGCTCCGATGGAG
Source organism: Thermoanaerobaculia bacterium (assembly GCA_036505535.1). Classification (GTDB taxonomy): domain Bacteria; phylum Acidobacteriota; class Thermoanaerobaculia; order UBA5066; family Gp7-AA6; genus DAHUXD01. Next base: position 6,928 of record DASXTI010000117.1, read on the forward strand.
CCGAGCCGGCGCCGAACCAGATCGGTCGACGATCGATCCTCGATGCCGCGCACGAGCCGCGCGCCGAAGCGGCGGCACAGCTTCGGAACCTGAATCACGATGGAGGTCAGGTGCTCGGTCGAATCGCCGTCCGAGGGGGGCTCGGCGTAGCGCCCGGCGAAATCCTTCATCGGAACGCCTGACATGGCCGCAATCTCGCGGGCGAGGCCGCGATGTCCCATCGCGTCGGGACGGTTGGGAGTGATCTCGGCTTCGAGGATCGTGTCGGAGCCCGAAGCCTCCGTCGATTCGACGGGAATGCCGCCCTGATCGAGTCGCTTTCGAATGCCAGCCACGCCGCCCGCGGCGGCGACGTCCACGAAGTCCCCCAGCCAGTCGAGCGAGAACCTCAAGGCTCCCCCGCGAACTGTCGCAGGAAACGCTCGTCCCCTTCGAAGAGCAGCCGCAGGTCGGGGAACCCGAAGCGGAGCAGCGCCACGCGGTCGATTCCCAGACCGAAGGCGAAGCCCGTGTATTCCTCGGGATCGATCGCCATCCCCTGCAGTACCTTTGGATGAACCATTCCGGCGCCCATGATCTCGATCCAGCCCGAGCCCTTGCATTTCGGGCATCCGCTTCCCTTGCAGAAGATGCAGCTCATCGCCACGTCCACGCCTGGCTCGACGAAAGGAAAGAAGGTCGGGATGAAGCGAGTCTTGGTGCCGGCCCCGAAGAGCTCTTCGAGAAAGGCGGTCACCGTTCCCTTCAGGTCGGCCATCGAGATGCCGTGGTCCACGACGAAGCCCTCGACCTGATGGAAGACCGGAGAGTGCGTCGCATCGACCTCGTCTTTCCGGTAGACGCGGCCCGGTACGATGATTCGCAGCGGTGCGCCGTGGCGCCTCATCTCCCGGATCTGTACGGGAGAGGTATGCGTTCGCAGTAGCAGCGGCGAGCGCGCCTTCCGATCGAGAAGGAGCGTGTCCTGTGTATCCCGCGCCGGATGATCCGGCGGAAAGTTCAAGGCCTCGAAGTTGTGGAAATCGTTCTCGACCTCCGGCCCGTCGGCGATCGAGTAACCCATACGCAGAAAGATGTCCTCGATGCGGCGGCGGACGATCGTGATCGGATGCAATCCTCCCGAGCGTACGCGCCGGCCGGGAAGTGTGACGTCCACGGCGGCCGCGCGGTCTCGCGACTCCTCTTCCCGATACTCGATGTCGTTGGCGAGACGGCCGATCGTCTCCTCGATCGCCGTCTTGGCCTCGTTCGCACGCGCGCCGAAGGCCGCCCGCTCCCCGGCGGGAAGACTCTTGAGCTGCGCGAAGAGCCGGGGGACGAGGCCCTTCTCGCGACCCAGGTAGCGCCCCTTCACGCGCTCGAATTCGGAGCGAGAAGACACACCCCGGTCGATCTCCTCGCGGAACTGCGCGAGGACCCTGGCAATCGAGTCGTCGGCGGAATTGTCAGGCAAGCGCTTTGGGGCGGCTAGGCGATCTTCAAAGCCTGCTTGGCAACGCCCACGAGGTGCGTGAAGGCCGCAGGATCCGACACGGCCAGATCGGCCAGCATCTTCCGGTTGATCTCATTGCCGGCCTTCCTCAGACCGTCCATCAGCTTGCTGTATGAGATCTCGTGCTCGCGCGCGGCCGCATTGATCCGGACGATCCAGAGGCCTCGGAAGTCCCGTTTGCGCGCCTTCCGGTCCCGATAGGCATACACCAGCGACTTCTCGACCTGGAGCTTCGCCATCCGATACGACTTCGATTTCGTTCCGTAGTACCCCTTGGCGAGCGCCAGCGTCTTCGCGCGCCGATTTTTTCTCTTGGGGCCTCTCTTGACTCGAGGCATTTCAAACCTCCGTGGGCCGAAAAAGGAGAAACGGGAAACGGGGAACGATCACAACCATCCCGCCCGCTCCGAATCGCTGCATGGCCCTCGTCTACCGTTTGCCGTTTACCCGTTTACCCGTTTACCGTTTACCCGTTTACCGTTTACCGTTCATCACGCGTACGGCAACATCTCCCGAACGCGCCGGATGTCGGCGGCCGAGACTTTCGTGGACTGGGCGAGTCCGCGCTTTCTTCCCGGCGCCTTTTTGGTGAGGATGTGGCTCTTGTAGGCCTTCGCTCGCTTGAACTTGCCGGAGGCGGTCTTCTTGAAACGCTTCGCGGCCCCCCGATGGGTCTTCAGTTTCGGCATTACTTTCTCCTCACGCTCCCGCCTTGGCCGATCTCTCGTGTGCCTTCACCGGCGAGAGAATCTGGTAGAGACGATTGCCCAGCATCTCGGAACGCGACTCGGCGACCGCCTTGCCGGACAGATCCGTCAGCAGCCGATCCAGAACCTTCTGGCCGTTTTCGCGGCGCGCCATCTCCCGGCCGCGGAACTGCACGGTGGCCTTGACCTTGTCGCCATGCGCCAGGAATTTCAGGATGTTCTTCATCTTGAAGTCGTAATCGTGATCGTCGATGTTGGGCCGGAACTTCACTTCCTTGACCTGCGTCGTCTTCTGTTTCTTCTTGGAGTCCTGTTGTTTCTTCTTCTGCTGATAGATGAATTTTCCGAAGTTCATGATCCGGCAGACGGGCGGGTTGGCCGTGGGTGCGATCTCGACGAGATCGAGGCCAACCTCCCGGGCTTTCTGGAGCGCGTCGGCCATGGGGACGACGCCGAGGGGCTCGCCTGTCTCTCCGATCAAGCGGACCTCCTTCCACCGGATCTGTTCGTTGACACGGATACTCTTTTTATCGATCTTTCACCTCCGAAATCAGTTCCCGCCTCTTCTCGGTGATCGCCTTCCCGGCGGCCGCGATGAATTCCTCGATCGACAGTGTCCCGGCGTCCCCCCCGTGGCGTAGGCGAACGGCCACCGTCCCGGCCACCGTCTCCTTCTCGCCCACAACGAGCATGCACGGCGACTTCTGCATCTCCGCCCTTCGGATCCGGGCACCCAGCTTCTCATTCCGGTCGTCCACCTCGACCCGCAGGCCGGCCTCGGTAAGCCGCGCCGCAAAGCGGCGAGCGGTCTCGGCGAAGCGGTCGGAGACCGGAAGGAGGACCGCCTGAACGGGCGAGATCCAGAACGGGAAGTTTCCTCCCGTGTGCTCGATCAAGATTCCGATGAATCTCTCCAGCGAGCCCAGGATCGCGCGATGGAGCACGACCGGGCGATGAGGCTTTCCATCCTCGGCGATGTAGGTCAGGTCGAACCGCTCCGGCTGCGCCGAGTCGTACTGGATCGTGCCGAGCTGCCACGGACGGCCGATCGCATCCTTGACCCGAAAGTCGATTTTCGGCCCGTAGAAGTTTCCATCCCCGGGCGTGACGACGTAGGGCCTGCCCGTCGCCTTCAAGGCCGACTCGAGCGCGGCCTCCGCGCGGTCCCAGTCCTCCTCGGAGCCCATTCGCTTGGGCGGACGCAAACCGATCGAGATATCGACTTCCACGAAACCGAACGCCGAGTAAACGGAATCCAGGAACTCCACGAAGGCGTGGATCTCTCGATCCACTTTGTCCAGCGGCGTATAGATGTGGGAATCGTCCTGCGAAAACGTGCGCACGCGAGTCAACCCCGCCGTCACGCCGGAGCGCTCGTAGCGGTGGAGGCGGCCGAAATCGGCGAAGCGCACGGGCAGCTCCCGGTAGGACCAGAGGCGCTCCTTGAAGAGGAGGTGGTGGCCGGGGCAATTCATCGGCTTGACTCCGAACTCCCGCTCCTCGATTTCCGTGAAGTACATGTTCTCCCGGTAGTTTTCGTAGTGCCCCGAGATCTTGAAGAGCTCCGCATCGAAAATCTGCGGTGTGATCACCTCCTGATAGCCGCGGCGGCGATACTCCGACCGCAGATACTCCCGAAGGGCGTTGTAGAGCGCCGTCCCCTTGGGGAGGAAGAACGGCGAGGCCGGCGCCAGAGGATGAAAGGAGAATAGATCGAGCTCCTTGCCGAGCCGGCGGTGGTCGCGGGCCTTTGCCTCCTCGAGGCGCTTCAAGTATTCGTCCAGTTCCTTCTGCGTCAGGAAGCAGGCGCCGTAGATGCGCTGGAGCATGGGATTTTTCTCGTCCCCCTTCCAGTACGCGCCCGCCGTGTGCGTCAGCTTGAAAACACCGAGCCGCCCCGTCGATGGAACGTGGGGGCCCCGGCACAGATCCACGAAGTCCTTCTGCCGGTAGCAGGAGACCTTGTCGTCCGGAATGCCGCGGATGATCTCGACTTTCAGGGCGTCCTTCTGCTCCTCGAAGATCTTAATCGCCTCCTCCTTCGTCATCTCGAGGCGCTCGACGGAATTGTCCTCGGCGATGATCTTTCGCATCTCCGCCTCGATGGCGGCGAGATCTTCGGGCGTGAAGGAGCGGTCCGGATTGAAATCGTAGTAGAAACCGTTCTCGATCGCCGGCCCGATACCGATCTGGACCGTCGGGAAGAGGCGCTTGACGGCGTTGGCCGTCAGGTGCGCCGTCGAATGGCGATACAGCGGCAGGGCATCGGGCGATCTTGGCGTGACGATCTCGACGGCGGCGTCTCTCTCCACCCGCGTCGCCAGATCCACGAGTTTACCGTCGAGTTTGCCTGCGAGAGCCTCCTTCGCGAGCCTCGGGCCGATGCCCTCCGCGATCTCGCGCAGGGTCGTCCCCGCCGGAACCTTCCTGACCGATCCATCGGGAAGCGTGATCGCCACTGTTTGCGCCAGGGCTTCCATTCTCATCCCATCAAATAAAAAAACGCGGGTACCCCGCGTTTTCGTGACTCCTGGTAGGCGCTAACGGGATCGAACCGTTGACCTCTACCGTGTGAAGGTAGCGCTCTCCCAGCTGAGCTAAGCGCCTGCATTTTCGAAGAAACTGGTAGGCTCGAGCGGATTTGAACCGCTGACCCCTACCGTGTCAAGGTAGTGCTCTCCCCCTGAGCTACGAGCCTGTTCTTCGATCCCGGTTTCCCGGGGGGCTACCGGCCGGAAGCCCGCTGGGGCGTTTTCATCCCGACCTTCGTCCCTGATTGAAAAGATCCGAACCGGTCGGACGCGCCGCCGGGGATCGCGGAATGTACCAGAGAGAAAGCCCCCGTCGCAAACGCAGTCACTTCTCGCCTACCGCCCGACGGCTTGGCTGCCTTATATTGGCTCGACTCCCGATGTCCGCGATCCGAGCCTCTCTCGCCTCGCTCGCCCGCCGCTGGAGTGCTCTCCGCGCGGCGCGGGCGGAGGCCGCGGCTGCCCGCGACTTCTGGGACGCCGGAGCGCCGGGAGAGCCCGAGGACCGCTACTGGGGCGCCCAGCCACTGGTGCGGCGCGCGATCAACCGCCGCGTCACCGGCGACCCGAATCGATGGCCGATGGAGTGGTTCGCCGAAAAATACGTCCCGGCGCCTCTTTCCCTGGGCCTCTCCGTCGGCTGCGGAACCGGCCTGCTCGAGCGGGATGTCTTCGTCAAGGGAATCTGCGAGCGCCTCGAAGGCGTGGATTTCTCCCCCGAATCGATCGCCGAGGCCCGCCGCGGCGCGGAGGAAGCGGGTCTCGCGCGGCGCCTGGAGTACCGCGTCGAAGACATCAACGCGATCCGGCTGCCACGGGAGCACTACGACATCGTCTTCTTCCACGGATCGCTCCATCACATCCGCAACGTGGAGCATGTGCTGGCGGAGGTGCGCGTGGCGCTCAAGCCCGGAGGCCTCCTTTATCTCGACGAGTACATGGGCCCATCGCGTTCGGAGTGGACCGATGCGCAATGGAGCTTCGCGCGGAGCGCGTTCGACGCGCTCGCCGCGGAGCTGAAGAACCGATCGGCGCTGGCGATCCCGCTGCCCATGGATGACCCTTCGGAATCCGTGCGCTCGAGCGCCATCCTCCCCGGCACAAAGCGCCTCTTCCAGGTGCTCGAGGATCGGCCGTACGGTGGCAACGTCCTCTGGTTCGTCTTCCCGTGTCTCGATATGGCGCGGCTGCGCGAGGATGGGACGGAAGCCCTCTCCCGCTTGATCGCCCTCGAAGACCACCTCCTCGAGAAGGGATGGGTCGAATCCTACTTCCGGGTGATCGTGGCCCGAAAAACGTGAATCGTAAATCGTGAGCCATGAACCGAGTGGGCCTCTCCGGCCTCGATTCACGATTCACGGTTCCCGATTCAAAGCCCCGTTCGGGCTAGCGACGCTCCTCGTCTTCGACCTCGTTCTCTTCGTCCCGCTGCTTTCGACCGGCGGAGTCTTCTCGTCGCACGACTTCGTACGCGCGCACCATCCGTGGCGGCAGACCCGCGACGGCGTCTTCGAGGCGGAAAATCGCCTTCTCTCGGACCCCGCCGCCTCCGGCGAAACGACCCTCGTCCGATTTCGCGACTTTCCGGCGGGGTTCTTCTGGAACCCATGGGTCTCTTCGGGCTCGATCGGGCCGTTTCATCTCGTACAGGGTTTCCTCTCGCCGTTCGTCGCTCTCCCTGCCCTGCTGCTTCCGGAGTCGGGAATCGAGACGGGCATCCTGTTTCTCAAGTTCCAGTTCGCCTTCATCGCGGCATACGCTTTTCTGCGGAGCCGGCGGTTCTCGGACCTCGCCTCAGCGGCCGGCGCCGCGGCGTGGGCCTTCGCGACGGGGCAAACCGTCTGGGGCCTCTGGATGCAGAGCTCGGTCTCGGTCACGTATCCGTTGCTGCTGATGGCCGTCGACCGGGCGTTCGAGGAGCCTCGAACCGCTCACGCCCTGCGGTTCGCCTCGCTCTCGATTCTTCTGTGCTTCGCCGGTGGGTTTCCTCACTGGATTCTGTATGGTGCGATCGCCGCCGGACTCTATTACGTCCTCCGGGCCGCTCAACGGCGCGGCCGCGGAGCCCTCGCCGCGCTCTTGCGGCTATCCGCCTCGGCGGCGATCGCGGCCGCGATCCTTCTCCCATCCATCCTGGGCAGCGTGCGCTTCCTGCGCGACTCGGAATACGCGGCGCTTCGCAGAGGCATGGGCGCCGCGCACGCTCTGCCGCTGCGCCACCTGCGCCTCTACTTTCTTCCCGATTATCAGGGCACGCCGCGCCGCGACGATTACCGCGGCATCGGATGGATTCCCGGCGACAATTACATCGAGACGGCGGCCGGCGTGGGGACGGCTGCGGGCGGGCTTGCCTTCCTCGGCCTATCGGCGTTGCGGCGCCGCATGGAGGCGCTCTTCGCCGCGCTGCTCGGCGCCTCGATTGCCATTCCGCTCTACGCCGGCGGCGCCTTGCTTTCCGCGATCGGGGGTCTGCCGCTTCTGAGCATCAGCCTCTTCGCGCGCGCGAAAATCTTGATCGTTCTGGCCGCGGCGATCCTCGCCGCGTGTGGCGTCGAGGCTCTCGAGCGGTTCGTGGACGGAGCGCCCGTGCGCCGTCTCGCGGCGGCCATGGTTCCCTTTCTGGTCGCCACACCACTCGCCTTCCTCGCTCTCGACTTCTATCCGGTCTGCTCGCCCGGGCAGGCCGTGTTCCGCGAGACGGCCGGCATTCGGCGCTTACGCGAAGAGACGCGCGGCGGAGGGCGGTTCGCCGCGGCCGGCTGGACGCTGATCCCGAACGTGTCGGAGGCCGTCCGGATCCAAGATGTCCGCGGGCACTTTCTGCTCGATGCGACCTACCGCCGGCTTGCGACCGCCGCAGATCCCAATGCGTTCGGCAACTACGGGACGTATCTGGTTCTCGATCCGCTCTCACTCGACCCTTCCTCGCCTATCCTCGATCTGCTCGGCGTCCGATTGCTCGCGGCGCCGCCGGGCGCTGCGAGCCCGGTGGGACTCGAGGTCGAAGAGCGCGACGCGGCCCCGTTTCATCCGGAGACCGCCGCCTCGGCCGTCACGCCGGCGACCTCGGTCTCCTCGGGTTTCTCTCGCATCTACGAAGGCGCGGACATGACCCTCTTCGAAAGGCGTTCCGCAATGCCTCGATTCTTCTTCGTCGCGCGCACGCTTCCCGGTGGGGTCGAGGAAACACGCGCGGCGGACCGCCAGACGCTGTCGCGCGTTGCTTTCGTCCCGGCGGCGGAGCATCGACGGCTCGAGCGGAGCGCCCCCAATCGCGGCGCGGCGGGCTCGATCCGAGTCGTCGAACTGTCCCCGGAGCGATTTCTGCTCGAGACCGATAGCCCGACGGCGACGATTCTCGCCACCTCTCAGAAGCGTTTCGGCCCCTACTGGCGCACGTCGATCGACGGCGAGGAAGTCGAAAACTTCAGCACGGACGGACTCTTCATCGGGCTCGAGGTTCCGGCGGGACGGCACCGGGTGGAAGGAAGATTCTCAATTCCGCGGATCGAGCTCGCCATCTCGGTCGCGGCTCTGGTCGCGCTGGCGGCCGTCGCCTCCCGGGCCGCCCGAAAGCCGCCAGAATCCATCAATAATCCGGGCGGATTCCCATGAAGCTTGTCATCCAGATTCCCGCCTTCAACGAGGAGACAACGATCGGTAAGGCTCTTGCGGCGCTCCCGCGCTCGATGCCCGGCTTTTCGGACGTGGAGATCCTAGTCATCGACGACGGGTCGACCGACCGTACCGCGGAACTGGCTCGGGAGGCGGACGCTAGCCGGGTGGTCCGGCTCAGCACCAACCGTGGCCTCGCCGAGGCGTTTTCCAGAGGACTTTCCGAGTCGGTCGCCATGGGGGCCGATGTGGTCGTGAACTTCGACGCCGACCTCCAGTACGATCCTGCCGATATCCCGGCGCTCGTCGCGCCGATTTTGGAAGACCGGGCCGACCTCACGATCGGCGACCGCGGACCGGGCAAGCTCCCCCATTTCTCTCCGGCCAAACGCCTTCTCCAGCGCGCCGGGAGCTGGGTCGTGCGGCAGGCCTCGGGCATCGAGGTCACCGACGCCACTTCTGGGTTTCGCGCCCTCTCGCGCGAGGCCGCGAGGCGAATCAACGTATTCTCCCGGCTGACCTATACGCTCGAGACGCTGATCCAGGCAGGTTACAAGGGACTTCGGGTCGTCTCGGTACCGGTGCGGGCACACCCTCCCGTTCGGCCCTCGCGTCTCTTCACCTCGACCGCCAAATACGTTCTGTTACAGGGATCGAACGTCCTCCGGATCACCGCCCTCTATAAGCCGCTCAAGATCTTCTCGATCGCCTCGGCGCTCTTCATTCTGGCGGGGCTTGCCCTGGGCGCGCGTTTTCTGGGCTATTACTTCTTCGGCGAGAACCCGGCCGGACACGTCCAGTCGCTTATTCTCGCCGCGGTGCTCGTGGTCGTCGGATTCCAGACGTTTCTCATCGCTCTTCTGGCGGACCTGGTGGCGATCAACCGGAGGCTGCTGGAAGAGATGAAGCTGAAGGAAGAGGTCAACAGTCGACAGTCGACAGTCGACAGTCGAGAATGAGGTGCGCTGAAAAACAAGGGTTTCTCTCGACTCTGGACTGTCGACTCGGCTTCACGCCCAGTCCCCCGCCTTTCGCGACATCACCGGCGCCCCCTCGAGAAAAGTCAGGATCGATTTCGTCGTGCCGGCGACGTTGAAGAGGATCCGATCTTCCGTACGAGCGAATTTCTTCTGAATTGCGAGCTCGAACTGCTGGAGGAGGGGATTGAAGTAGCCGCCGATATTCGCGATCACGATGGGCTTGCCATGGATGCCGAGCTGCTTCCATGTGATCATCTCGATGATCTCCTCCATCGTCCCGAAGCCACCCGGAAACGCGACGAAGGCATCCGAGAGATCGAACATGAGCTGTTCCCTCTCGTGCATCGTGTGAACGACTCGGAGCTCCGTGAGCCCGTGATGCGCTGCCTCGCGCCCCTCGAGTGCCTTCGGGATGACTCCCGTGACCTTTCCGCCGGCGGCGAGAGTCTCCTCGACGAGTGCCCCCATCAGGCCGAGCGATCCGCCGCCGTAAATGAGCCGGATTCCGCGGCGAGCGATCTCCCGGCCGAAAGCCCGGATTTCGGTCTCGGCCTGCGTCTCCTTCGTGGCGCTCGAGCCGCAATAAACGCAAATGCTCGTGAGATCCACGTGGGGATCTTAGCCGGGAAACGGAAGACGGGGAACGAAAAACGAGGTGAGGTCTCGCCCGTCGCTTCCCGCTTACCGCCCGTCTCACGTGCTCTAAAACCGGCTGCCGGGAGCCTGGATTGGAACGCCGCGCCGGCCAGAGCTGCCATTCGGCTTCGGGCCAGGTCGGGGACGGAGAGCGCTAGCAGGGAACGCGAGGGGACGGCGAACGCGCCCCCCGGGAGCCCGCGGTCGACGATCGATCCCACGGCAACGACCCGCCTGCGGCCTGTGCCGCCGCGACCGCTTCGAGCGTGGATTTGCCGGTCGTGAATACGTCTTCGACGACCACGACCGTCTGGTCCGGCTCGAGAGCGGATCCGCGCCGCAGCGAAAAGGCGCCGTCTCTGCGCTCGACGAACATCACACGCCGATTTAGAGCGCGCGCCGTCTCATGGTGTGCTCGCCTGCTGATGTGGCCGGTTCGGGCCGAGCAGGCCGGCCGCGAGCTGGCGGAGCATCTGCGGGAGTTTTGCCCCTGGAGATACAGATCGGAGTGGAGGCCGGAGGAGAGGCGGAAGTGGCCCTTGAGCAGGGCTCCAGTCTCTTCGAAGTCTTTGAGAGTTATCACCGAGGCGGAAGTCTATGCGAGGCGGAGGACAGAGGATTGCCGATTGGCGATTGCCGATTGCCGATTGCCGATTGGCGATTGGCGATTGGACTCTTTCTCGTGCCAATCATCAATCATCAATCGGCAATTCCAACCTCACGCATCCGTCTCCCTACTGATCTTGTGGTGCTCGATCTTCTTGTAGAGATTCGACCGTGGAGTCTGAATGACCTCGGCGGTGCGGCTGATGTTCCAGCCATTCTCCCGGAGCTTGGCGACGAGAAACTCCCGCTCGGCGAACTCTTTGAACTCCGACAGAGTCTCCAGAGGGATGCCGCGGCTTGCGATCTCGCTGGGCGCCACACGGGCCTCGGGGGGAAGGTCCTTCGCCTCGATCGGGTCGGCGTCCGTCATGATCAGGACCCGCTCGACCAAGTTCTTCAACTCGCGCACGTTCCCCGGCCAGCTGCGCGCCGCCAGCAGAGCCAGAGCGCTCGCCGCGAACTTGCGGGGCTTACGGTGGTCGCGCTCGGAGAAAAGCAGTGTGAAATGCTGGGTGAGCGCCGGAATGTCCTGAGGGCGCTCGCGTAACGGGGGGCTGCGCAGCGGGACGACGTTCAGCCGAAAATAGAGATCCTCGCGAAAGCGCCCTTCTCGGATCGACTCGGTCAAGTCCCGATTGGTGGCCGCGATGACTCGCACGTTGACCCGTCCGACTCTGGCGGCGCCCACCGGCTCGACCTCACCGGCCTCGAGCACCCGCAGCACCTTCGCCTGGGCGCGTGCGGACATGTCGCCAACTTCGTCCAGAAAGATCGTTCCGCCGTCGGCTTCGACGAACTTGCCGATCTGCTTGCGCACAGCGCCGGTGAAGGACCCCTTCTCGTGTCCGAAGAGCTCCGACTCGATCAATTCCTCCGGAATCGCGGCGCAGTTGACCTGAATGAATGGCCCGCTGGCCACCAGGGAACCACTGTGGATTTCGCGCGCCACGAGCTCCTTGCCCGTGCCGCTCTCCCCCGTGATCAGCACGGTGGCCGCCGTCGGGGCGGCGCGCGCGACTTCGCCGCGGAGTCGCCTCATGGGCTCGCTGTCGCCGACGAGGACGGTCTCCTCCTGGACGCGGCGGCGCAACCGCTCGTTCTCGGCGCGCAGACGGTTTCCCGAAAGGGCGTTGCGGATGGAAACCAGAACCCGCTCCCGCTGGAGCGGCTTCTCGAGGAAATCGGCCGCCCCGCGCCGGGTGCACTCGACGGCGGTGGCGATGTCGCCATGTCCGGAGATCATCAGAACCGGGGGCGCCGGGTGGCGCGCGACGATCCGATCGAGTGTCTCGAGGCCGTCCATGCCGGACATCTTGATGTCGAGCAGAACCGCGTCCACCGAGCCGGCATCCAGCTCGGCCAGCGCGGCGCGCCCATCGCCCGCAGCCACGACCTCGTAGCCCTCGTACTCGAGGACCATCCGGAGCGTGTCGCGGATCGCAGCCTCGTCGTCGACGATCAGAACGCGTTGCGCCACGTGCCTAGAGTAGTCCGACCGCTCTCCTCGTCGACTCTCAACTCTCGACCCTTGACTTTCCTTCCCAAATGAATGCGCCCGCCGGCGGGGCGGGCGCATCTCCAGAACGGTGGGATTAGGCTCAATCGCCGATCTTGACGAGGGCAAAACGCGAGACGTCGGCTCGCGGATTGTAAACGTAGAGCTTCAGGTACTCCCCTTTCTTGACCTTCGACACGAGTCTTGCGAACTCTTCCGCGGTCGTGACCTTTTGTCCATTGACCTGCGTGATGATGTCACCCTCCTGGATCAGCGCGTCCGCCGCCGGAGAAACTTCCTTGACCCTCACGACGAGCAGACCGTCGACGTTCGCCTTGATGCGTTGCATCTGCCGCAGCTGAGGAGTCAGCTCGGTCACCGAAACGCCGATCTTCTCGCGCGAGTCGTCGGATGCGAGCTTCTCGGGGTTGTCCCTGTCACCGCCTTCGACCTCCCGCTCGGCGAGCTGCGCGGTTGCGCTGGTCTCCTTGCCCTCGCGGACGAGGCCGAGACGGACCTTGCTGCCCGGCGCTTTGCCCGAGACGTAGCCGATGAGATCGCGCGTGTCCTTGACCTGCACGCCGTCGACGGAGACGATCGTGTCGCCGGGCTTCACACCCGCCTTCTCGGCTGGCTTGCCCGGCTCGACGGACTCGACGAATGCGCCTTCCTCCCTCTTGAGCCCGAAGGCGGCCGCTCGGTCGGAATCCACGTTGACGATGTTGATCCCGAGAAAGCCGCGGACGACCTTCCCCTTTTCTCTCAACTGCGGAAGGATCGCCTTGAGCGTATTCACCGGCACCGCGAAACCGATGTTCTGCGCGGGCCGGAACATGGCGGTGTTGATACCGATGACTTCGCCGGTGACGTTCAAGAGCGGACCCCCCGAATTGCCGAAGTTGATCGCGGCGTCGGTCTGGATGTAGTTCTCGAAGGAGCGCGTCGCGGCATCCGCCGTCAGGCCCGAGCGATCTTTCGCCGACACCACGCCGACGGTCACCGTCTTGTCGAAGTTGAGCGGGTCGCCGATCGCCATGACCCAGTCTCCGACGCGCAGCTTCTCGGAGTCGCCGAGAGACAAGGGCGTGAGCCGCTGCTTCACGTCGACCTTCAGCAGAGCCAGGTCCGTCGCCGGGTCCTTGCCGATCAGCCTGGCGGTGTACTTCTCCCGGTTGTTGATCCGGACCTCGACCTTGTCGGCGCCTTCGATGACGTGATTGTTGGTCACGATGTAGCCGTCTTCGGAGATGATGAAGCCGGTGCCGCCCTGGACCTCCTTGTGCTCTTCGTCATCCCTCGGCTGGCCACGGCGAGGGCTCGTGGGAGGACCGAAGAAGAACTCGAACGGATCGCCTTCACCGCCGAACGGATTCATGTAGCGGCGGCCCCGGGAGCCCTTCACGATGTCGGTCGAGGTGATCGACACGACCGAGGGCATGACCTCCTGCGCGATGTCCGCGAAGGAGGGGAGCAGAACGCTTCCCGCACGGCTGGTGCGCGCCGCGGGAGTCTCGCGCTGCGCCTCGGACTTGGGGGTGACGTTGACGGAGCTCGCGACCACCATGCCGAAGACCACGGCAGCCGCGATGAGAGCGGAAAATGAAAGTGCTCGTTTGGTCGTTCTTTCCATAAGAAGGGTCTTCTCCTAACTAAGAGTCCCGTTTCGGGACATTGGATCAACATTTCGGGCAGTGCCCGCATTCCTCGATTTGGGCGGAATCCCGAGACGCTGGTGCTCCACCAGGATGCAGCGGTCCATCGCGACGGCGATCCCCCTCTCCTCGAGGCGCCGGGCCGAGAGGGCGTCGATGACCCCCTCCTGCATGAAAAAGAAGGGGACACGGCGAGAGATCGCCTCCTCGGCGATCGGAGCCACTCGATCGGAGCGCCGGAAGACATCCACGATGTCGACGCGAACATCAGCCGGGATTTGAGCGAGGGAACCGAAGCAGGGCCGCCCGAGGATCTCGCGATGGCCCGGGTTGACCGGAATGACACCGTAACCCTGCTCGAGCAGGTAGCGCGCGATGACATGGGAAGCGCGCGCCGGGTTGGGCGAGCAGCCTACGACCGCCACGGTCTCGGCGGTCTCGAGCGCTCGACGAATGCGGTCGGGCTCGTTCATTTCGTTCCTCCGGCCTCATCCGATTCGGGACGCAGGTTGTAGAAGAAGGTTACGGTCACGCCTTCCTGGTCCTCATGAAGATCCGCCGGCAGCGGGCGGAACGGGTTCGATTTGATGATCGCCTGAAAGGCGGCGAAGTCAAAGGGAGGAATCCCCGAAGCGCGAATGATCTTGGCGTCGGCGACGCGGCCATCCGCCAGAATGAAGAAACGCACCGTCAGTTTGCCCTTCCAGCCGAGCCGGGCGAGCTCCGGCACGTCCCAGTGCAGTTTGATGCGCCGGACCATCTCGGCCGCGTAAGGCCCCCAGTCGTACCAGGTAGTGTCAAAGGAGACGGGGCCCGAATCGACGAACCCCCCGCCCGGGTTTGGCAGGGGCGACCCCCCCTCCCCGCCCACGGTGCCCCGTGCGGCCTCCCGGATCGCGCTGTCGAGCCCGGCGAGCTTGCCCGTCTCTCGCGGACCGATCGATGTCTGAGGCCGCGAGGTCGACGGGAACTCAGACGGGTCCGTCTTCGAGCCCTCCGTCGAGGCGGATGGGGCGGACTCCACGGCCGCGCGGTGCTCGGCTTGCGCCCCGGCGCCCTTGCGCGCTTCCATCTCGCTTCCCGGGATGCGCGGAGCGCGAGGCCCGGGAGCGAGCCCCGCGATTCCCTGCGACGGCGGCGTCCACGGCGTTTCGGACTTCGGCCGCGAAGGATCTCCGCCTCCGGCTCGCCGGTCGGCATCGGATAGTGCCGATTTCTTCGGGTTCTCTCGCGCCGGCCCAGGCGCCTCCTGAAAGACCACCGGAATCGGGCTGTCGTCCTTTTCCGTCTGAGGGATCAGCGCCGCGAAGAGATCCCCCTTCGAGCTCTTCGGCAACTTCGCCGGAATCGAGATCAGCAGCACGACCAGGAGAGCGTGGACCAGCAGCGAGATGAGAATACCCCGCTCGATCGGAAATGGGCTCGGCGCGCGCTCCTCGAGGCCGGCGAGTGCTCCCAGAGTGCTGTGGGCGGCGAGCGGGGCCACCACCGGCTCTTCGGAAGAAGTCTCCTCCTCCCCCGCTCCCGCCAGCGAGAGCAGAGACCGGTGCGCCGACGCGGTTTTGGGCTCGGAGCCCTTGCGACTCGCAAGCGCTCCCAACATGCTGTTCCCAAGGAAGGGCTCTTCGGCTGGCTCTGCCGGGCTCTCCGTCTCCGTGGCGGCGTCCGATTTTCCGAAGGGGCGCCAGCGACTGCGTCCGCCGAGCGAGGCGAGCGTGCTGCGCTCAGACGCGAACGGACCCTGACGTCGAGAATTAGACACGCATCTCCCCCGCTTGGCTACCGCCTCCTTTTCCTCGTAACACGCTCCCTCTTCCGGGGATTCTCGCGATTGTGGGCCTCCACCCGATCGCCTGCGCTGCGCCGGGGGCGCTTCCAGCCGGAGGGTTAGACTCGGGATCGTGGACCGGGGCGAAAACGATCGCCGGGATCACGGCCCTCGTTCACGCCGGTCTGCTCACTTCGGTCGGAATCCTGGAAGCCCTCCTTAGTCCTCTCTGGCCGGCCGAGCGCTCCTGCGGTCTTCGCTCTCCGGGGCCTGGGTCCCCAGCCAAGCGGCCTGGGGGGATGCCCAGCGGTTGGCGGAAGGCCGAGGTTCCAACCCTTAACGAGTCGGGAAGACTCTCTGTTTCACCGGGAGGCCGGGTTCCCCGGCAGCTGGTAGGCCCCGGCGGCCTTCTGATATAAATGCTGTGTTTCGCGAATGCGGGCTTGGCCCGCTTTTTTGTTCGATGAAGAGGATTTTGAGCGACAAAACGACACGCGAGATCGAGGCGATAGCCGAGGAGAAGGCCTGCCGGCTGCTCGCCGTTGAGTCCGCCGGCGCCGGCCGTTTCACCGTGCTCCGCTTGGTCCTCGAGCGCCAGGACGGCAGCGCCGTCACGGTCGAGGACTGCGAGAGCGTCTCGCGCGAAGTCTCGGCCGTGCTCGACGCCGCCGACGAGATCGGCCACCGGTACACTCTCGAGGTTTCGTCGGCCGGTCTCGACCGCAAGCTCTACTCCATCGAGGATGCGCAGCGGTTCGTCGGCCGGCGAGTGCGGGTGAAGACCGAGGATCTCGTCACTCCGCAGCCGCTGGAAGCGGGCGACCGGCCGCCGTCGCCCGCCCGCAACTTCCGCGGCAGGCTCGAAGGCGTGGACGGCGATCTCTTGCGCATCGTTGATGAGGCGGACCGCAAAATCTATAATGTTCGTTTCGGCGATATTCGGCTCGCCCGGCTGGACTTCGAGTGGCCGGAGCGGGGGCGATAGGAGAGCGGGTTCGACATGATTATCGATCCGTCGGTCATCCGACAGGTTTCGCGCGAGAAGGAGATCGACGCGGAAAAGATGTTCGGCGCGCTCGAGGAAGCGATGTCCTCGGCCGCGCGGAAGTATTACCACGACAAGGCGATGGTGACGCTGATCGACCGTCAGACGGGTAAGATGACCGTCTATTCACCTCGCACCGTCGTCGCCGAGCTCGACACAGAATCCGAGGAGCCGCCGCCGCAGATCCTGTTGGACGATGCGAAGGCCCTCGTTGCCGAGAAGGGCACCGACGGGGAAGTCCGCGTGCTTCGACCCGGCGCCGAGGGGGAGCCGCCCGCCGAGGTTCGCGACGTGACGATCGGCGATGAGGTCCGGATCTATCGCGAGACAGTCGGGCTCGGCCGGATCGCGGCGCAGACGGCCAAGCAGGTTCTCTATCAGAAGGTCCGCGAGGCCGAGCGGGACAACGTCTATAACGAGTACTACCCCAAGGTCGGCGAGCTGATGAACGGGACAGTCAAGCGTTTCGAGCGCGGCGACATGATCGTCGATCTCGGCCGAACCGAAGCGATCATTCCTCGCGATCAGCAGTCGCGAGCCGAGCGCTACGGGCAGGGAGAACGCATCCGGGCGATTCTTTACGACGTGCACAAGAATCCCAAGGGACCGCAGCTGGTGCTCTCGCGGACCGATCCTCGCCTCCTGATCCGTCTCTTCGAGATGGAGGTGCCCGAGATCTACGACGGCACGGTCGTCATCAAGGGCGCCGTCCGGCAGCCCGGCGAGCGGGCCAAGGTGGCGGTGCGCTCGCGAGAGCGGGACGTCGATCCGGTGGGGGCCTGCGTCGGCATGCGCGGCAGTCGCGTTCAGTCGATCATGCGCGAGCTCCATGGAGAAAAGATCGACGTCATCCTCTATTCGGACGATCTGATCACCTTCGCGCAGAACGCGCTCGCGCCGGCCAAGATTACGCGCGTCTCGCCGATCCACCATGAGGATGGCACCATGAGTCTCGACTGCGTCGTCGAGGACGACCAGCTTTCTTTGGCGATCGGCAAGAAGGGGCAGAATGTCCGGCTCGCCTCGGCTTTGATCGGCATGAAGATCGAGATCAAGGGGGAGACCGAGGTCAAAGGCGAGGTCGCTCAGGCACTTTCCCGGATGCTGGAGGCCTCCCGCCGCAAGCAGAGGGCCGTGGGGGAGATTCCGGGCGTCGGCGAAAAGACGGCCGAGCGCTTGGTGGAGGCGGGCATCGCGACTCTGGGCGATCTGCTCGCGAAATCGGCCGCCGAGCTCGCCGAGCTGCCGGGTATCGGAGAGAAATCCGCCGAGAAGATTCTCGAGGCCGCGCGCGCGGCCGAACAGAGCCCCTCCGAAGAAGAGGGGGAGGTCGCGTCCGAGGAGCAAGAGGAGTCGCCGGCCGAAGCCCCGGAAGAAACCGGCGTGAGGGAGTAGACCGAGCACGATGGGAAAGATTCGAGTCGAAGAGCTCGCCGCCCAGATGGGGATCGGCAGCAAGGAAGTGCTCTTCCTGCTCCAGTCCATCGGCGTCGACGTGAAATCGCCGCAGGCCGCGCTCGATGAGTCGACGGTCTTAGCGATCCTTCAAGGGCGTACGCACGCGCCCAAGCAGCTGATCGTTCGCGACACGGAGGCCAAGACGTTCCGGCCGCAGAAGAGCGCCTTGAACCGCATCAAGATCGTCGAGAAGACCGCACCCGCCGCGTCCAAGGAGACAACGGAGCCGGTCGAACGCGCTCCAGCCCGCCGTGCGGCTCCCGAGGAGAAGACCGTCAAGACGGCGGAGCCCGCGCGGACCGCGGTCGTACCGCCCGAGCCGGAAGCCGAGGCTCCCAAGCTCGCGCCACCCCGGAAGATCGTCCTTCCGCCGCGGACGGTTCCGCAGCCACGGCCTTCCGCTCCGATGGGTGCCCGCCCGGGCGCTCCCGCCTCCGCAGGCAGGCCGATGGGACCCGCCGCCGGGCGGCCCGCGGGAACGGTGCGCGGCCCCGCCGGACCGCGTCCTTCCGGTCCCTCGGTCTATCGTCCGACTCCCGGCGGCCCGGGCGCACGGCCGCTCGGCGGTCCGCCGCGCACCGGCGCTCCGGTCGGGCGCGCGGCTCCCGCGGCCCCGGAACGCGGCCCCGCCAAGCGCAAGAAGGACGACAAGGAGGAGGCGAAGAAGACGGCCGCGGGCAAGCGCGGCGCTCGCCCGAAGATCACCGTCGCCGACGAAGTGGATTTGCGGGAGTTCGTCGGAACGTATCAGGAAGACACTTACTCGGATATCTCTCTGCCCTTGATCGAAAAGACGTCGGGTGACGAGCTCGAGGCGCCGCCCGAAGCGCGTCCGGCTTCCAAGTCGGCGATCCGCCGCGCCGCCAAGGAAACGCGCGCGCACGACTCGGGCAAGCTGCTCGAGTTCCGGAAGCCGGCGCCGACGGGCCCCGTGTTCTTCACCGAGGGCGTCACCGTCAAGGAGCTGTCCGAAAAGCTCGGCGTGCTGGCGCGCGACATTCAGAGACTGCTAATGCAGCGCGGAGTCCTGGCGACGGTGAATCAGCCCCTCGACGCCGCGACGGCGGTGCAGATCGCCAAGGAGGTCGGTGTGGAAGCCGCGGTCGTCTCCTTCGAGGAGGAGCTCGAGCTCTCACGCTCCGCGAAAGAGTCGACCGAAGGTTCCGGCGCTCCACGCATCCCGCGCGCTCCCGTCGTCACGGTCATGGGCCACGTCGATCACGGAAAGACTTCGCTTCTCGACGCGATCCGGCAGACCAACGTCGCCGGCGGCGAGGCGGGCGGCATCACGCAGCACATCGGGGCCTACCGCGTCGAGACGAACGGCAGGCCGATCGTCTTCCTCGACACGCCCGGCCATGAAGCCTTCACGTCGATGCGCGCGCGGGGGGCAAAGGCCACCGACATCGTCGTGCTGGTCGTCGCGGCCGACGATGGGGTCATGCCCCAGACGATCGAGGCGATCGATCACGCGCGGGCTGCAAAGGTTCCCATCGTGGTCGCCATCAACAAGATCGACAAACCCAACGCCAACGTCGACCGCGTCAAGAAGGAGCTCGCCGACCACGGCGTCCTGCTCGAGTCCTGGGGAGGAGACGTGCCGTCGGCCGAGATCTCTGCCGTCAAGAAGCAGGGGATCGATCACCTGCTCGAGCTGATCCTGCTCGTCGCCGAAATGCAGGAGCTGTCCGCTCCAGCCGCCGAGGTCGCCCGCGGCGTGGTGCTCGAGGCTCGCCGTGAGGCGGGGCGCGGAAACGTCGCGACGGTTCTGGTGCAGGCCGGCACGTTGAAGGTCGGCGACATCTACTTCGCAGGCGCAGTTTTCGGCCGTGTCCGCTCGATGCAGGACGAGCGCGGTGCGAAGGTGGAACAGGCCGGTCCCGCCACACCCGTGGAGGTCACGGGTTTCGAGGAGCTGCCGCAGGCCGGCGACACGTTCCAGGTCGTCGACGACGAGGCCAAGGCCCGATCGGTCGTCTCGTTCCGCCAGCAGAGGGAACGCGAGAAGGCGATGGCCGCCAGTTCGCGCCTCTCGCTCGAGCAGCTCTTCAGCAAGATTCAGGAGGGCAAGATCAAGGAATTGCCCTTGATTCTCAAGGCGGACGTTTCGGGCTCGGTGGAGGTGCTCGCGCAGGCATTGAAGGGACTCTCCAACGAAAAAGTTAAGGTCTCTCTCCTCCACTCGGGCGTCGGCGCCATCAACATCAACGACGTCCTGCTCGCCTCCGCCTCGGGCGCGATCATCGTCGGGTTCAACGTCCGGCCGGAGAAGAAGGCCGCCGAAGAGGCGGAGAAGGCGGGAGTGGACATCCGCCTCCACACCGTGATCTACAACGTCACCGACGAGATCAAGAAGGCCATGGAGGGTCTCCTCGAGCCGACGCTCAAGGAGGTCGCCCGCGGACGCGCCGAGGTTCGAAACACTTTCAAGGTCCCGAAGTTCGGCGTGATCGCCGGTTGCTACGTGACCGAAGGTTCGATCGCGCGTTCTTCGCAGCTTCGCCTGCTTCGCGACAATCGGGTCATCTATGAGGGTAGGGTGGGGTCGCTGCGCCGGTTCAAGGACGACGTCTCCGAGGTCAAACAGGGCTTCGAATGCGGCATCGCGCTCGACCGGTATCAAGACGTCAAGGTCGGCGACATCATCGAGGCGTATCAAATCGAAAAGGTTGCCGGGGTGATGAACGCCTAGAGTCGGGAGACGGAAGACGGTAAGCGGCAGACGATTCTTAAGTTCCCTTCCGTTTCCCGTATCCCCTTTACCGTCTCCCGACCCATGGTGATCGCGTACGCCCTCTTCGACGTCCACCTCCCGGGGTGTCGCGGTCTCAAGGAGAAACGGATGATTGTGAAGAGCCTAAAGAGCCGCATCCGCAATTCCTTCGATGTCTCCGCCGCCGAAGTCGGAGATCAGGATCTGCTTCAGCGCTCGCAGCTCGCCGTCGCCGCGATCGGCGCCGCCCAGGAGCCGCTCGACGCGCTTCTGCAGACGGTGTTGCGCTTCGTCGAGCAGAACTTGGACGGCGAGATTCTGGAGTATCGGAATGAGTTCATTCATGTTTGACGCGGGAGGCGGATGCCCGATCGAAACGCATTCCGCGTTCGGCGATCCGAGTCGCCTGCCCCCTAATACCTGCCCCGTACCGTGAAGAAGGAATCCCGCCGCAGCCAGCGCGTGGCCGACGTCGTCCGGGGCGAGCTGTCGAAGCTCGTCCTGACGGAGGCTCACGACCCGGACCTGCACCGCGTCACGATCACCGACGTCGAGATGCCGCCGGATCTGAGGTCTGCCCGCGTCTACTTCTCGTGTCTCGGCGGCGAGAAGGAGCGCAAGCTCGCCTCCGAGGCGCTTCGCCGTGCGGCGGGCTATTTGCGCGGCGAAGTGGGGCGACGCTGCCAGCTGCGCTATGCCCCCGAGCTCTCCTTCGTCTCGGACCGTTCCCTCGAACAGGGAGAGCGCATCGAAGAGCTCCTGCACCAGGTCCTGCCCCCGAAGGAAGAAGAGCCGTGACGGCCCCGGACCCGCTGCGCCAGGGATACCTCTTCCTGCTGGATAAGCCCGAAGGCTTGACCTCTCACGACGTCGTCGAGCGCGTGCGACGGGCGACGGGCGTCTCGCGAATCGGCCACAGCGGCACGCTCGATCCCATGGCCACGGGGCTTCTCCTGCTGTGCGCCGGCGGCGCCGCGCGCCTCCAGGCGTTTTTCACGCTCATGGACAAATCGTACGAGGGGACGATCCGGCTCGGCCGAGCCACCACGACCTACGACCGCGAGGGAGAGGCGGTGGGGCCCGAGAGAGATGCTTCGGGCTTGACCGCCGCCCGGATCGAGGAAGCCGCGGCGGCCTTTCGCGGCGAGTTTCTCCAGTCTCCCCCCGCTTTTTCCGCCAAGAAAGTCGGTGGCCGCAAGTTCTACGAAATGGCCCGCCGGGGCGAGACGGTCCCGACGGTGCCGAAGAAGGTTCGCGTCTCCGAGCTACGCTTCGGGCCGCTGGCGCAGGACCGCCTCCCCTTCTCGATCGCGTGCTCATCGGGCACGTATATCCGCTCCATCGCGAGCGAGCTTGGGGAGAAGCTCGGCTGCGGGGCGCATCTGGAGACGCTGCGGCGGACGCGCATCGGCGGGTTCCACGTCTCCGACGCCGTCGCGCTCGAACGCTTCGAGAGCCTTTCGCCCGCCGAGCGGCTGGCAGCCCCGCACGCCATGCCGCTCGCCCGCGTCCCGTTCCCTTTTCCGCGGATACAGCTGGCTTCGCTCGAAGCCTGGAAGATCCGGCGGGGCCAGTCCGTTCCCGCGCGTGGAATCGACGCCCGCGAGGGGGAATGGGTCACTCTGGTCGGCCCCTCGAATGACATGCTCGCGCTCGGGCAGGTCAATCCGATCGGAGACCGCGGGGTCAATCTGATCAAGCCGAAGATCGTTCTGGCCGACTGACGGCCGGCTGACAGCCCCGCCGGCGCTGTGGTAGGCTTGAGGTTTATAGAAAAGAGTGTGTGTTTTGAGACGTTTGGAGGCTGAGTGAACGTCACCGAATTCGAGTCCGGCAAGGCTGACTTGGTCAAGCAGTACCGGACCCACGACACCGACACCGGATCGCCGGAGGTCCAGGTCGCGCTTCTGACCAACCGCATCGCGTACCTGACCGAGCATTTCCAGTCGAACGCGAAGGACCACCACTCCCGCCGCGGCCTGCTGCGAATGGTCGGCCGGAGGCGCCGGCTCTTGGAGTATCTCCGGAGCGAGGACGCCAACCGGTACCACAAGTTAATCGAGCGCCTCGGCCTTCGGAAGTAGTCCGTCCGGCGCCAGAGCCGGCGCCGCGGCGATGCCGCCGCGAGCCTCGTCGACGAGTCGCCGCTTCCGCACGACGGCCTCCGGCGTCATAGAACAGAAGGGTAAAGACCATGATCGACCAGATCTCCATTCCCGTCGGCTCGAAGTCCATGGACATCCAGATCGGCAAGCTCGCCCGGCAGGCCGACGGGGCCGCGATGGTGCGCTTCGGCGACTCCGTCGTGCTGGCCACCGCCGTCTTCAACAAGGAGCCGAAGGAGGCCGCCGACTTCTTTCCGCTCACCGTCGACTACCGCGAGAACACCTACGCCGCGGGACGCATCCCCGGCGGCTGGTTCAAGCGGGAGGGCCGGCCGACCGAAAAGGAGATCCTGACATCGCGGCTGATCGATCGGCCGCTGCGGCCCCTCTTTCCGAAAGGGTTTTTCCACGAGACCCAGATCATCGCCTTCGTCCTCTCGGCCGACGGCCAGAACGATCCCGATGTGCTCGCCATCAATGGAGCGTCCGTGGCGCTCGCATGCTCCGTCATCCCCTTCTACGCGCCGATCGGCGCCGTACGGGTGGGGCGGCTCGACGGACGCTTCGTGCTGAACCCAACCAATGCGGAGCGGGACAAGTCGGATGTGGACTTGATCGTGGCGGGCACGGACGATGCCATCGTCATGGTCGAAGCCGGTGCCCGCGAGGTTGCCGAACAGACCATGATCGATGCGATCCTCTTCGGGCACGAAGCGGTCCGACAGATCGTCGCCGCGCAGCTGCAACTCCAGCGGCGCGGCGGATTCCTGAAGCCCGATTGGCAGGCTCCGGAGCCCTACCCGGCGAGTCTCTTCGCCGAACTCCGGCGGGAGTGGGAAGAGCCGATGCGGGCCGCCCTGACGATGAGGGGCAAGATAGCCTCCTACGCCGAGATCAAGGCCGTCAAGAAGGCCGTCGTCTCGCTCGTTCCCGAGACCGAAGAGGAGAAGCGCGAGCAGACGGCCCGCGCCGCCGACGATCTCGTCAAGGTGTTAACGCGCGAGACGATCCTGGGAGGCAAACGCCTCGACGGCCGAGCCTTCGACGAGATTCGGTCGATCCTATGCGAGGTGGGCCTGCTTCCCCGCACGCATGGCTCGGCCCTCTTCACCCGCGGCGAGACGCAGGCCCTCGTGACGGCCACCCTCGGCACCTCCGACGACGCTCAAATCATCGAGGAGTACGAGGGAGAGAGCGAGCACACGTTTCTGCTCCACTACAACTTTCCGCCATTCTCGGTCGGCGAAACGAAATTCATGCGCGGTCCCTCGCGCCGCGACATCGGCCACGGCAACCTCGCCCGCCGGGCGCTGGCTCCGATGCTCCCCTCCGAAGAGGCTTTCCCGTATACGGTGCGGGTCGTCTCCGACATCCTCGAGTCGAATGGCTCATCCTCCATGGCGACGGTCTGCGGCGGCACCCTCGCCCTGATGGATGCCGGCGTGCCGATCAAGGCCCCGATCGCCGGCGTCGCGATGGGCCTCGTCTCCGACGGCGACCGCTACGCGATCCTGACGGACATCGCCGGACAGGAAGACCACTACGGCGACATGGACTTCAAGGTCGCCGGCTCTCGCGACGGGATCACGGCACTCCAGATGGACATCAAGATCAAGGGATTGAAGCGTCAGATCCTCGAGCAAGCGCTGGAGCAGGCTCGGATGGGACGGCTGCACATCCTCGGGAAGATGTCCTCGGCCCTGGAACAGCCCCGCCCGAACATATCGCGCTACGCACCGCGAATCTTCACCATCCAGATCCCGAGAGACCGCATCCGGGACGTGATCGGCTCGGGCGGAAAGACGATCCGCTCGATCATCGAGGAGACCGGCTGCAAGATCGACGTCGAGGATTCGGGCAAGGTCTCCATCGCCTCCTCCGACGAGGCGGCGGCGATGAAGGCGATCGAGATCATCGAGGGACTCACGCAGGAGCCGGAGATCGGAAAGGTCTACCGCGGCAAGGTGCGGCGCGTCGAGGCCTACGGCGCGTTCGTCGAGATCCTGCCCGGACAGGACGGGCTCGTCCACATCTCCGAGCTCGCGCCCTACCGCGTGCGGCAGACGACCGATGTCGTCAAGGAGGGGGACGAGGTGACCGTCAAGATCATCGCGGTCGATCCGACCGGGAAGATCAAGCTTTCGCGCAAACAGGCTCTCTCCAAGGAGGAGCTCGAGGCGGAGATGGCGATGGCTCCCGTCGGCGTGCCGGGAGAGGACGAAGGGCGCGACGAGTTTCCGCGCGGCGGCCACAGCCGCGGGGAGCAGCGCGGCCATTTCAACCGCGAGCACCGCGGAGGACGAGGACCGCGGAAGTAGCCGGGATCGGGACGGAATCGAGAGCGCGCGGCGGGAACGCCGCGCTCTTCATTTGCCCCTGATCAGGCGCGATCGGGCAGCGGCGTCGCGGCGCGCTTGCGAAGCATCAGCAGCGAGAGGACGAGTGCCACGACCATGACGGTCAAGAGCGCGAGCTCGAGCATCGCATTCCGGAAGGCGGGGTCGTTGGGCTTCTCCAGGAAGACCGCGAACTGCGCCGTCACGATCAGGATCCGCCGCGTGACGGCGATGAGACCCACGATCAGGAAGGGCTCGGGAATGAGGGCGTGCTCCCGGAAGGAAACCTTCACCGTATAGAGCAGCTCGATGATCATGAGCACCAAGAGAATCCGGTCGAGGACATTCACGATGTCGTGC
>DASXTI010000118.1:0-30531 GCA_036505535.1 Thermoanaerobaculia bacterium
TGATCAAGGCCGCGGTGGCCGAGCCATGAGCCGCCACACCCCGCCGCTGCGCCGCGGCAAGATTCGCAACCTCATTCTGGCAATCGTCTTCTTCATCCTCGGGGTCATCGGCGTGCTGATACCTGTCATGCCGCAGATTGCCTTCTTCATCATGAGCGCGATCTTTCTCTCGCTCGTCTTCCCGAGCGTGCGCCGCGCGATCCGTCGGTTTCGCCACCGGCACCCCAGGCTCGAGAAGATCTACAGGGAGTGGCGGCACCGCCGGATCCGGAAGCGGCAGGAGAGAATCCGGAAAGGAAAGGATTTGTGATTTGTGATTTGTGATTTGTGATCGGGGGGTCAGAGTGGCTGTTTCGCCCTGATCACCAATCACAAATCTCCAATCACCAATTTCTTCTCAGTCCATCTGCCTGCGCAGGACCGTCGGGATATCGAAATCGTCGCGTGCCGATGCATTCGGGCCGAAGCCGCCCGAGTCGTCGCCCCGAAGAAACGGCGGACGAAGCGTCTTCGTGGCGGTCGTCACCGGCTTGGCCTCTTCTTCGATCTCGGCGAGATCCCGCTCGAGCCGGTCGAATCCCGTCGCGATGACAGTGACCTTCACGCTCCCCGCCATTTTCTCGTCGTGGACGCAACCGAAGAGGATCTCGGCCTCGGGGTCGGCCGCCTGCTGGATGATCTGCGCGGCCTCGGTCACCTCGAACAGCGTCAAGTCCGCCCCGCCGGTGATGTTGATGAGCACCCCGCGCGCCCCTTCGATCGAGGCGTCCTCGAGCAGCGGCGAAGAGATCGCCGCCTGCGCGGCGTGAACCGCGCGATTCTCCCCTTCGGCCATGGCGGTACCCATCAGCGCTCGCCCCATGTCGGACATGATCTTGCGCACGTCGGCAAAGTCCAGGTTGATCTCGCCCGGGCAGTTGATCAGATCAGAGATCCCCTGGATCGCCTGCCGCAGCACGTCATCGGCGATCTTGAAGGACTCCTGCAGCGGTGTGTTTCGCTCTACGAACGCGAGCAACCGCTGGTTCGGGATCGTGATGAGCGTGTCGAGGTGATCGCGCAGCTCCCGGGAAGCGCGCTCCGCCTGTCGCATACGCTTCTTGCCTTCGAACTCGAATGGCTTGGTGACGACCGCGACCGCAAGCGCTCCGGCTTCCACCGCGAGCTTGGCGAGGATTGGACCGGCACCGGATCCGGTTCCGCCTCCCAGACCCATCGCGAGAAAGACCATGTCGGCTCCCGCGACCGCCTGCCCGAGCTTGTCCTGATCCTCGAGGGCCGCATTGCGGCCGACGTCGGGGTCGGCTCCGGCGCCGAGGCCCTTCGTCAACCGAGAGCCGATCTGCAGCTTGTTCGGCGCCGCGCACCGGCGCAGCGCCTGCAAGTCGGTGTTGCACGCGAAGTACTCCACGCCCTTCACACCCGCGGCGATCATCCGGTTGACCGCGTTGGATCCGCCACCGCCGACACCGATCACGCGGATCGTCGCGGGAGAGGCGTCCCCTCCGTCCAGCTCGATGGAGAGCGTGCGGCTCTCGTCATCCAGGAATTCGATCATGGGCATTTCCCTCCGTCGCCGTCTTATCTTCGAAGCCATCAGAAGAAATCCCGGATGAAACGGGACACCGAGTTGGCCGCCTGGAAGAAGGCCTTCGCCCGCCGGCGCGCCGGCTTGTAGCGGTGACCGTATAAGAGAAGGCCCGTGGCAGTCGCCCACTCGGGGCGCGACACGACGTCGACGAGCCCCCCTACGCCCGCCGGAATCCCACGGCGGACCGGGCCGTCGAAGATGCTCTCGGCGATCTCGACGATCCCCTCGAGCTCCGAGCCTCCGCCCGTCAAAACGACGCCCGACCGAATCTCCTTGTCCAAGCCGAGCCGTTTGATGTCTTCGTGGATGAGGCCGAGAAGTTCCTCGGCGCGCGGCTGCAAGATGTCCGACAGTGTGGAGCGCGGGCAGAGCTTGGGCGCCCGGCCGCCGACCATCGGCACCTCGACCATCTCGTCCTCCGGTACGGCCGACCGTAGCGCGCAGCCGAACTTCTTCTTCAGCCGCTCGGCGTCCGTAATAGGCGCGCGAAGGACCACGGCCAGATCGTTGGTGAAATGGTCGCCGCCAATCGGTACGACGGCCGTGTGCGCGATCGTGCCCTTCTGGTAGACGGCGACCTCGGTCGTCCCTCCGCCGATGTCCACCAGACAGGTGCCGAGCTCCTTCTCGTCGGGAGTGAGGACCGCTTCGGCCGCGGCGAACTGCTCGAGCACGAGCTGCACGACCTCGATGCCCGCCTTGTTCATGCATGTGACGATGTTCTGCGTGACGGCGACCGGGGCGGTGACGACGTGCACGTCGGCCTCGAGGCGGCTGCCAATCATGCCCAGAGGGTCGGCCACTCCGTCTTGCCCGTCGACCGCGAAGTCGCGGGGTACGACGTGGACGACCTCGTGGTCCTGAGGGATCTGGATACCCCGGGCCGCGTCGATGACGCGGGCGACGTCTTCCTTCGTGATCTCGCGGTCCTTGCCGGCCACCGCGACGACACCCCGGCTGTTGAAGGAGCGGACGTGGGAGCCGGAAATCCCCACCCAGGAGCGGGAGATCTGTACTCCGGCCATGATCTCGGCTTCTTCCGCCCCTCTTTTGATGGCCTCGATCGTGGCGTCCACATTGATGATGTTGCCCTTGCGGGTGCCCCGGTTGGCGGCCGCGCCCTTGCCGATCACATCGAGGGAGCCGGCGGCATTCTGTTCGCCGATCAGCACGCAGATTTTGGATGTTCCGATGTCGCAGGCGACGAGGAAGCTCTCGGGCTTGGCCATCAGAGGAACCCGAGCCGGAAGCCGGAAGCCGGAAGACGGAAGTGGAGAAGCCTTCCAGAGATTCGTCTACCGTCTCCCGTCTCCCGTTTACCGGCACGTCGCATCAGAGACGATTCCCCGCGCCGTACGCGCCGACGAGAATGACTCGATCCGCAAAACGGAGATCGATGGCCCGTGCCTCCCACCCGCGACTCTCAATGAAACCACGCGCCTCGATCAGCGCGCGAACCTTCTCCGCAGCGTCTGCCCGAAGAACACGAACCGGCCTTCGGAAAATCGCATCCATCATACCGAATCCGCCGTCCGGGAGCGAGGCGATTTCCGACAGCGCCGAAAAATACTCGGGGCACGCGACGCGCAGATTCTCGAGCAATCCCACCGCGTCTGGCAGCACGCGCCGATCGCCCGTCAAGATCACATATTCCGTGCGATCGCGCCGCGGATCGTACGGCGCGATGAGATTTCCGTCCGCGCCGACGAACCAGAAGCGCTCGACCTCGCGATAGAGCGCGAGGGCTCGCCGTTCGGTCACGCGTATGGCCAGACCGTCCGGGAATCGCTTCGAGATCGTGGCTCGCTCGACCCACGCGTGGTCGGCGATGCGCCGCGCCAGCGGCGCAAGATTCAACGTGACGAGATTGCGGCCGTTCCATTCCGCCAGCGCCGCGAGAATCTCCTCGGTGCGCGCCTGCGAATTGCCGGAGACGTCGAAGCGCCGCACGGCGAAGTGGGAACTGGAGAGAAACCGGACCAAGCCCAGGATCGCGGCAAGGATGATGAGCCCGGCAAGCGCCAGACGCAGGGTCAGAGGCCTTTTGCGCTTGCGGGGGACGACGCCTCCGCGTCGCAGGAAGGGAGGTTCTCTATCCGGGCCGGCCACGGCTCAAGTACTCCTCTCCGAACTTGACGACATCTCCCGCGCCGAGGGTCACGAGAAGATCTCCCGGACAGAGGGTCCGCTCGAGGCATTCGACAACTGCTGTCTTATCAGCAACATACGTTACGGCGAACAGTCCGGAGCGGCGGGCCGCGTCGGCAACCAGCTCTCCCGTCACGCCCGCTATCGGCCCTTCCCGCGAGGGATAGACATCCATGACGACGGCCGCGTCGGCCTCACCTAAGGCCGCGCCGAAGTCATTCGAGAAGTCCCGCGTCCGCGAGAAAAGGTGCGGCTGGAAGAGAGCCACCAGACGCCGGCCCGGGTAGGCCTGGCGAGCCGCGGAAAGGGTCGCGCGGATTTCTGTCGGGTGGTGCGCATAGTCGTCGACGACGAGAACGCCTTCGCGCTCGCCTTTTCTCTCAAAGCGCCGCACCACACCCGTGAACGCCTCGAGGGCGCGGGCGATCGACTCAAAGGCAATCCGCAGCTCGCGTCCGGCCGCGACCGCCGCCAAGGCATTGAGAACGTTGTGCCGCCCGGGCAGCTTCAATCGTACCGATCCGAGCATTCCCTCCTCGGTGTCCCAGACTTCGAAGACCGTTCCGGTCGCTTCGAGGCGGATGGCGCGGGCCGAGATTTGCGCTCCGGCGGACTCGCCGTAGGTCACGACTCGTTTATGGATCCGCGGCAAGAGGCTCCGCGCCCCCGGGTCGTCGACGCAAAGGACGACCGAGCCGAAGAACGGAACGCGATTGGCGAACGTCGCGAAGGCGTCGAGGATGTCTGAGAGATCGCGATACGTGTCGAGGTGATCCGCCTCCACGTTGGTGATGACGGCCACGACCGGCGTGAGCTGCAGAAACGATCGGTCGTACTCGTCGGCTTCGGCGACGAGATAGTCTCCCTTGCCGAGGCGCGCGTTGGTTCCGAGGATGCGCACCTGGCCGCCCACGACGATCGTCGGATCGAAGCCGGCCTCGGTCAAGACCATTCCCGTCAAAGAGGTGGTCGTCGTCTTGCCATGCGTTCCCGCGACGGCGATACCCTGTTTCAGACGCATGATTTCGCCGAGCATTTCGGCCCGACGGATGACCGGAATTCCCTTCGCGCGCGCCTCCGCGACCTCCGCATTGGATTCGCCGACGGCCGACGAGATGACGAGAAGATCCGAGACGGCCACGTGCCGCGGGTCGTGACCGAGATCGATCCGCGCACCCAGTTTTTCGAGCCGGGCCGTGTTTTCCGAGCGCGCGAGATCGCAGCCGGAGATCTCCAGAGGTGTCGCCAGGAGAAGGATCTCGGCGAGCCCGCTCATCCCCACACCCCCCGCGCCGACGAAGTGAATGCGACGCAGGCGCAGGAACCTCACTTTGCCGTCTCCGCTTCGAAGACGAGCCGCGCGAGGTCCCGGGCCGCGTCGGGCTTCGCCAGAGACTTCGCCTTCTGCCCCATGGTCACGAGCTTCGCCCGATCCTTCAGGAACTGCATGAAGGCGGCGGCCAGGTTTTCGGCGGCCAAATCTTTTTCTTCCATCACCGCCGCGGCCCCGACGCGATAAAGGGCACGGGCATTCTCGAGCTGGTGTCCTGCGGCGGCGGCGCCGAAAGGCACGAGGATCGAGGGACGACCCGCAGCGGCGAGCTCCGAGACGGTCATCGCGCCCGCGCGGCAGAGCACCAGGTCCGCCCAGCCCATCTGCTCCCAGAGCCGCGGGAGGAAGGGCTCGAGCTTCCAGCGCGCCGGGATACGCGAATAGCGCTGCCGTGTTCCGGTGATGTCCTTGTCGCCGGTCTGATGGATCACCTCAACGTCGGATTTCTCGAGCAGCACGGCCGCGCGGGCCATCGCGCGGTTGATGACCCGTGAGCCTTGACTCCCCCCGAAGACCAGGAGGCGGCGCGTCGTCGAGGCGGGATCGAGCGCCGGGATCTCGAAGAACTCGCGCCGCACAGGCGTGCCCGTCACGACGCCGGGTTTTCGGAAGTGCGAGTTGGCCGCGGCCAGCCCCACCGCCGTCTTCGTGGCGAAGCGATTCAGATAGCGGTTCGCCGCGCCCGGCATGGCGTTGGACTCATGGATGAGCGTCGGAACCCCAAGCATGCGGGCCGCCATCAAGACAGGCACCGTGACGTACCCGCCCACGCCAACTGCCGCACGGGCCTTGTGACGCTTCAAGAGCGCCCGCGCTTCGATGAAACCCTTGGGGAGCCGAGCGAGGGACTGGATCTGTTTGGTCCATGTCTGGCCGATGAATCCGGAGGCATCGACCAAGGCGAGCGAGAATCCCGCGGCAGGCACGATCTTTCCTTCGAGACCCTGCGCCGTCCCGATGAAGAGGATTTCGGCGCTCGGTTTCTGCGCGCGAATCTCGTTGGCCAGGGCGATCCCCGGAATGATGTGGCCGCCGGTGCCGCCGGCCGCGATGACGTAAGCGCCGAGGTCTCCGGTCATCCCGAATCCGGCACTTCGTGCTGCGAAATGTTGAGAATCAGCCCTCCGGCGATCCATGACGCGACCAAGGAGGAGCCGCCGTAGGAGACGAACGGAAGGGGAATCCCCTTCGTGGGAACCAACGCCAGAACCACCGAGAGGTTGATCGCCGCCTGAACGACGATCATGGCGGTCGCGCCGGCGGCCAGAAAAGCACCGAACGCATCGGGAGCGCGACGCGCCGCTCGCAGACCCCGCCATGCGATGACACCGAAGCCGGCCACGATCGCGAGCGATCCGACGAAGCCGAGTTCCTCGCCCACGATCGCGAAAATAAAGTCGGTGTGCGGATAAGGGAGGAAAAAGAGCTTCTGTCGGCTTCCCCCGAGCCCGTTGCCGATCCAGCCGCCCGCGCCGACGGCGATCAGCGACTGGATCGCCTGGAAGCCGGCACCGAGGGGGTCCGCTTCGGGTTTCCAGAAGGAGAGCAGACGCGCCCGCCGATAGTCTGCCGACAACAGCAGTGCGGCCAGCAACGGCAGCGTCGCCAGGGCGGCGATGACGAAAACACGGACTCGCGCTCCCGCCAGCCATAGCAACACGGCGGAGAGCATCACGTAACAGAAAGCCGTGCCGAGATCCGGCTCGAGGACGACGACGCCGGCCGCCGCGGCCGTGAAGACGAGTACCGGCGCGAGCGCCCGCTCGGGATCTCCGGCTTTCTCGCTCTTTCGGGAAAGATGATGCGCGAGCAGTAGGACGAGGGCGATCTTCAGAAGCTCGGAAGGTTGGAGCATGATGAAACCGAGAGGAATCCAGCGGCGCGCGGCGTTGATCGGAGGCCGGAAGAGCGCAAAGACCGCGAGAAGCAGCGCGCCTGTATAGGCGCCGTAGACGACCCAAGTCCGCGAAAAGAGCCGGTAGTCGGTTCGATAGACGGCAAAGGCGGCGATGCCGCCGATCGCGAGCGCCGCGATCTGTTTGAGAAGGAATCGATAAGGATTCCCGGAGGTCTCCCCCGCGGAGACCGCCGACGCGCTGTAGATCATGACGCACCCGAAGAGCGAGAGCGCCACGAGCGCGATGAAGAGAACCTTGTCGGACGCGAGCTTACGGGCCATGTCAGGACGGGAAAAGAAGCTTCCTGCCCGCGCCTTTCCTCTCTCGATGAATCATTCTTCTTTCCTTTCGTTTTCCCTCTTCCGTTTTCCGTCTCCTGCGCGTCGCGCGGCGGCCCGCGCCAGTTCCGCGAAGTGCCGGCCCCGCTCTTCGAAGTCGCGGTATTGATCGTAGGAGGCGCAGGCCGGCGAGAGGAGCACCGTGTCTCCGGGGCGGGCGAGACCCGCCGCGCGCTCCACGGCCTTCTCCATCGTTCCGGCGCGCTCGACCGGCGCCGCTCCGGCAAGCGCCTTCTCGATGACGGCCGCCGACTCTCCGATCGTCAGCACCACGCGGGCATTGCGGGCAACCAGATCCGCCAGGGCAGCGAAATCGCCGTGCTTATCGCGCCCTCCGAGAATCAGAAGCACGCTCTGCTCGGGATAGGACTCGAGCGACTTCGCCGTGGCGTCGACGTTAGTACCCTTCGAGTCGTCGACCCACATGACGCCCGCGGAATCGACGACGAGCTCGGTCCGGTGCGGCAGTCCCCGGAACGTCTTCAGGGCGACGGCAACGGCATCGGGCGGTGCGAGGAGACACTCGGCTGCCGCGACCGCGGCCAGCGCATTCTCCACGTTGTGTGCGCCGTGAAGGGCAAGACGATCGAGGAGAAGCACGTCGTGAGGGGGAGACGCGACGTCCGACCGTATCTGCCCGGCCTCGATCCATGCGCCGCCGCCTGGCGGCTTGCCGCGACGGGAGAACAGAACGCGCCGGGCCGAGGTCGGAACCTCCAGCGACGGAGGGTTGTCGGCGTTCACGACCGCGAAATCTTCCCTCTCCTGGCGTCGAAAGAGACGCTCTTTGGCCGCGGCGTATTCCGCGAAGTCGCGATGACGGTCGAGATGGTCCGGCGTGATGTTCGTGAGAACGGCGACGTGGGGTCGAAACGCATCGATCGCCTCGAGCTGGAAGGAGGAGACCTCGCAGACGAAGTCGCGCGGCGTTCGCTCCGAAAGAAACCCGGACAGCGGCGCGCCGATGTTGCCCGCGAGCGCCGCCGGCCGCCCGGCGCGCTTCAAGATCTCGGCGATCCACGTCGTCGTGGTCGATTTTCCGTTCGTGCCCGTCACGGCGATCCAGCGATTACGGCCTTCCACCTCCGCCTCCGCGATTCGCCAGGCGATCTCGAGCTCCGCGAGTACGGGAATCCCCCGGACGCGCGCCGCCTGGACGGATGGGGATTGCATCGGAACGCCCGGCGAAATCGCGAGCCAGTCGGCGTCCGAGAGAAAATCCACGGAGGGTCCGCCGAAGAAGAACCGCATCCCGGCGTTCCGCAGGGGCTCGAGCTCCTCGAAATCCGCCTCCGGTCGTCTGTCGCCGACCGAGACCTCGACGCCGCGTGCGAGCAGCGCTTCCGCGAGCGCGCGTCCGCTTCGGGCGAAACCCAGCACGGCGATCCGGGCCGGTAAGTAAGCCGGCGAAAGCTCCTCCGACCTACCGCCTGCCGCCTCCCGTGCGCTCCTCATCGCAGCTTCAGCGTCGAGAGGGCAAGCACCGCGAACAGAATCGCGAGGATCCAGAATCGGATGATGACCCGCGACTCGGCCCATCCCAGGAGCTCGAAGTGGTGGTGGAGCGGCGCCATCCGGAACACGCGCTTCCCCGTCACCTTGAAGGAGACGACCTGGATGATCACGGAGAGCGCCTCGAGCACGAAGAGCCCTCCGACGATCGTCAACAGGATCTCCTGCTTCGTCATCACCGCCACGGCCGCGATCGCCGCGCCGAGCGAAAGCGCGCCGACGTCTCCCATGATGACCTCGGCGGGGTGGCAGTTGAACCAGAGGAAACCGAGGGAGGCGCCGACAAGCGCCCCGCAGAAGACCGCGAGCTCCCCCGACTGCGGAATGAACGGGATCTGAAGGTATTTCGCCGCCACGGCGTTGCCCGTGACGTAGGCGAGAACGGCATAGGTCCCGGCGGCGATCCCCGCCGCGCCAATGGCGAGACCGTCGAGGCCATCCGTCAAGTTGACGGCATTCGAAGAGCCCACCACCACGACCCCCACGAAGGGAATATAGAGGATGCCGAGGTCGATCAGCAGCTTCTTGAAGAAGGGAAAGGTGATGACCGTGGAGAACGCGCCTTGCCCCGCCCACTGCTGGATCGCCCATCCGACGGCGAGCGCGACGAGAAACTGGGGAACGAGCTTGCCCCTCCCCGTCAGGCCGAGGCTGCGCCGCCGCGTGACCTTGACCCAGTCGTCGGCGAAACCCACGGCGCCCACCCCGAGAAGGGTCCCGAGCACGATCCAGACGAATCGGTTCGCCAGGTCCATCCAGAGCAACGTCGCCGAAAGGACGGCCAGCAAGATCAGCAACCCTCCCATCGTCGGAACGCCAGCCTTGGCGAGGTGAGACTTCGGTCCCTCCTGCCGGATCGACTGGGCGATCTGGTAGCGCTTCAGGAGCCGGATCATCCAGGGCCCCAGCGTGAGCGCGACGAGCAGCGCCGTCACGGCAGACATTGCCGTCCGGAAGGTGATGTAACGGAAGACGTTGAAGGCGGGAAAGCGGCCGGCGAGCGGATAGAGGAGCCAGTAGAGCATCTCAGGCCTCGCCCGCCAGAATCGCCACGGCGCGGTCGAGAGCCACGGCGCGGGAAGCCTTGAAGAGCACGGCGTCGCCGGGTTCGATTAGCCCGGCGAGGGTTGCTGCCGCTTCTTCCGCGGAAGTAGCGTCTCGGACGTGGTCCGCCGAGAAACCGGCGGCGACGGCGCCTTCCCCGAGAATACGGGCACGCGGACCCACGCAGAGAAGCAGATCCACCCGCCCGACGACTTCTCGACCGATCTCCCGATGCCAGCGCTCCTCCTCCGATCCGAGCTCGAGCATGTCGCCGAGCACCGCGATGCGGCGGCGAGCGCCCCGCTGCCGGGCGAGCGTGTCGAGCGCTTCGAGCGCCGCCCGCA
The DNA here is from genome assembly GCA_036505535.1 of Thermoanaerobaculia bacterium. Lineage (GTDB taxonomy): Bacteria > Acidobacteriota > Thermoanaerobaculia > UBA5066 > Gp7-AA6 > DAHUXD01. The sequence goes on from DASXTI010000118.1 coordinate 10,209, forward strand.
TCGAGGAGGGGTTCGCGTTGTACGTGTCATCGAAGAGAAGGGCGCCGGAGCTGTGGCGCTTGAGCTCTCCGCGATGGGGGGCCGCGCGCATCTCTCCCGCCGCGGCGGCACAATCGGCGGCCGAGACGCCGATCGAGAACGCGATCGCCGCCGCGGCCAGAAAGTTCGTCACCTGATGCGCGCCGAAGACGGGGAGCTGGACCGCTACCTCGCCGTCGGGAGTCTTCAGGCGAAAGCGGCTTCCGTCCGCTTGCGGTTCGACTTCTTCGGCCGTGACGTCCGCCGCGGCGACCCGGCCGAACCGCACCACTAAGCCCCGGTGTCGGGCCGCAATCGCGGCAACCCGCGGGTCGTCGGCATTCGCGACGAGCGTTCCGCCGGCTTTCAGGCCCTCCAGAATCTCCTCCTTGCCTTCGGCGATGGCATCGATGGAGCGGAAGAACTGCAGGTGCGCCGCAGCAACGAGGAGTATCGCGGCCACATCCGGCTCGAAGGCGCGCGAGAGCTTCGAGACGTCCCCGGGCTCCGAAAGACCCATCTCGCCGACCATCCACTCGGGGTCGCGGGGCAGATTGAGGATCGACATCGGAAAACCGATCTGGCTGTTCTGATTGCCCGGGGTCTTCTCGACCGCGAAGCGACGCGCGAGGATCGCGGCCGTGAAATCCTTCGTCGTCGTCTTCCCCGCCGAGCCGGTGATCGCCGCCAGGTGAAACGTCATCTTCCTCTTCAGCGCCGCGGCGAATCGTTGGATCGCCGCGACGGGATCGGCGACGAGCACGGCGGGATAGCTCGCGGGAAGATCGGCAGGCCGGCGCTCTCCGAGGAGAGCCCCAGCGCCTCGCGCCGCCGCCTCGCGAGCAAAATCGTGGCCGTCGGCCCTTGCGCCGCGGATTGCGACGAAGAGGTCTCCCGGCTGGACACGGCGCGAATCGACGGCGACGCCGGATAGATTCGCGTCGCCATCGGCCGGCATGCCGACGGCCGCCGCGAGCTGCGCGAGCGTGAAATTCATGCCGGCGCCGCGAATTCGGCGGCGACCCGGCGATCGTCGAAGGGGACCTCGAGCGAACCGATGATCTGCGTGGATTCGTGCCCCTTGCCGGCGATCACGACGATGGTTCCCGGATTGGCGAGCTCAATCGCCTGACGAATCGCCTCGCGCCGATCCACGAACTTCAAGTATTTCGTGGCGCCGGAGGCTGCCAGGCCCGCTTCGACTTCCTTCAGAATCGCTTCCGGGCTCTCCGAGCGCGGATTGTCGGAGGTTGCGATCGCGATGTCCGCGAGACGGCCCGCGATCTCCCCCATCGGACGGCGCTTGCCGGGGTCGCGATCTCCGCCGCACCCGAATACCAGAATGATCTTCTTCTCCGTCAGCTCGCGCACGGCCAGAAGAAGCCGTTCCAGGGCATCGGGCGTGTGCGCGTAATCGACCAGGATCCGATACGGCTGGCCGACCTCCACCGGTTCGAGCCGTCCGGGAACGACGGCCACATCCGCGAGAGCCGCGGCGATCTCCAATGGCGCGGCACCGAGGCAGATACCCGCGGCCGCGGCGGCGAGAAGGTTGGCGACGTTGAAGCGGCCCGGCAGCGGTGAAGCGATCGAAAAACGTCCTGTGGCACCCACGACCTCGAAAGCGGTCCCGGAGATATCACAGTGGACCGACTCCGCGCGGAAATCCCCCTCCCCGCCCGAAGCAGAGAAGCGGCGGAGGGGGGGCACCGCCTCGGAGAGGAGCCGGCGGCCGTAAGGATCGTCCGCATTGACGATGCCGAAGGCGCCTGGCTTTCGCAAATCGAACAGCCTCTTCTTGGCGGCGTAGTAGCCCTCCATGTCGCCATGAAAGTCGAGGTGATCGCGCGTCAAGTTCGTGAAGACGACGACATCGAATCGGCATCCCTCCACGCGGTCGAGGGAGAGCGCGTGGGAGGAAACCTCCATCGCCGCCGCGACCGCCCCATCCGCGACCATCTCCGCGAGAAGATCCTGGATGAGCGTTGCCTCGGGGGTTGTCCGCTCGGCCTCGATCTGCCGCCGCGGCGTGCGATACGCCGTCGTGCCGATGAAACCCGCCTTTCCGTAGCGCCGCTTGAGGATCGCTTCGAGAAGGGAGGTCGTCGTCGTCTTGCCGTTGGTCCCGGTGACGCCGGCGAGCACGAGCCTCTCCGCCGGATGGCCCGCCAGCTGCGCCGCCAGAAGCGCCAGCGCGCGCCGCGGCTCCGGAACGCGAATCCAGGGCACCCGGATGCCCACCGGCGCCGGCCGGTCGCACACGACGGCCACGGCGCCTCGCGCCAACGCGTCGGAGACGTGCTCCAAGCCGTCCGCCTTTTCGCCGCGAATGGCCACGAAGAGGTCCCCTGGACGCACGCGTCGGGAGTCGTTGGCGATGCGCGCGACTTCGGGATCTTCTGCCGCGCGGGTGATTTCGGCGCCTGGCAGCACGGCGGCCAGCTCCATCAGCTTCACGGAGCCGAAGGAGGCGAAGCCGTCTCCTCCGGGCGGCGCCCGGCTGCCCCGGCAGGCGCCGCCGCGTTGTCGGCGAGAAAGAGCGTGTGAACAGTTCCCCGCCGGATGGGCGATCCGGCAGGCGGATCCTGGGAGACGACGAATCCAGTGCCCTGGAGACGCGCCAGCACGCCGGCTCGCGCGAAAACCGCGAGTGCCTGGCGGGCCGACAGCCCGACGGCGCGGGGAGTGCGGTCCGGCTCTTCGACCAAGACGCCGACAGACACACGGTGCGATGAAAGGGGCACGACACCGGCCGGGTAACGGATCGCCCGCGGCGCCGCCTCGGCGAGTACGGTCGCCGGTACCTGCTGTTCGCGCGGCGCGACGCGCAGAATCCCGAGCGCTTGCGACATCACGCGCGAAAACAGCGGTGCCGCCACCTCGGCCGCATAGTACTTGCCCTGAGGCTCTTCGAGCACGACCACGGCCACGCAGCGCGGATTATCAGCGGGCGCAAACCCAGCGAAGTTCGGCACGTACCGTCCCGCCTGGTAGCCGCCCACGCCGGCTTTCTGCGCCGTCCCGGTCTTGCCCGCGACGGAGAAGCCCGGGATCGCGGCCTTGACGCCCGTTCCCCGCTCGACGACGCCGACGAGGATTCTGGCGATGGATCGCGCCGTCGGTTCCGAGAGCACGCGCACCGGCTCCTTGACCGGGCTCGGCTTGGTCGCGCCGCCAGGCTCGACGATCTTCGTGACCAGATGCGGCTGAACCAGATAGCCGCCGTTGGCCACGATCGCGGTGAGACGCGCCAGCTGCAGCGCGTTGAGCGAGACCTCCTGTCCCATCGAGATCTCGGCGTTGGAGAGCGCCGACCAGCGGTCGAGCGGCCGGAAGATGCCCGGGTTCTCACCCGGCAGATCCACGCCCGTCGACTGCCCCACTCCTAAGGAGGTTGCACCGTCGTAGAGGCGTCGCGGCCCGAGGCGCAGCCCGACGCGGATGATGCCGATGTTGGACGAACGCTCGAAGATTCCCGCGAGCGTGAGAGTGCCGTAGCGGTGCCGCTCGTTTTCGGAGATCGTCGTATTGGCCACGCGGATCGTTCCATTACCGGTATCGATGACCTCATCGAGCGAGACGAGCCCGTTTTCGAGCGCGAGCGCTCCGGTCACGATCTTGAAGGTGGAACCGGGCTCGTAGGAATCGCCGATGACGCGGTTTCGCTTCGACTCGACCGGATATTGCTTGAACTCGTTCGGGTCGAAGTCCGGCGCCGAGGCCATTGCGAGGACCTCGCCGTTCCACGGGTCGAGGACGACGACGCTGCCCGATTTCGCGTGGTGCTCGTTCATCGCCGAGGCCAGCTCGCGCTCGGCGGCGAACTGGATGCCCGAATCGAGCGACAGAACGAGCGAGGCGCCCTCCTTCGGCGGGCGGCTGTTGGCGGCGTCGGCCTCGCCGTATCGGCTTCGCCGCGCATCGGTCAGCGCGACGATCTCACCCGGTTGCCCGCGAATCGTCTTATCGTAGAGATACTCCAATCCGGCCAGCCCCACGTTGTCCGTTCCGACGTAGCCGAGCACCGAAGAGGAGAGATGACCCTTCGGGAAGAAACGCTTCGGTTCGGTGATGAGATGAAGACCTTCGAGCTTCAACGCACGCACTCTGGCCGCGACGTCGGTGTCGATCTGCCGGCGGATCCAGACGAATGGCTTGTCGGATCGAAGCCTTTCGGAGACGTCTCGCACGCTCATACCGAGCAGAGGCGCCAGCGCCTGCGCGGCCGCGGCCGGATCTTGCAGCTCCTCGGGGATCGCATAGATGGAGGACGCCTCGACCGAAACAGCCAGTTCGCGGCCTTCCCGGTCGAGAATCGAGCCGCGTTGCGCGGCGATCTCGATGCGCCGTTCCTGCTGTCGTTGGGCGCGCGCCCGGTAGCGCGAACCCTGCGCGATCTGGATCTGGAGCAGGCGGCCGACCACGACGGCCCCCCAGATCGCCAGAATCAGCACGAAGAGGCGCGTGCGACCCCGTCGGACGCCGCTCAACGCGTCTTCCCTCCGGACGCTTCGACGTATTGCACCTGTCCGGGATGCGGCGGCCGCAAGCCTTTTCTCTGTGCCAGCGATGTCACGCGCTCGGGCGAGGAGGCGCCCGCCAGCTCGGCGCGCAAGCGCCGATTCTCTTCCGTCAGCTCGGTCGTCGCCTTCTGGCGAGCCTCGCGCAGATATCCGACGCGGACCGTCTCGATGTGGAGGGCGGCGTAGCCCAGCAGAGCGCAGGCGATCGGGAGCCCCGCGAGCAGGAACGTCGCAAGCTCCCGCCCCCGACGCCGGTCGCGCTCGCGCGTCAAGTGGAGATTCTGGACCCGTTTGGACTGCGCGTACGGAGTGCTCACGGCCGACGCGACGCGAAGCGTCGCCTCCGACCGCTCCTCTCCCCCCGCGAGAAGGTCGGGGTGAGGGTGACTGTGTTCATCCGACCGACGCTACGGATCGCGCCAGGTTTTCTTCGGGCAGCTTTTCCGCCACGCGCAGCCGCGCGCTGCGCGAGCGCGGATTGCGCCGTTTCTCGGCCTCGGTCGGCCGCAGCGGATGCCGCGTCAGGAGCTTGATGGCCATCCGGGCGCCGCAAACGCACGTGGGCAGCCTCGGAGGACACAGGCAGACGCCGGACTCTCGTCGGAAGGTCTCCTTGACGAGCCGGTCTTCCAACGAGTGATAAGAGATGACCGCGAGCCGGCCGCCCCCCTTCAGCCGCGCCACCGCCGCAGCGAGAAACGAGGCGAGGGCGGCGAGCTCCTGGTTGACCTCGATCCGGAGCGCCTGAAAGACCCGGGTCGCCGGGTCGATCTTCTCCCCTCTTCCCTTCTGCTGGGCGACGACGCGGGCGAGTTGCCGAGTCGTCGCAATGGGTCCCCGTGTCCGCTCCGCCACGATTCCGCGCGCGATCTTTGCCGCCATTCGCTCCTCCCCAAATTCACGGAAAATCCGTGTCAATTCATCGACCGAAGCCGTCGCGACGATGTCGGCCGCACGGCGGCCGCTCTGATCCATCCGCATGTCGAGGGGTCCATCGTGTCGAAACGAAAACCCGCGCGCCGCCTCGTCGAGCTGCATCGACGAGACACCGAGATCGGCGAGGATTCCGTCGGGAGCCGGGAATCCTTCGAGCACGGAATCGAGGTCGCCGAAGTTGGCCTGCGCGAACGTGACGCGGTCTGAAAATGGCGCGAGCCGCCTGCGCGCCAGAGAAAGCGCTCGGGAATCCTTGTCGACGCCGAGGAGTCGGATACTGGGGCCGCGCGCCAGCAGCCCTTCGGCATGTCCGCCCGCTCCGAGCGTGGCATCCACGAAGAAGCCCCCCTGCTCCGGCCGGAGCATCCGGACGACCTCTTCCAGTAGAACTGGTATGTGCGGCCGCGTCTCAATCGATGTCATCCCCCGGTTCACGGTTCATGGTTTGTGCCCTAAAGAAGGAGCTTCGAAAGCTCGTCGTAGTCTTCGGGTCCGAAGTCCTCGGTCGCGAGCCTCTTCTCCAGCGCGCCACGGTCGGAGACCACGAGGTGATCGATGTTTCCAGTCACGACGACGTCGGGGGAGAGCTTTGCGGAATCGCGTAGGATCTGGGGAACGAGCACTCGTCCCTGCCCGTCGATCGACGCGTCCTGGCCGTAGTAGTTGACCCGCTCGAGGAACTTGGTCTTGGCGCGATGGATCGCGGGAAGCTCGGCGAGCTTCTCCTCGAGCGCCCTCCAGATCGTCAGCGGATAGAGGAGAAAGTTTCTGCCGTGAAGCGACGTGACGAAAAGATCGCGTCCGAACGCTTCTTCGATCTGCTGTCGAAAGAGATTCGGCACCTTCAGCCGACCCTTCTCGTCGAGACGGGCCGGAGCGCTTCCACGAAAGCGATCCATTCCTTCAAAAATGTCGTCCCGTCGGTGGGCGGGACCACTTTCTCCCACTTTTAGCCAGATTTGGCCACTGCGCGGATGTTATGGTTGCCAAGGTTTATTAGTCAAGAAAAGAACTTTGCCTAAAAAAATTAGGAGCGCAACAAAGGCGTAACCAAGAGGTGGAGGCGCACTCGAGGGAACGCACAAGACGTTGTGCGTCTCTTGCGCGACCCCCGCAACGCTTGTGCTTTCTGGCGCGTTCCGAGGAGGCTGAACGCGATTCGCGAGCCGGGACCTAGCTCGTCTTCTTCTCGTCGAGCCGGGCGAGCTCCGGATCGTAGATCTTGACGAAGGCCTCGCGCCGCAGCCGATCCATGTATTCCGTGAACCTCTTGTCGTAGAGGTCATCGGAGATTCGTTTGCGGAGATCTTCCTTGACGTCCGCGAACGACCGGAAGCCGGCGGGCTTCCGGTCGGTGACGTGAAACAGGTGGATCGAATCGGACAACAGAGCAGGCGCCGGATACTCCGCCGGCGGATCGACGAAGACCGCTGCATCGAGGGCCCCGACGAGCTCGCCCTTGGTGACGGTGCCGAGATCGCCCCCGCGCTCTCGCGTACTTCCCTGCGAGGACTCCTTGGCGAGATCCGCAAAGGAGCCGCCTGCCTTGATCCTGGCGCGAATCTCCTCGATCTTTTCGGCGGCTTGCTGCCTGGCCTCGGCGTCCTGCGGTGAAAATCTCAGAACGATCTCAGCGACGTGGGCCGATTCGGGCAGCGCGTAGAACTTCTCCTTTCGCCGCTCGTACTCGAGCCGCAGGGCGTCGTCGGAGAGATCGAGTCGCGAAGTCACGTCCCGTCCGATGACCTTCTGGAGCGTGATCGTCTCCCGCATCTGACGCTTCAGGTCGTCCCGCGTCATTCCGGACTGGGCGAGCGCCGCGTCGAATTCTTCGTCCGTCGAAAGGTTGTATTGCGCCTTGACCCGCTGCACCGCCGTTTCGATCTCCTCGTCGGTGGCCGAGACCGACATTTCCTTCGCGCGCTCATCGAGGAGCTTCTCGCGGATCATGTCCTCGAGAATCTCCTTGCGGACCTGACCGGAATCCGTCGACCCGCGAACGTTCTTCATGGCGACCGCGAGCCTGCGGTCGTACTCGGATTGGGTAATCAACCGGTCATTGACGCGCGCCACGATGCGCTCCACCAGCTCGCCGGCCGGAAGCACTCCAACGCTCAAGATCCCCGAGATGACAAGTGCCGATTTACGCATGACTGTTCCTCGTAACATCATTGGCCCCATCGAATTCCAAGACGTGGCTCCGAAGAATATCGCGTCTGCTTCCTGCCCTCTGCCTACCGCCTCCTGGCCCTTCTGCCGTCAGGCTGCGGCCCGGCGTTCGAGCCGGGGAAGAACGTCGAGCAGAGCCACCAGGAGCGCATCCCCGTCCGGCGCCGAGAAGCTGAGAACCCGAGAAGGCGAAAGGCTCGCCCCGGCAGTTCTCCGAACGAAGTCGAGCAGCCGCTCCGCGTCGACCGTCGCGTCCTCGGAAAACCGCACATGGACCCGGCCGGCCTGGCGCGTCAACGAGGTCACGCCCAGCCGTTCGGCTCTTTCCCGCAACCGCGCGTACTCCACGAGGCGACGCACGACCGCCGGCGGCTCGCCGAAACGGTCCGCGATCTCGCGCCGGGTCTCCTCGAGCTCCGCGTCGTTGCGCGCTCGCGCGACCTTCTTGTAGATCATCATCCGCCAGTTCTCGTCCTCGACGTAGTCGTGCGGGATGGCCAGGTCGAGTCCCAGGGAGAGCGTCACCGTGCGCTCGGGCAGCGGTTCTTCCCCCCGGATCGCGCGGATCGTCTCCTCCAGAAGCGAGAGGTACATTTCGAAGCCGACCGCCGCGATGTGTCCCGACTGCTCGCCGCCCAGAATGTTGCCGGATCCCCGGATCTCGAGGTCTTTGGCCGCGATGCGGAACCCGGCGCCCAGATCGCAGAACTCCTGGATCGACGCGAGGCGTCTCCGCGCGACCTCGGAGAGCGGCGCGCGCTCATCGACCAGCAAGTACGCATACGCCGGCTTGTCGCTGCGTCCGACGCGGCCGCGCAGCTGATAGAGCTGCGCCAGGCCGAAGGTGTCGGCGCGGTCGATCAGGATCGTATTCGCCGACGGGATGTCGAGGCCGTTCTCCACGATCGCCGTCGCGAGCAGCACATCCGCCTCGCGGGAGAAGAATCGCAGCATCGCCTTCTCCAGCTGCGCTTCCGGCATCTGACCGTGCGCGACGGTGACCCGCACGGAAGGCAAGAGCTCTTGCAGAATCTGCTCGATTCGCCCGATCGAATCGATCCGGTTGTGCACGAAGAAAACCTGGCCGCCGCGTGCGATCTCGGCCTCGATTGCCTCCCGGATGATCTCGGGCCGCGCCGGAACGACCTGAGTCTCGATCGCCAGCCGATCCTGCGGCGGCGTTTCGATGATGGAGAGATCGCGCAGGCCCGACAGCGAGAGGTGGAGGGAGCGCGGGATCGGTGTCGCCGACATCGAGAGCACGTCGATCGACGCCTTCCACTCCTTGAGCTTCTCCTTCTGAGCGACGCCGAATCGCTGCTCTTCGTCGACGATGAGGATTCCCAGGTCCCGGAACGCGAGGTCTTTGCCTAGCATGCGGTGTGTCGCGATCAGGATGTCGACCGATCCGTCGGCCACCTTCGCAACCACTCTCTTCTGCTCGGCCCGCGAGCGAAAGCGCGAGAGCAGCTCGATGGAGACCGGGAAAGCCGCGAAACGCCGCTGAAAGGTACGGAAGTGCTGGTCCGCGAGGATCGTCGTCGGCGCGAGCAATGCCACTTGCTTTCCGTCGAGAACCGCCTTGAAGGCGGCGCGCATCGCGACCTCCGTCTTGCCGTAGCCCACATCGCCGCAGAGAAGCCGGTCCATCGGCCGGGGGGACTGCATGTCGCGTTTGACGTCGGCGATGGCCTGCGCCTGATCGGGCGTCTCGACGTATTCGAAGGCATCCTCGAACTCCTTCTGCCAGGGGGAGTCTTTCGAGAACGTGAACCCTTCGGCGAGGCTCCGGCGCGCGTAGAGCTTGAGGAGCTGATCGGTCATGTCGCGCATCGCCTTGCGGACCGATGCCTTCCGTTTCGCCCAGCCGGCGCTCCCGAGCCGGTCGAGCGCCGGCTCCACGCCTTCGACGCCGGAATACTTCTGCACCAGGTCGAGCCGCTCGACGGGAAGCAGCAGCACCTTGGCCTCGGCGTACTCGATGTCCATGAACTCGCGTTCCTCTCCCTCGACGGCGACGCGCTTCAAGCCCTTGAAGCGGCCGATGCCGTAGTCGACGTGAACGACCGCGTCCCCGAGCTTCAGATCCCTCAAGTCTGATAGGAAGGCCTCCGAGGGCTTCCGGCGCGCGAGAACCGATCGCCGCTCTTCGCCGAAGATCTCCTCTTCCGAATAGACGGCCAGCCTCGGCTCCCGCAGCCGGAACCCGGACGAGACCTCCGCCGGAATCGAGACGACGACGCCCGGCCGGCGCTCGGAAGAAACGTGAAACCCGTACTCGAGGGCGAGGCGACGGAGCTTTTCCACGCCTCCGGTCGGCCGCGCGGCGACGAAAACTTCCTCACCCGACTCGAGCGCGTGAATGAGATCCGTCGCGGCTTCCGCGGCGCGGCCCGCGTGACCTGCGATCGCTTCGGCAGGAAGCCGGATCGCGGCGGTGCCCGCCTCCGACAGCCCGAGACGATCGAATCGCACGGATACCTTCGCTAGGCGCTCCCGAATGCGGTCGGCGGGATGCAGCAGCTCCTCGGGCGCGAAGGCATCGCGGTCCGCGTCGTGGTCTGCCGCGATGCGTTCCTCGAAGCCGGCGATCTCCTCTTCGACGGCGGAGGGCTCCAGGATCACCGTGAGCGCGTCCCCCGCATGATCCAGCCATCCGGCCGGCATCGGATGGACCGCCGGCGCAAATACGACGCGTTCCGCCTCCGACGGGGGACGCCCAATTCTCTCCGTCAGCAGCCGCCGCGCCTCTTCCGACTCTTCGGACGCCGCGAAAGGCGGCAGCCGGATTTCATCGAGATGCTCCCTCGAGCGCTGCGTGTCCGGATCGAAGAGACGCAAGGAGGTGACCGTGTCGCCATCCAATTCCACGCGCACCGCGAGCTCCCGGTCCGGCGGGAAGATGTCGAAGAGGCCCCCCCGCACGGCCAGATCTCCCGTCTCGATCACCAGATCCGAACGGTGATAGCCCCGCCGCGTGAGGCCCTCGACGAGCCGGGGAAGCGAGACGTCATCCCCCTTTCGCAGCCGAAGAAAGAGCGCCTCGAACTGCTCCGGGTCCGGCAGACGGACGAAGAGGGAGCGAGCCGGAAGCACCGCGGCTCTTAGACGCCTTCCGTCGCGCATAGCGGTCAGGAGTGAGAACTCGTCGCGCCGCGCCTTGAGCGAAGCCGGAATGCGCTGGTAGGGGGTCAGCGCCGGAGCGGGCGCGTGGAAGATGGGCTCGAGGCCCGTAGCCGACAGGTCCTCGACGAACCGCTCGGCCTCCTTCTCGTTGGCGACGACGATGGCGAGGGGACGCCCGAGGTCGCGCGAGAGCGCCGCGACCAGAATCGCCGGCAGAGCGCCGACCCCGCCGGACACGATGAGGCGGTCTTCTCCCCTCGGGACCCTCTCGAGGAGGTTCGCGTAAGAAGGGAGATCTCGAACGAGGTCAGCGAAAAGATTCAGCGATCGTTTTCTCCTATCCAGAGTGGCGTAGGCGCGGGGCTCGTCCCCGCCCGCGGGCGGCCGCAAGGGCCGCCCCTACGATGTCATACGTGCCAGAGGCGACTTCTCCCGCAGCCGTTTGACGGCTCTGACCGCCGTATCGATCGCGTAGTCGACCTCCTCGGCCGTGTTCCCGCGGCCGAGGCCGAATCGGATCGAGGCATGGGCGAGCTCATCGGGCACGCCGATCGCCCGCAGGACATGCGACGGCTCGATCGAAGCCGAGGTGCACGCCGATCCGGAAGAGACCGCGACATCTTTCATGCTGATGAGCAGAGCTTCTCCATCCACGCCGGCGAAGGATAAGTTGAGGTTGCCGGGAAGCCGGCGATCCTCGGTTCCCGCCGGGAGGTCTCCGTCGGCTTCGGTCTCGGGAAGCGGCGGGCCGTTGACGAACACGTCGTCGAGCCGCGAGCAGATCCCATCGAAGAGCCGGCGCCGCAACCGGCGCAGCCGCCTGGCCTCCTCCGACATCCCGGCCACCGCAATCTCGGCAGCCTTGCCGAAGCCCACGATGCCGGGAACATTCAGCGTGCCCGAACGCATTCCCCGCTCGTGCCCGCCGCCATACAGAATCGGCTCCAGACGCACGCGCGGACGGCGGGACCGCACGTAAAGCGCTCCGGTGCCCTTCGGGCCGTAGATCTTGTGCGCCGTCACCGATGCGAGATCCACATGCATCGCCTCGACGTCGAAAGAAATCTTGCCGAAGCCCTGCACGGCGTCGGTGTGGAAGAGAACCCCCTTTTCCCGGCAGACCGCCCCGATCTCGGCGAGCCGCTCGATTGTTCCGATCTCGTTGTTGGCGAGCATGATCGAGACGAGGATCGTCGTTTCGGTGATGGCTTGGCGAACCCGCTCCGCCGAGACCTCGCCGTTCTTCTCGGGGACCAGGTAGGTGACCCGGAATCCTTCCCGCTCGAGTTGTCGACACGGGTCGAGCACCGCGTTGTGCTCCGTCAAAGCCGTGATGACGTGATCCCCCTTCGGGCGGCGCATCCGCGCGCAACCGAGGATCGCGAGGTTGTCCGACTCGGTCGCGCCGCTCGTGAAAACGATCTCCTTTTCCGAAGCGTTCATCGCGCGGGCGACCTGCTCCCGTGCCACGTCGACCGCGGCCTCCGCCTCCCAGCCGAAGACGTGGCTCCGCGAGGCGGCGTTACCGAAGACCTTCGAGAAGTACGGAGTCATCGCCTCGAACACGCGCGGATCCATCGGCGTCGTCGCGTGGTGGTCCATGTAGATCGGCAGCTGCATCGAGACGACTATGAAACGCCGCCGCCGGATTTGCAACCTCGGTAAGCCCATGACTGGCCGCGCCTTACTTCGACGGCCGCTCACGACTAGAATGGGAGAGTCGATGTCAAGCCTTCCTCTGCCCGAACGGCGCTTCGCGTTCTCCTCCCCGCCGCCCAAGGTCCGCCTCGTCCATGCCTTCGAGCGGCCTTACGAGAACGTCGTGGCGACGGCGAGGACTTGCTATTCGGCCAAAGGGATCATCACGGAAGATCAGGCGTCGGCGAAGCCGGAACGCCGCGACGCGATCGCCAAGTCGATCTACGACGCCGGACACCACACGACCTTTCAGCACGCGCATTTCCAGTTCGCCCTCGAGAACGTCTCGCGCCAGTTCCTCTGGACCTTTCTGCACTCGCATCCCTTCTACAACTCCGAGCAGGTCTCTCAACGGTACGTGGAGGTCAGCAAGGGCAACTACGCGGTCCCGCCGATGGGCGCCCACGAGCGCGAGATCTTCGAAAAGACCGCGAGGCGTCAGCAGGAGGCCTATGCGAGGTTGACGGAACTGCTCGCGCCGGCCGCCGGCGAGCGGTACTTTGGGCTTTTCCCGGGGCGGACGCGCGGGGACGGACGGCGGACTTTCGCCGGTGCGATCCAGAAGCGAGCCCAGGAGATCGCGCGGTACGTGCTGCCGGTCGCGACCTTTTCCTATTTGTACCACACCATCTCCGGCGTGACACTTTTTCGCTACTGGCGCCTGTGTGACTCGATGGATGCTCCCGCCGAGCAGCGCGAGGTCGTCAGCCAGATGGTCGCCGAGGTGCTCCGTCACGATCCCCTCTACGAGAAAATCCTCCAGGATCCGCTTCCGCTGGAGGAGACGCCGGAGTTCGCGGCCTTCCGGTCGCTGCCGCGGGCACGAAGCACAGACCGCCAGTTCCGGCGTGAGTTCGACGAGGAACTTTCGGGGCGCGTCTCGAAGCTCGTGGACTGGAAGGCGAACAACGAGGAGATCCTGGCCTCCGCCGTCCGCGAGATCCTGGGCCTTCCGCGCGCCGCCCTCTCGGATACCGACGCGATCCGGATGGTGCTCGACCCTTCCCAAAACCGCATCCTCGGCGAGACCTTGACGCTCACCACGAACGACAAGCTCGCGCGCGCGCTCTTTCACCCGTCCTACACGTTCCGCAAGAAGCTCTCCCACACCGCCGACAGCCAGGACCAGCGGCACCGCATGACGCCCGCCTCGCGGCCGGCGCTCCCGGCCTATCTTTCGGAGGAGCCGGATTACGTCGTTCCGATGCTGATTCCGGATGTGCCCGAGGCCGAGGAGCTCTACCGGAGCACGATGGAAGAGATCTGGACGGCGATCGGCGAGCTGCGTGCCCGAGGAATCTCGGACGAGTATGCGGCGTACCTGCTGCCCAATGCCGTCGCGATCCGATTCACAGAGTCAGGGGATCTCTTGAACCTCCACCACAAGTTCGCGATGCGCCTCTGCTACAACGCGCAGGAAGAAATCTGGCGCGCGTCGCTCGATGAAGCGCTACAGATCCGCGAGGTCAATCCACGGATCGGGCCGTGGCTTCTTCCCCCGTGCACTCTGCGCCACCTCGCCGAAGTCCGCCCTGTGTGCCCCGAGGGGGAGCGCTTCTGCGGCGTCATCGTCTGGAAGAAGGACGCCTCCGAGTACGTTAGGACGCTCTAGAAGCCGATGCTGGAGTCGAAGACTCTCGGCCGCAACCCGGCCCATGCCGGGCAGGTCCGAGAAGGGCGGGTCTCGGACGTGGTTCGGATGAAGGTCACTCTGCTCGAAATCGTCCCGCCGATCTGGAGACGCTTCCAGGTGCCCGCCTGCTTCACGCTTCGCCGACTCCATTCCGTTCTTCAACGGGTGATCGGCTGGAAGGACGTGCACCCGCATCGATTTCGCGTCGGCGACGCGTTCTTCGGAAGGCCTTCCGACGCCGCCGACCCGCTGAAGGACTCGCGATGGGTCACCCTGCAGGACCTTCTCTCCGGCGGGACGAGAACCTTTATCTATGAATACGGTCTCGGCGGCAGTTGGACGCATGAGGTCAGAATCGAGGCCCTCGAGGCGGGAAATCCGAAGTGGGCCGTCTGCCTCGCCGGCGAGCGTGCCTGTCCACCCGAGGACTTCGCGGGACCCGACAACTATGTGGACAGCGTCGTCGCCAGTCGGGATCCGTATCACCCCTACTCGTCGGGCTCCCGAGAGCGTCTCCGTCCCGGCTTCGACCCCGAGAGGTTCGACCTCGAAGAAGTCAACTCGGCGCTGACGGACCCTCACTGAGGGACACGCTGCCCGTCTAAGGATTCCTTCGCCAGCTCCGCCGCGGGGGCATCCTCGTCGCGAATGGGAAGCGGCGCTCCCAGAACGCCTTCCCATCGCGCGACAACCACGGAGGCCACGCAGTTGCCCATCACGTTGATCGACGTGCGGGCCATGTCCATCAACTCGTCGACCGCCAGGATCATCGCGACTCCCGCTTCTCCCGGCAGGCCGAAGGACGCGCAACCGGCCGCGATGACGACGAGAGAAGCGCGCGGCACTCCGGCCACACCCTTCGTCGTCATCAGGAACGTGAGCATCATCAGAAGCTCGGTCGACAGAGGCAGGTCGACGCGCGCGGCCTGGGCGATGGTCAGCGCGGCGAGCGAGATGTAGAGCGTCGAGCCGTCAAGGTTGAACGAGTAGCCCGCCGGGATCACGAAGCCGGCGACCGACTCCGGGACGCCGAACTCGACCATTTTCTCCAGGGCCCGCGGCAGTGCAGCCTCGGAGGAGGCCGTGGAGAAGGCGAGCAGGAAGGGCTCGCGGATCTTCCGGAAGAATATGCGCAGATTCGCGCGCACGATGAGCAGCGCCGGAATCAGAACGAGGAGAGCGAAAAGCAGGAGCGCTCCGTAGAGCGATGCGACGAGCCTCGCGTAGGAGGCGAGCACGTTCAAACCGTGGTGAGAAACCGCGCCCGCCATCGCGCCGAAGACGCCGAGAGGGGTGAGCGCCATGACGTAGTCGGTCAGTTGGAACATCACCGCGACGGCCGAGTCGAAGAACTTGAGGAATGGCTCCGCCCGGTGCTTCACGTGCGCCGCCGCGATGCCGAGGAGCGTTGCGAAAATGACGACCTGCAGGATGTCCTGCTTCGCCATCGCGTCGATGACGTTGGAGGGGAAGAGGTGGAGCAGCGTCTCCACGAGCGTCTTCGGCTTCGCGAGCTGCTCGCCCGACGGAGGAAGCGTCAGACCCCGTCCGGGCTTGACCCCGTGCGCGATCGAGAGTCTGAGCGCGAGCGCCGCCGTCGTCGCGATCTCGAAATAGATCAGGGCTTTGATTCCCATGCGGCCCACGGCCTTCACATCGCCCGTCTTGCCGATCCCCACGACGATCGTCGAGAAGATCAGCGGCACGATCAGCATCTTGATCAGGTTGATGAAGGCTTTCGATAGGAACCGAAACGTCTCGTAGGCGGCCGGGTGCCGCTCGGCGGGAAAGAGGTATCCGCACACCACGCCCAGGACGAGGGGCATAGAAGATGAGGGCCGTCGACGAGAGCCAGCGCGGACGCTTCGACCTTCTCATGGACGCAGGGGAAGCATCGGCGTGACAGTCTAACTAACGGCGCAAAGAGCGCGAGACGGTGGCGAAGAGTCTGCGGCTCCTCTCGCGCCTTAGCGCGGAAGGCCGTAGTCCCTTCCTTAGGAGAGGCTGCCCTCGAGCTTTAGGAGAGGCTGCCCTCGAGCTGCTGATTGACGAGTCCGAGGAGCGCCTCGAGACGCTCCAGCACCTCGAAGACCTGGGCGGGACCATCGACGATGCGGCACGAGAAGGAGATCGCTCGCTTCGACGGGTCGAGGTGAAAGCGCCGATAGCCGGTCGATTCGGCCTGAACGATCCGATAGGCCTCCGTCCAGCGCTCATCCACGGGCCCGACCAGTGCGATCGTGTACCGCGTGTCCGTGCCCGCCGTCTCCCCTCTTAGAGTGGAGGTGTCGATCGAGACTTGCGATTCACGCCGCTCATCGACAACATCGATCATCCATGCCTCCTACCATCGAACTACTTCAACGCAATTCGGAGGCCAGGCACTAACTGATTGGAGGCATTCAGCTTATGACAGTCTGACTCCTCTGACGATCATGGATTCGTTACCGATGGTAACGCGGGACGCCAGGATTGGGTGTCTCTCGAGGCGAAGGACCCGCGCCTCCTCCGACCTGTCCAAAAGGACGGCTAACGTTTCGAGCCTCCCGGCGCGACAATGAGAGACGTTTTCCGACATCTGAAGGGAGCGACGGAATGCGCCTGGCTATCCGGCTTTCCACGGCCTTCGTCTTTCTGTTCGCGGCGTCGACAGCCGCAACGCTCGCCATGGTCGTTTACGTCAATGCGGCCGCGACCGGCGCGAACGACGGGACGAGCTGGGCGAACGCCTACAACAGCCTCCAGTCCGGCCTGACGGCGGCCGGATCCGGCGACGAGATCTGGGTCGCCGCCGCCACGTATAAGCCGACGGCGACGACCGACCGTACTGTCGGCTTCGCGCTCAAGAATGGCGTCGCCGTTTACGGCGGATTCAACGGCACCGAGACCCAGCGCACGCAGCGCAACCCCTCTGACAACGTGACGGTCCTCTCCGGCGATATCGGCACCTCGGGGGTGGCGAGCGACAACAGCTTTCACGTGGTGACCGCGGACGCATCGGTGACCAACAGCGGCAAGCTCGACGGGTTCACCGTGACGATGGGTCAGGCCGACGGAAATCCGGCCAGCAATCAGGACCGCGGCGGGGGCCTGTGGGTCAATGGCGGTTCGCCGCTCACGACGGGAGTGCTCTTCACCGCCAACTATGCTTCGTTTCGCGGCGGCGCCGCGCGCGTGGAGAGCGGAGCGCCTCGCTTTCTCTCCTGCAGGTTCACGGGCAACACTGTGGCTTTCGGGGCCGGAGGAGCCGGGCTTTCCACGGGCGGCGGCTCGGTGAGTGTGGAAAGCTGCGTTTTCCGCTCGAACTCGATATCGGGCTCCTCGACGGGCGGCGGGGGAGTTCAGACCGCCGGCAATACGACCCTGCTCAACTGCGTGGTCGCGCAAAACAGCCCCAACGGCCTGCAGATTCAGGGGGACAACAATACGGTCCAGGACTCGACCTTCACGTCGAACAACGGCTACGGCGCGGCCTTCATCGCGAGCAACGGCAACACCATCTCCAACAGCGTTTTCTGGGGAGATCTCGTGCCGGAGATCTTCTTCGACTTCGCCTCTTCCGCCACGATCAGTTACTGCGACGTTCAGGGGGGCTCGCCCTTCGGGGGGGCGGGCGACATCGCGGCGGATCCTCTTTTTCTGGCCTCCCCTTCGGACCTGCGCCTGGGTCCCGGATCTCCCGCGGTGGATGCGGGGAACAACACGCTCGTCCCGGGGGGCACCACGTCCGATGTGCAGGGACTGCCCCGCTTCTTCGACGACCCCGACGTGCCGGACACGGGGGTCGGCAACGTACCGCCCGGAATCGTCGACATGGGCGCGTACGAGCGCGTCCCGATTTCCGTGACCGACCCGGCCGATCAGACGCTGTGCTCGGGCAACGACGCTGTCTTCTCGGTCACGGCCTCGGGCCAGGCGCCGCTGACGTATCAGTGGAGGAAGAACGGCGGCAATCTCTCCGACGGCGGCCGGATCTCGGGCTCCTCGACCGACACGCTGACGATCAGCGCGACCATCGCGTCCGACTCGGGGGACTACGACGTCGTCGTCACGGACAACTTCTCTCAGAGCATCACCTCGGCTGCGGCGACCCTCACCGTCAACACGACGCCGACGGCCGTCGCGTCCGGAAGCGCCGCCATTTGCGCCGGCGCTTCCACGCCGCTGTCGGGATCGGGGGGCGTGAGCTGTTCCTGGGCGCCGGCGACCGGGCTGTCCGATCCCGCGAGCTGCACGCCGAACGCCTCGCCCGCCTCGACGACGACCTACACCCTCACGGTCTATTCCTCTTCGGTGCCGCCGTGCGCATCGACGGACAATCCCACGGTCACCGTCACCGTCAATCCCGCGCCGGCACAGCCGGTCATCACGGCACCGATCTCGGTGCCGGTCGGCGCCTCCGGCGCCTCGGCGAGCGTGCCGAGCCATCCCGGATCGACTTACGCATGGACGTTGACCGGCGGCGTGATCACGGCGGGTCAGGGCACCCGTCAGATCGTCTTCGACGCGGGATCTCCCGGGACGACGATGATCTGCACGGTCGTCGAGACGACGAACGGCTGCCCCTCGCCGCTCGCCTCGACGACCATCCAGGTCGACTTCCTGGATATGCCGCCGTCCAATACGTTCCACGACTACGTCGTCAAGGTCGCGCGCAACGGCATAACCGCAGGCTGCGGCGGCGGCAACTACTGCGGAACCTCACCAATCACTCGGGCGCAGATGGCGGTCTTTCTGCTCAAGGCCGAGCACGGGTCCGCCTACATACCTCCCGCCTGCGCCGGCATCTTTCCCGACGTCGCGTGCCCCGGCGCCTTCGCGGTCGACTGGATCGAGCAACTCTTCAACGAGGGCATCACGGGCGGCTGCGGTGGCGGCAACTACTGCCCCGGCAATCCCGTTCGCCGGGATCAGATGGCCGTCTTCCTCTTGAAGACGGACCTCGGTTCGGGCTACGTGCCGCCGCCGGCGACCGGGACGATCTTCGCGGACGTGCCGGCCAGCGCCTTCGCCGCCGATTGGATCGAGGATCTCTATGCGCGTGGAATCACGGGAGGGTGTCTGACCAACCCGCTGCGCTACTGCCCGACCAACTCGAACAACCGGCAACAGATGGCGGTCTTCATCACCAAGACCTTCAACCTGCAGTAGGCGTATCGATCCGAACTGTAAACCCCTTGCGGATTCACTCGTCGTGAGAAGTGGAGGCCGCAGCGGGATGGGGATCAACGGTCGGCTGCTCCGTGGGCTCGCGGCATTTCTGTTTCTCGCTTTCGCCGCGCCGATTACCGCCCAGCCCTCGTTCACGCCGCTGACGGAGACGGGTCCCGCGGCCTATCTGGGCTTCTCCGGAGGGCTCTACCCCGACTCCCGAAATACGCCGCCGCCGGCTCATGCGGCCGCCGGAGCGGCGCACGCCGCGGCCATCCAGCCGCTCGACACCAATGGCAATCCCGATCCCTCCGGAAAGATCGCGCTCGTTTCCATCGGCATGTCGAACACGACGCAGGAGTTCTGTTCGCAGGGGGGTCTGCCACCGTGCGATTCCTGGACCTTCACGGGCCAGGCGCTGACGGATACGCAGGTCAACCAGACGACGCTCGCCATCGTCAACGGCGCGCGCGGGGGGCAGACCGCCGCTACCTGGGACTCGCCGACCGATGCCAACTACGACCGGTTGCGCGATGTGGATCTGGCGGCCCAGGGGCTGACCGAGGCGCAGGTTCAGGCCGCGTGGGTGAAGGTCGCCGACGCGGGCCCGACGGTCTCCCTTCCCGATTCGAACGCCGATGCCTACACGCTCGAGACGGAGACCGGCAACATCATCCGCGCGCTTCGCGTCCGATATCCGAACATTCAGCTCGTCTTCATCTCGAGCCGCATCTACGCGGGCTATGCGACAACCTTGTTGAATCCCGAGCCCTACGCCTACGAGTCGGCATTCTCGGTCAAGTGGATCATCCAGGCGCAGATCGACCAGATGGCCAACGGCGGCGTGATCGTGGATCCGCGCGCCGGAGACTTGAACTCCGACACGGCGGTCGCTCCATGGATCGGGTGGGCCGCCTATCTCTGGGCCGACGGGCTCAATCCTCGCTGTGATGGGCTCGTCTGGGAGCCCGCGGATTTCCAATCGGACGGAACGCATCCGTCGCAGTCGGGCGAGCAGAAGGTAGGCGCCATGCTCCTCTCCTTCTTCAAGACCGACCCGCGCACGCGG
>DASXTI010000119.1:0-2802 GCA_036505535.1 Thermoanaerobaculia bacterium
ACGCCACGATCAACTGAGCTCAAAGGAGACGCGGGCATCTTTCGATTCGAGATGTCCCTGGTGAAATCGAATGTGCGCGGGCGCCGCAAGGCGCCCGTTTCTTTTTCTGCGCCCTCGCCGGCGCGTTTTTTCGAGGAGGAGTCAGTGATGACGGTCAGAGAGGCGGGCGGGTCCCCGAACGTTCGCAACGCCAGGCGCTTCATTCAGGCCGCTGGGCTCATCTTCTACGCGCTCGCGGCGCAGGCGCTCGTCACTTCGGGTGTCGGCGCGTATGTGTTTGTGTCCGGAGGCAGCTCCCAGGATCTATTGCTCCCGGCGGCCTCGGCCCTTCTTGCCGGCTGCTATACGGCCGTCGGTTACTCCCTGCGCCGCTACAGGGTATGGGCCCGAAACTTCGCATTCGCGTTCGCCGCCGTCAGCCTCTTCGCTCTTCCCGTCGGGACGTTGATCGGCGGTCTCATCGTTCTCTGCATCGACCGCGCGAACCGCGCGCGCTTGTTTCCAACCGCGCGGCGCGCGGCGGTGGCGCGAAGGGCCCCGGCCGAGGAATTAGTACCGGTCCTTCGCTTCGAGCCGGAGCTCGCCGGCGAGCGGGTCGGCTGAGAGCGGGACTTCGCTTCCGCCGGTGCCGCCGGGCTCAGCGCCCCGCGGCGAGAGCCAGACAGCCGACGAGCGTCGCCAGCTTCTGGTCCTGCGTCCACGGCGGGCCAAGAGACTTACCGAGCTCGTTGATCGAGCGCCGCAACGCATCGGCTGAAGTTCGAAATTCCGAGCCGGCGCGCTCCCAGATCTCCCGTTCGGGAACCCTCGTCACCGGGATTCGGCATTCTTGGCTGGCCCGTGTCAGCGCCTCGCGGAAGTGCTCCCCGTCCGCCGTGTGGATCAGCGCGTGCGACGCCAGAATCTTCTCGAGCTCCGGCAGTGGCCGGCCCGAGGCCAGGAGCAGGCCGCAGGCAATGACGTCGTAGCCCTTTTTCCGCGCGTCGCCGACGGCCGCGCGGAGAGAGTTGCGGGCCAGGCGCTCCGCGCCACGGGCGCAGCGTCTCAGGAGCTTTTCCGCATCCGGGAGCTCCATCCCTTCCGCCTCGTGGTACGGCTGCCTCGAACCGGAGATCTCGGCGTCGGCGATCTCGATGCGCCGGCGGTCGAGGACCGCCGGCGCCTGTGGCATTCCGGCGACGATGACGAGCGCGGCCCAGCCGGAATGCGGTCGCAGACCCAATGCAGCGCGTGCCATCGTTCCAAGCGGCGGATCGGAAGAGACCCGAGGGGCTCGATTCGCCGCGTCAGTCTTTCACGACCTGAAGCTGGTTGTCGACTCCCAGAACGCCGAACACGTCGCGCGCGTCCATGCCGGCCTTGATCTTGTCTGCGTCGCTGTTGACGGTTCCGTAGAGCGTCACCCTGCCGCCCTTGACGATGATGTGGATGGCGTAGTTGCCGATCGGCTCGGTCCCGAGGAAGCCGCCGAAGGCGCCGAGCCCGCGTCCCCAATAGCGCCGGCCCCATCGGCCCGCGTTGAGGCCCAGAATCGGCGTGCCGTACTTCTGGAGGAAGTCATCCGAATAAATCTTGGCGAAAACCGCGCGGCGGATCCGATCGTCGCTCATCGAAACGGGCAGGGGCTCGATCTTGTTGACGACTCGAGTCACGCCGGGCACCTTCTTGACGACGTCCTCGGCCTCGTCTTTGTTAACGGCCTGGTAGGCCCAGCCATACAGCGTCACCGTCGATCCCTGGACTCCAAACCCGATGAGATCGAAGGGGCCGTAGTAGGGAAGCTTTTCCAGCGCGATCCGGGCCTTGTCGGCGATCTCGAGCTCCTGGAGCGAAGGGGTCGTGGCGGGAGCCTGGGCCGCGGCGCTTCCCCCGAGAACGAGAAAGGTCGCGAGGAGCAGTCCGAGTCCGTTGTGTTTTCGAAGCGGCATCACCTTCTTCCTCCTCCGGAGGCTACTCTATGCTAGCGGCATGCCCGTGAGCGGGGAGGTGCGCGGTGCTGAATAGGGCCTTTGTCACGACGGCGATGGAGCTTCCCGGTTACCGGGTCGCACGCACCCTCGGAATCGTTCGCGGGGTCACGGTGCGGTCGCGCAGTCTCATCGGCACCATCGGCGCGGGGATCCAGAGTCTCTTCGGCGGTAACATCACGCTCTGGACCGAGCTCTGCGAGCACGCGCGTATGGAGGCATTCGAGCTCATGGCGCGGCACGCCGAGCAAATGGGAGCCAATGCCGTGATCGGCATGCGGTACGACGCGAACGAGGTGGCGCAGGGCGCGACGGAAGTCCTTGCGTACGGAACGGCGGTCCTCATCGAGCCGGAGAGATAGGACGAACGTGGCCGGCGAGGCCGGGCTTTCGCGAATTGGAACGATCATGCTCGGAGTGGAGGATCTGGATCGGTCGCTCGTCTTCTACCGGGATACCCTCGGCCTCTCCGTTCAGTCTTCCTCGGCGGAATTCGCGTTTCTGGACGCCGGGGGAGTGACCCTCGCGCTCCGGCAAACGTCGAACCTCCCGGGTCCCGTCGAGCTGAGGACCGAGCTCGTGTTCCACGTCGACGATATCGACGCGACGTACAGCCTTCTCCGGCAACGCGGCGTCGCCTTTCGCGTGGAGCCCCGGATCGTCACGGGCGATCAGCTTGCCGCGGACTTCCGCGATCCCGACGGGCACGTCTTGTCGATCTTCGGGCCGCGAGGCGGCGGAGCCGGAAGAGCATGAAGGGACTGATGATCTGGATCCTCCTGGGGACGCTCGTGGGGATCGCGGCCGCGTCGTTCATCGTCCCGCCCATGCTGTC
>DASXTI010000120.1:0-2606 GCA_036505535.1 Thermoanaerobaculia bacterium
CAAGAGCCGCGCCCGCATCGAGCGCTACGAAATGCTCTTGAGCGACTCTGGCCCCGAGGCGCGGGGTGAGACGCAGGAGCTCTTCATCCCCCCCGGGCCGCGACTGGGAGAGGTCGTCGTACGGGCGGAGAGGGTGCGCAAGGCGTACGGAGACCGCCTGCTGATGGAAGATCTCTCCTTCGACCTGCCGCGTGGCGGCATCGTCGGGATCATCGGCGCAAACGGTGCCGGCAAGACGACGCTCTTCAAGATCATCGTCGGCCAGGAGAAGCCGGATGCCGGCCGGCTCGCCGTCGGCGATACGGTCGTTCTCTCCTACGTAGACCAGGACCGCGACCGGCCCGACCCTTCGAAGTCCGTCCACGACGAGATTTCCGGCGGCCAGGAGAAGATCCTACTCGGCAGGCGCGAGATCTCGTCGCGCGCCTACGTCGCGATGTTCAATTTCAAGGGGGTGGATCAGCAGAAGCGAATCGGCGACCTCTCGGGGGGCGAGATGAACCGGCTCCATCTCGCTCGGACCCTAAAGCGCGGAGGAAACGTCCTGCTCTTAGACGAGCCGACCAACGACCTCGACGTCGACACGCTTCGCGCGCTGGAGGAGGCGCTGCTCGCCTTCGGAGGCTGCGCGGTCGTCATCAGTCACGACCGCTGGTTTCTCGACCGGATCGCCACCCACATCCTGGCCTTCGAGGGGGACAGCCAAACGGTCTGGTTCGAAGGCAACTACCAGGAATACGAGGCCGATCGAAAGCGGCGCCTCGGCATCGACGCTGTGGAGCCGCACCGGATCAAGTACAAACGCTTGGCCGTAGGCTGAAAGGGCGGGGACAAGCCCCGCCCCTACAACCATAGGGGCGGCCCTCGCGGCCGCCCGATTGATCGCCATCGCCGGCGGGTAAGTCGGGGATCCCTCGTCGCGGAGCCTGCCCTGAGCGGAGTCGAAGGCTCCTCGGGATGACGCGCGACGGCCCTAGCGGGCTTCGCGCGTCACTTTCGGCCGACTAAGGCGATGGCAATGCCGAGCACTGCGAGGATGCCGAGCACTGGGACGAGGCGGAAGCGCCGCCGCCGCGGGCGAACCCTTTCCATCCAGTCCTCGGCGAGCGCGGAGCCCTTCTCGGTCAGGGTCTCGAGAAGGTCGGCGCCCTGCTTGCGGACCTCCGCGTAGAGATCGGCGCCGCGGTCGGCGATCTGCTCCTTCAGCTCCTCACGCTCCGGGCGGCTCTTCTTGACGCCCTTGGCAAGGCTTTCCTTCGCCTCTTCGTAGAACTTCTCCGTGTCGAACTTTCCGCCACGGCGAAGGCTCTCGATGGCGATCGGCAAAGCGACCTTCGTCACCAGGGGAACGACGATCGGACCGAGGGCTTCGGCGGTTGCGCGGGACAAACTCTTGCGGGCCATGCAAACCTCCCAGAACGAGCTACAGTCTACCGGCGAAATCCGATGATCTTCATCTGCATTGTCCATCTGCTTGCACAAATCGCGCCGCCCGGGCCCGAGGCGGTCGTTCTCGGCATCGTTCAGGACGGCGGCGTCCCTCATGCGGGATGTCAGCAGCCGCTCTGCGTGGAGGCGCGGCGCAACCCCGAAAGGCGCCGGCTCGTGGCCTCGCTCGGCCTGCTCGATCCGCCTGCGGGCAAACGCTTCCTCGTGGACGCGACGCCAAACTTCGGCGAGCAGATGGAGCGGCTCGGCGGGCTTCCGGACGGAATCCTTCTGACGCAC
Organism: Thermoanaerobaculia bacterium; assembly: GCA_036505535.1. Lineage (GTDB taxonomy): Bacteria > Acidobacteriota > Thermoanaerobaculia > UBA5066 > Gp7-AA6 > DAHUXD01. The sequence goes on from DASXTI010000120.1 coordinate 1,729, forward strand.
GCTCACATCGGGCACTATTTAGGGCTGGCCCAACTCGGGCGCGAAGTCCTTTCGGCGCACCGCGTTCCCGTCTACGGCACGCCTTCGATGGCCAAGTTTCTGCGAGAGAACCGCCCATGGAGCCGTCTCGTCGCATACGAAAACATCGTGATTCGCGAAATCGAGCCCGGTGTCGAGTTCGCGCTTACCCCGAACTTGCACGTCACGGCGATTCGCGTTCCGCACCGCGACGAGGATTCCGACACCGTTGCGTATCTCGTTCGCGGACCCCGCCGCCGGCTTCTGTGGCTCCCCGACATCGACAAGTGGGAGAAATGGGATCGGAAGCCGGAGCAGCTTCTGGAGGATCCGGCGCTCATCGCGTTTCTCGACGGGACCTTCTTTGCGGCCGACGAGATTCCCGGACGCGCGATTGCCGACATTCCGCATCCGCTCGTCCCCGAGACGATCGCGCGCCTCGAAGGAAAGATAGCGACGCAGGGACGGCTGTTCTTCGTGCACCTGAACCACACGAACCGGCTGCTCTGGGACCGAAAGGTTGAGGAGGACCTGGAGAAGCGAGGCTTCGCGGTTGCGAAGGAGGGACAGCGGGTGCCGCTCTAGGCCACAGCCTGGCAGTAAGATGAGCATTCCATGGCGGCGCGCCGACCCGATCCTCCTCCCGTTCTCCCCTGGCGCGGTACGACCGCGCGCCATCGCAGCGGGTGGCCCGAGGGCTACTGGCGCACGGCGGTGTGGCGCGGACTCCGGCTCCGCTGCCCGGTCTGCGGCAAGGGAAGGCTCTTCAAGACTTACTTCGCGATGAACGATCGATGTCCCTGCTGCGGCGTTGGATTCGCGCGAGAGCATGGACAGTGGGTCGGCTCTCTGGACATCAA